>CAYTTF010000224.1:0-4721 GCA_964440665.1 uncultured Myxococcales bacterium | reverse complement strand
CCGAACCCGCCGAACCCGCCGCGCCCGCCGAACCCGCCGCGCCCGCCGCGCCCCCGCCGGCTCCAGCCGCGCCGGCGCCGTCATCGCGCATGTCGTCCCGCGCCTCCGGCCAGGAGGTTCGCGAACAGGCGAAACGCGCCCGGCACGCCGGCCGGAAGCTGTCGGAAGAACGCCAGGCCCGTGTAGACGAAGGTCCCCTTGCCGGCGCGCGCCCAGAGCAGGCCGCCGAAAAGGGGCGCCTCGCCGGGATCGTGCATCGACAGCGGCGTCTCGTACTTCGGGTCCCACTTGTCGGGGAAGTAGAGGCCGCGCTCCTGCACCCAGCCGTCGAAGTCCTGCGGCACGAGGGCGTTGGGCGTCGTGAGCGCCGGGTGCTTGGGCGACGCGAAGGTGACCGCCGCGGTCTCGTCGGTGACGCGTTTTTGGCTGATGTCGAAGGGCCAGGGGCCGATCGGCGTCGCCAGCGGCGCGAAGCGGTTGTTGGTGTTGTACTGGCCGACCAGCACGCCGCCAGCCTCGACGTAGGCCATCAGAGTCGCGTGCGCGGCGCGCAGCCGCTCGCTGGTGTTGAACGCGCGCACGCCGATCACGATCGCGTCGAAACGGGCGAGCGCGCCGGCCCCCGCGGCGAGCGCCTCGTCGCCCAGCAGCGTGACGTCGTAACCGACGCCACGGAGCGCGGCCGGCACCTCGTCCCCCGGCCCCGGAAAGTAGCCGACCTTCTTGCCGCCCGTCTGCAGATCGATCGGAACCAGGCGCACGTCCGCGTCCAGCAGCAGCGTCTGGATCGGGATGTGCGCATGCTCGGTCCGCACCACCTCGCGGCAGAGGTGCCGGCCGTCGACGTCGGCGACCACCCGCAGCGTGCCCGCGGCGACGGGCCCGTTCTTCCCAGCCGCGGCGACCTGAAAGCTGAAGGTCGCTTCGCTCCCTTTGGCGGCCAGTGAAAACGGAACGCTCGGCGGCGTGACCGACCAGCCCGGCGGCGTTTCGAAGCGCAGCGTGCCGGTGACCGAGGGTGCGCCGGCCAAAAGCCGCACACCCAGCGTCTTGGCCGCCCCACCCGGAAATAAAATCACGGCTGTGTCGGGGGCGACCGAGACCAGCGGCGTCACCTCCAGCGGCCGGAGGCGCTCCCCCATCACCGGATCGGTCCACTTGTACGCCACCGGCCGCACGACGGTGAGCTTCTTGCCTGCGACCGCGAAGGTGAAATCGACCTCCAGCTTCGACGGCGCTTCGGGCGCGCCGACCAGCGCCGGATCGGCGATGCGGTAGAGCCCCGCCTCCGGCGGTGTCTCCAGCCAGTACGGGGTCGACGGCGCCAGATCGGCGGGAAGACGCACGCTGCGCTTGATCTCGAACGCCGTCGCCGCGCCCCCGCCCTTGGGCGCGACGAGCGCGTGCACGACCTTGTCGGCGCCGGCCGCGAACGGAAACCGCACCTCTTCCAGCTGAACCGGCACCGGCGAGCGACCGACGGCGCTGGCGGCGATCTCGATCTCCGTCCCCGGCGCCGCGCGGAAATCGGGGGCGGTCGCCTCGGCGAAAATGCCCGCGCAGGCCAGCAGGAGCTCCCGGACCTCTCGCCTCTTGAGTGCGCGCCAGCCGGCATCGGCGACGGTGTCGAGGGCGGCGTCGAGCGCCAGCAGGCCGGCGATCGACGCCGAGGGGGCGGCGGGATCGAACTTCGCCACCAGCTTGTCGACGAGGGGGCGAATCCGCGCGCCGCCGCCGATGCGCGCCCACGAAAGATCGACACCGTCGAAGAGACCCCCGGCGGTCTTCTTCGGTGGGGGTCCCACCTCGGCGAGCGCCTTGAAGTACTCGATGGTCGGTGCGCGCGACCGCGCGACGCCGAACCCCTGGCTCTTGTGCATGCTGCGGCTGTCGGCCGCCATCTCACCGTATGAGACGCCGAGCAGCGGGTTGTAGCCGCCCACATCCAGCTTGATCTCCCCCGACAGATCCTCCCCCGGCTTGATGTTCCAGGACGATCGATTCCACAGCAGACGCCCCGCTTGCCAGGGCGTCACGCCACCGGTCAGCTCCTCGGCGTGGAAGTGGGGATCGGCGGCGGCGCGAAACGCCTCCATCGCCAGGATCGCCGATGCCGTGTGGTGGCCGTGCGTATCGGCCGGCCCGGGCGAGAAGCGTGTGACGATGAGGTCGGGCCGAAAACGCCGGATCACCGTCACCATGTCGGCCAGCACCGCCTCCTTCCCCCAGATCCGCAGCGTCTCCTCGGGACTCTTCGAAAAACCGAAGTCGCGCGCGCGGGTGAAGAACTGCTCGGCCCCGTCGATGCGCCGCGCGGCCATTAGCTCCTGCGTGCGGATGAGGCCCAGCTCCGGCCCCTGCTCGGAGCCGATCAGGTTCTGGCCGCCGTCGCCGCGGGTGACCGACAGGTACCCGGCGCGGACCAGCGCGCCGTTGGCGAGGTAGGCGAGCAGCGCCGTGTTCTCGTCGTCCGGGTGGGCGGCAATGTAGAGCACGCTGCCGACCACGCCCAGCTTGCGCAGGCCGAGCGCGATCTGGGCCGCGTTCGGCTGCGGTGGCGGACCAGCCGCGCTGGCGCTGGCGGAAACGGCGGTGACGAAGGTGAGGGTGAGCACGACGAGACGTGGCGGCATCGGGCGGTGGCGTCGGAGTATAGTTGATGCGTCCGGTGGGTCGCCCATTCTCAAGCTCATACCTCGCGGGCGAGGCGGACGCGCGCGCGTTCATAGCACTCGACTTCCGGGCGCCCAAGGAACGAATCGCCCGCACGCGGGCCGCGGCAACGCGGCGGATCGCGCCGGAGCTGGCGGCGGTCCTTCGCGCGCAGCAGGCGGCGCTGCCGGCGAGCCCCGCGCGCGCGGCCAACCTGGAGGCGCTCTGCGCCGGTGACACCGCGGTGGTCGCCACCGGCCAGCAGGTCGGGCTTTTTCTGGGACCGCTGTATTCGTACTACAAGGCCGCCTCGGCGGTCGCCGTGGCCCGCGCGCTCGAGGCCGAGTCGGGCGTGCGAACGGTGCCTCTTTTTTGGCTGCAGACCGAGGACCACGACTTCGCCGAGATCGCGGCCTCGACCGTGGCGAGCGCCAACGGCGCGCCGCTGACGCTCACCCTGCGCGACGAGGCCGAAGCGCGCGTGTCGGTGGCCCAGCGGCGTCTCGGCCCGGAGGTGGCCGATCTCCTGGAGACGCTCGCGGAGGCGCTGCGCCCATCGCCGGCGGCCACCGAGACGCTGGCGCTGCTGCGCGCGCACTACCGGCCCGGGCAGACGTTGGCGGCCGCGTTCGCCGGCCTGCTGGGCGCGCTATTCGCCGAAGAGGGTCTGCTGATCCTCGACCCGCGGGTGGCGCCCATCGCGACGCTGGCCGCGCCCATCTACCGAGCGGCGATCGACGACGCCCAGGCGATCGAACGGCGCCTCGAAGAGCGGCGCGCCGCGCTCGACGCCGCCGGATTCGACGAACAGATCCCCGCGCGACCGGGCTGCGCGCTGGTCTTCTTTCACCGCGCCTCGGCGACCGGGCCGCGCTTCCGGCTGGCGCGGCAACCCCCGGGCGGCCTAAGGACCGACGACAGCTGGGCGCTCTCCGGCTGCGACGAGATCGTGCCCGGCGATGCGGTCACCGAGGCGCTCGCCCGCGATCCGCTCCGATTCTCGACCTCGGCGCTGCTCCGTCCGATCGTCCAGGACACGCTGCTGCCCACCGCGGCCTACGTCGGGGGCCCGGCCGAGGTGAGCTACTTCGCGCAGCTCGGGCCGGTCTACGAGCATTTCCATCTGGAGCTGCCGCTGATCGTCCCGCGCGCGCGGTTTCGCTGTTTCGACGCCCACAGCCGCCGCCTCTTGGCCGAGCTGTCGCTCACGCCGGACGATCTGGCACGCCCGCGGGGCGAGCTCGTGGCGGGGCTCCGCGCCGCGCGTCCGCCCGGCGCGCCAGATCCGGCCGCGCTGGCCGCCCGCGCGCACAACGAGATCGCGCCCAGGGTCGCCGAGATCGCCGACGCCATCGCCGCCGCCCTCCCCGCCGACAAGAATCTCGCGCGCGCCGCCGAGCGCACCCGCGCCGGTGTCGCGCGCGCGCTCGGCCGCCTGACCGATCGCTACGCGCGCAAGCTCGCGGAGCGGGACGGGGTCGCGCTGGCGCGGCTCGGTCGTCTCGAAGCCGCGCTCGCCCCCGGGGGCCACCCGCAAGAACGCGTCTACGCCTGGCCGTGGCTGGCGGGCCGGCACGGTCCGGCGGCGCTGAAGCGCGCCGTCTTCGATCGCTTGACCTCGGTCGGCCCGTTCTCCGCCACCCTCGAGGAGATCGATCTATGAGCCGCGAGACATTGCGGGTCGGCGTGGTCTGCTTCTCCACCTTCGGCGGCAGCGGCGTGATCGCCGCCGAGATCGCCACCTCGCTGGCCGGCCGCGGCCATGCCGTGCACGTGTTCAGCGACGACGTCCCCGGCCGCCTCGACACGACGCGCCCCAACATCACCTTCCACCCGGTGGTACCGCTCGCGTACCCGCCGCTCACCCACACGCTCTACCCGCTGGCGCTGACCTCCAAGATAGTCGAGGTGTCGCGGCGCGAGCCGCTCGACCTGATCCACGCCCACTACGCCCTCCCCCACGCGACGAGCGCGTATCTGGCGCGCGCGCTCCTGGCCACCGAAACGCCCGGCAAGGCGCCCAAGCTGGTCACCACGCTTCACGGCACCGACATCACGCTGGTCGGCAG
>CAYTTF010000223.1:0-8101 GCA_964440665.1 uncultured Myxococcales bacterium | reverse complement strand
GATAGCCAGATCCAGAGTCTGGCGTCCTACCATTAGACGATCCCCGAGCATGCCCCGCCGACGCGGGGAGGAACATATCTAAAGAGGGTCGCTCCCACTGTCAAGCCCGCGGAATTCGTACGCGATTCCGGTATCGGCCCGGATGGGTTTCGTGATAGCGATCGAAGACTCGGAGAGACCCCCCATGGAGCTATCCTTCTGGGCTGCCACCGACGTCGGAAAGAAACGCGAGACAAACGAGGATAACTTCCTCGTCGACAAGAAATTGTCGCTCTTCGTGGTCGCCGATGGCATGGGCGGGCACGCGTCTGGCGAGGTCGCGTCGCAGCTCGCAGTACACGAATTCAGAAATGCGGTCGACGCAGGGCGCGAACCCGTCGAACGCTTCGCCGCGGCCGACGCGACCGTCCGGCCGCAAGAGGTCCTGACCCTGCTCGAAAACGCCATCCAGACCGCCGGCCAGACCATCTATCAGAAGGGGCAGGCCGAGCCCGAGAAGCGCGGCATGGGGACCACCTGCTCAGCCCTGCTGATCGCGGGGGATCGCGGCTTCATCGGGCACGTCGGCGACAGCCGGATCTACATGTTGCGCGCCGGACAGGTCGTCCAGCTCACCGAGGACCACTCGCTGGTCAACGAGCTCATCCGCCGTGGCCGGGTCACCAAGGAGACCTTCGAGACCTCCCAGTACAAGGCCTACAAGAACGCCGTCACCCGCGCGGTCGGCGTCTACGAGACGGTCCAGGGCGACACCATCGACTTCGAGATCCTGCCTGGCGATCAGTTCCTGCTCTGCTCGGACGGGCTGCACGCCTACCTGGACGACGCGCGCATCATCGAGGCGCTCAAAGGCGACGACGTCAAGCTGCTGCCCAAGCGGTTCATCGATCTGGCGAACACCGGCGGCGGGCACGACAACATCACGGCGATCGTCGTGCGGGTCGAGGGGCAGCCGGCCGCCGCCGACGATCGCGCGGCCGAGCTGGCGCGCAAGGTGGACGTGCTGCGCAAGATGCCGCTCTTCCGGCACCTCATCTACAAGGAGATCCTGCGACTCCTCAACGTGACCACGGTGCGCGAGTACGCGCCGGGCGAGGAGATCATCAAAGAGGGGACGCCGGGCGACGAGATGTACGTGCTCTTGCGCGGCAAGATCCGGCTGCACAAGAACGACGCCTTCATCACCCACCTCGAGCCGGGATCGCACATCGGGGAGATGGCGCTCATCGATCGGCGGCAGCCGCGGTCGGCCAGTGCCACCGCCGAGGAGCGCTCGCGGGTGCTGCTGCTGTCGCGCCGCGATTTTTACGAGATCATCCGCAAGGAGCCGCAGCTGTCGACCAAGCTCTTGTGGTCGTTCACGCAGGTGCTGGCGGAGCGGCTGCGCAAGACCACGGCGGAGCTGTCGGGCGCGCGCCTCGAAGCGGGCGCCGAGGACCTGACCGCCGACGTCTTGTTCGAGGAGTCGTGAGCACCATGGCCAACGATCGCCGCACCGAGACAGATTCGCTTGGCAACGTCGAGGTCCCCGCGGGCGCGCTCTACGGCGCGCAGACGCAGCGGGCGTCGGAGAACTTCCCCGTCAGCGGGCTGCGAATTCCCCGGCGGGGGATCCGGGCCCTGGGCCTCATCAAGAAAGCCGCCGCCGAGGTGAACCGCGACAGCGGCAAGCTCCCCGCCAAGCTGGCCGACGCCATCATCGCAGCCGCCCACGAGGTGGCCGCCGGGCGGCACGACGGCGAGTTCATCGTCGACATCTTCCAGACCGGCTCCGGCACCTCCAGCAACATGAATACCAACGAGGTGATCGCCAACCGGGCGATCCAGATCCTGGGCGGCCAGATCGGCAGCAAGAAGCCGGTCCATCCCAACGACCACGTCAACATGGGGCAGTCGTCGAACGACGTCTTCCCGACCGCCGTGCACATCGCCGCCACCGAGGCGATGGAGCGCGATCTGATTCCGGCCCTCGAGGCGCTGGAGGGCGCGCTCGGGGCCAAGGCGAGCGCCTTCGATCACATCGTCAAGATCGGCCGGACCCACCTGATGGACGCGGTGCCGATCCGGCTCGGGCAGGAGTTCGCCGGCTACACGCAGATGCTGACCAATACGATCCGACGGGTGCGCTCGGCGGCGGACGCCGCGTCCGAGCTGCCGCTGGGCGGCACGGCGGTCGGGACCGGGCTCGGCTCGGAACCCGACTTCGCGCCCAAGGTCATCGGCATCGTCTCGCGCGAGATCGGGATCCGCCTGCGGCAGGCGCCCAACCTGTGTGAGGCGCTGGCCGCCCGCGACGGCCTGGTCGAGGCCTCGGGCGCGCTCCGCTCGGCGGCGGTCAGCCTCACCAAGATCGCCAACGACATTCGCTGGCTGGGGTCGGGACCGCGCTGCGGAATCGGCGAGATCATCCTGCCCGATCTGCAACCCGGCAGCTCGATCATGCCCGGCAAGGTGAACCCTGTGATGTCCGAGATGCTACTAATGATCTGCGCGCAGGTCATCGGCAACGACGCCACCATCGGCTGGGGCGGCGCGGCCGGCAACTTCGAGCTCAACGTGATGATCCCGGTCATAGCCGCCAACCTGCTGCACGCGATCGCGATCCTGACCAACGGCTGCCGGCTGTTCGCCTCGCGCTGCATCGAGGGGCTCGAGCCCAACGAGACGCGCTGTGCCGAGCTCATCGAGCAGAGCCTGGCGATGGTCACGGCGCTGAACCCGCGGATCGGCTACGACGCCGCCGCGGCGATCGCCCACGAGTCTCACAAGACTGGCAAAACTGTTCGGCAGATCTGTTTGGAGAAGAAGGTGCTACCGCCCGACGAGCTCGAACGTCTTTTAGACGCGCGCAGCATGACCGGGCGCTGATCGTCCCCCCCCACCTCGAAAGGAAGTAACACCATGCCGCGAAGTCTCCATCGGCGGGCCCCTGGATGGCTCGGACTCCTGGGTGTCCTGGCGACATCACTGGGCGCAATGGGCTGCCCCGGTACCTTGGATCCGTCGCTCCTCACCGGCGGCGGCGGGACGACTGGCGGCCCCGGGACGGCCGGGACGACCGGCGGCACCGGCACCGGCGGCACGGGTGGTCCCAACTGCACCGGCACCATGGACGGAGCGGCCCTGGTGACATTGCATTGCGCGAGCGTAGGATGCCACGACACCGCCGACGCGAATGTATCGGCCGCAGGCCTTGATCTCACGATCAACTCCTCCATCGGAACGCGCTTGGTCGGCGTGGTCTCACCCGGGAATACGGCCGCCCTCTCGGCATGCGGCGGTTCCACGTACCTCCAAGCGGGCTCGAACCCGGCCGCCGGTCTGCTCATCGACAAGATCAAAGGAACTCAGACCTGCGGCCTGGGGATGCCTTACCCCGGCGGCCCCGCCCTCCTGCCGGCTGCCCAGCAAGCTTGCATCGAGCAGTGGGCCGAAACCCTCATCATGCCGGCGCAATGACGAAGCGAGCTGGCGGACGACTTGACCACCATGGGGATCTCACAATGACGCGAATCCGGTTCGGGGCTTTCTGCGCGGCGCTTGTCCTAGCATGGTCGACCGGCGCCCAGGCGGCGCCCAAGCGCATCGGCATCCCAAAGTTCGAAGGGGCGAAGGAGGCGCTGATCCGCAAGGCGGTGATGCAGGCGCTCAAGGTGCACGGCTACGAGTTGGTCAAGTCGCGGGAGATGGGCGCCGCGATGGCCAGCACGGGCGCGCACGCCGACAGCGACGACGGTCTCAAGACGCTGGCCACGGAGCTGGGGCTGGCGGCGATCATCACCGGCGAGGTCGGCCCACGCCGGGCGAAGATCGTAGTGCACGACGGCGGCGAGGGATCTCAGCTCGGCGACGCCTCGTTCTCGGGCGCCAACCCGCGCAAGCTGGCGGTCGAGGTCGGCCGGGATTTCTGGCGCAAGCTGGGCGCCGACATCGGCCGCGGGCAGGTACCCCGTGGCGCAAAGAAGGCGCAGAAGGCGGCCGTCGCCGACGCGCCCGAGGACGACGATTCGACCGCGGGTGACGAAGGTGGCGCCGATGACGAGGCGCCCGTGCCCGAGAAGAAGTCCAAGTCCAAGCCCAAGGCCGAGGCAGCTGCCTCCGAGGAGGCCGCGCCCGAAGCCGACGCGGCCCCCCCCCCTTCGCGCAAGAAGCCGAAAGTCAAGATGGAGACCCCGCCGCCGGAAGGCGAGGCGAGCGGCACACCGTCGTCGTCGTCCGTACCCTGGATCGATATCGAGGTCGGGGGGGGAGGGTTGAATCGGAGCCTTTCGATCTACCAGCCATCGCTCCTCAACAACCCGACGGTTCTCCCCTACACGCTCGGGCTCGGACCGATGGTGTTCGGGAAGCTGGTTTTCTTTCCGGTGGCGCCGTTCGACGGGGGCGCAATGGCGGATCTGGGGCTCGACGTGAAGATCGAGCAAGGCATCGTCTCCTCGACGGGCGCAAACGGCGCCAGCTACAGCAACGTCGTGCACGAGTTTGCCGGTGGATTGCGTTATCGGTTCCCCTTCGCGGGGGCGGACGATTTCTATCTGTCCGGGACCGGCGGCGAGCACGCCTTCACGTTCAACGGCGCGAGTCGGACCGCCCTGCGGATCCCGGACACGATCTACCACTACGCGCGGTTCGGGGCCGGGTTGCGGCTGATGGTCACCGACGCATTCTCGGTGACGCTGGACGGCGGCTACCGCTACGTCTTCAACCAGGCCGGCCCCCAGATCGTGGCCTCGTTCTTCCCGCACCTGTCCGTGCAGGGCGCGGATGCGGAGCTGGGCGGCGGATTGGCGCTGAGCTCGAACTTCGAGGTGCGGGCCGGCGTGACGTGGCGGCGCTACTGGTACTCGATGCACTCGGTCGCCGCCGATCTGCCGACGCACGACGCCGCCGGCGGCGCCGTCGATCAGTACTTCACCTTCACGGCGAGCATCGCCTTCACCTACGGCAGCACCGCCCCCAAGTCAGAGGCCAGCGGCGACGAGGCGCCACCGCCACCACCGCCCAAACCCAAGAGTAGAAAATCCCGGCACCACCGCGATGCAGATGAGGACAGCGATTCGGGCGGCGACAGCGATTCGGGCGGCGACAGCGGCAAGAAGAGCGGTGGCGACGCCGACGAGTAGCGCCAATGAAACGGCGGCGGCCCCACCGCGCGCCGTGATTCACCTCGACATGGACGCGTTCTACGCCTCCGTCGAGCAGCGAGACGATCCCGCTCTGCGCGGGCGTCCGGTCATCGTCGGCGGCGACGCGCGCCGGGGCGTGGTGCTGGCGGCCTCCTACGAGGTGCGCCCCTTCGGCGTGCGCAGCGCGATGCCGATGGCGCGGGCGCTGCGCCTCGCGCCCGACGCGGTGGTCGTGCGGCCGCGCTTCGACGCCTACGCCGACGCCAGCGCGCGCGTGTTCGAGATCCTCGAGTCGGTGACCCCCCTCTGCGAGCCGCTCTCGCTCGACGAAGCGTTCCTGGACGTGACCGCTTCGCGCAGCCTGTTCGGCGCGCCCGCCGAGATCGCGGCGCGGCTGCGACGCCGGATCGCCGACGAGGTCGGCCTGCCGGCCTCGGCCGGGATCGCGGGCGTCAAGCTGGTGGCCAAGATCGCCTCCGATCTCGCCAAGCCGAACGGGCAGCTGGAGGTGCCTTCCGAAAGCGGCGCCGGGGCCGCGTTCTTAGCCCCCCTACCCGTCTCCCGGCTGTGGGGGATCGGGCCCAAGAGCGCGCACCAGCTCGGGGTCCTGGGAATAGCGACCATCGGCGATCTGGCGCGCCTCGATCCCGCGACGCTGGAACGCCGGCTCGGACCGGGCGGCCGGGATCTGTGGGAGCGGGCCTGCGCGATCGATCCGCGCCCGGTCGTCCCCGATCGCGAAGCCAAGAGCATCGGCGCCGAGGAGACCTTCGACGAAGATCTGACCGGCGTCGAGGCGCTGCGGCCTCGGGTGCACGCGCAGGCACTGCGGGTCGCGCACCGGCTGCGCCGCGCCGGCCTGCGCGCCCGGACCGTGCAGCTCAAGCTCAAACGCGCCGACTTCACGCTGGTCACCCGCCGCGCCACCTTCGATGAGCCCACCGACGACGGCCAGACTTTGTACCGCGAGGCCGCCGCGCTGCTCGCGCGCGAGCCGGCGCGCCCCACCCGTCTCACCGGCGTCTCGGCCCAAAACCTGATCGCCGCCGCCGCGCCCCAGCTGGGCCTGTTCGCGCCGCGCCCCACGCACGCCGACACCTTGAACCGCGCCCTCGACGCCATCGCCGATCGCTTCGGCGCCGGCGCGATCACGACCGGTGACATCGCGGCCGAGGAAAAAGACGGCTAACGCGCGAAGCGTTCGATCGAGAAGGGGGCCAGGTCGACGGTGGCGCGGCCGGTGGCGACCAGCTCGGCGATGGCGTAGGCGGTGATCGGCGCCAGCAGGATGCCGTTGCGGAAGTGACCGGTCGCCAGGACCAGGCCGCGCACGGAGGTCGACCCAAGGACCGGCAGGTGATCCTCGGTGAACGGGCGGAAGTTGGACCAGGAACCGGTGACCGGCGCCTCGCCGAGCGCGGGGATCAGGGTGTGCGCCAGCGTCAGGATCGAGGCCAGCCCACCGACGGTCACCTGTTTCTTGAAGCCGACCATCTCGACGGTGCTGCCGGCCAGCACGGTGCCGTCGCGGCGGGGCACCAGGTAGCCGCCGGGCGCCGCGACGACTTGGCGGAAGAGCGGCGGCCGCGTCTCGATCGAGACCAGCTGACCGCGCGCCGGACGCACCACGCTGGCCGGCACGCCCGCCCCTTCGACGAGGCCGGACCAGCTTCCGGCGGCCACCACCACCGCCCCCGCGCCGAGCGTGTCGCCGTCGAGCTCGACGCCGACGACGGAGCCCTTTTCGATGAGGACCCGCCGCACGTAGCGACCGGTCAGGAAACGGGCGCCCGCCCCGGCCGCGGCCTGCGAAAATGCGCGCGCCAGCTCGCGGGCGCTCACCTGCGCGTCGTCGGCGAACGCCAGCGCCGCGCGGACGGCCGGGCCCAGCGCCGGCTCCCGGGCGCGGGCCGCGTCGCCCGAGAGGCTCTCGACGCGCAGCCCACGCGCGAGTTGCCAGGTCCGCCGCACCCCGAGCTCGGCCTCCCCCGCCTCGTCGAGCGCGACCGACAGCACCCCCGAACGGTCGTAGCCGACGTCGATGCCGGTGAGATCGCGCAGCTCGGCCGCCAGTGCCGGATAGAGCGCCCGGCTCTTGAGCCCGAGATCGAGCAGCGGCCCGGGCCCGTCCGCCTCCATCTGCGGTCCGAGGATGCCGGCCGCGGCGCTCGACGCTTCGGCGCCGGGGATGCCGCGCTCGATCACGGTCACCTCGATCCCCCGCTGCGCCAGGCGCAACGCGACCGCCGACCCCATGATTCCCCCCCCGATGATCGCGACGTCACTCATGTTCTTCAAATCCCATCCGTGGGCGCACCCAGCCGCTGCAGCTTGCCCTCAAGCGACTTCGACATCCAGACCTGGTTCTTGGCATCGATGATCATCGTGGCGCAATCTGGGAACGAATCGACCAGTTGCATCCCCTTTTTCGGCCCCAGGATGAACACCGCGTCGTCGAGCCCGTCGGCCAGGAACGCGTTCGGCGCGAAGATCGTGACGCCGCGCGAGGCCGTGGCCGGGTAGCCGGTCTTGGGATCGATGATGTGGTGATAGCGCTTGCCGTTCATGACGAAGCCGCGCTCGTAATCTCCGGCCGTCGAAAACGCGTGGTCCTCGATGGGCATGCGCGCGATGATGTCGCGCGGCCCCCCACGCGGATCGCGGACGCCGACCATCCAGCTGGCCCTCCCCTTGCGCCCGGCGACGTAGAGATCCCCGCCCGCTTGCACCATGAAGTCGTGCAGCCCCTCCGCGCGCATCACCGCGGCGCAGCGATCGACGGCGTACCCCTTGGCGATCCCACCCAGGCCCATCCGCATGCCGGCCCGGCGCAGCTTCACCGTGTGCGCCCTGTGATCGACCAGCACGTCGCGCCAGTTGATGAGCTTGCGCCGCTTCTCGATCTCGGCGGGCGACGGGAGGGTCTTGTCCATGTCCTCGTCGAACTTCCACAGGCCGTGCATCGCCGCGAAGGT
>CAYTTF010000222.1:0-8186 GCA_964440665.1 uncultured Myxococcales bacterium | reverse complement strand
ACTACACGGGCTGGCTCTGGACGGACGGCGCCAAGGGCGCCAAGTTCGACAGCTCTCACGATCGCCGGAGCCCGTTTTCCTTCGCGCTCGGGCAGGGGCAGGTGATCAAGGGGTGGGACGAAGGCGTGGCCGGCATGAACGTCGGCGGCAAGCGTACGCTGCTCATCCCGCCCAGCCTCGGCTATGGCGCCCGCGGCGCCGGCGGCGTCATCCCGCCCCACGCCACGCTGCTGTTCGAAGTCGAGCTGGTCGACCTGAAGTAGCGCTCGCGCAGCCTCAGGCCGCCAAGCTCGAAAACGATTCACCGCGATGGGCCCGCGTCCTAGCGATGGGCCCGCGCCGCGGGGAACAAAGAGACCGCGCGGTCGTTGACGTTTAGAAGTTACAGCGAATTGACACTGTGACAATGGCTTGCGGTGATCTGCCGTTGTACGGTACCGCGGAGGACGCAAATGACCACATTGGGGCGGGGGAGTTCGGGGCGGGTTGGAATCGCACTTCTAGGATTGACGGTTGCAGTTGGAGGATGCGCGTCGGCGTCTACGACGCGCACCGCAGTACCCGATCTGAGGGGGGCCGCGAACATCTCCACGCCGCAGCCACGCTGGGTGGTGGCCGGCCCCGTAGATCTTCTTCACGTGAACGTCGAGCGAATCGCGGGCGCGACGTTTCTCCGGGTTCCGGAGCACGCGGGCACGGCACCCGACTGCCGGAGCGGGGCCCCGATCGACTGGGACGGAGAGACCGACCTCTACGTTCACCCGGACGAATCGATCTGCGTCACCGTCCTTCGCGATGCGCGCGTTTCGTGGCACGCCCGCGCGATGCCCGCCGGATTCGTGGCGCCCGAAACGCAGCACGCCAGCGCGCGCTGACGACGGGTGGCCGGCGCTCCCGTCTGCGGCAACGTGCTCACGAGGCGGCGCGGGCCGTTCGCCGATCGCGTTGCTTTCGCGCGCGCTCTTCCGCGGCGTGCCGCGTGGCCCGCTCCGCCTCCAGCGCCAGCGCGCAGGCCTTCACGAGGGGGCTCAGTCGCTCGGCCAGAAAATCGCGCAGCAACGCCACGCGCGTCGGCTCGTAAGCCTTGGGCGGCGAGACCAGGCTGAGCTCCGCGCCGACCACGCCGTGTTCGGGCAAGAGGCGCACGAGATCCGGTCGCGCCGCTCGCAGGCCGCCCTTCAGCAGCCACCCGAAGTACATGTAGGGCACGAGGCCGATGCCGATCCCGGCGATGATCGCGTCGGCGGCGAAGGACATGTCGTGCACGACCAGCGGTCCCTGGATCGTCACGTTCTGCTCACCGTCGGGGCCGGTCAGGCGCAGGTGGTCCCGCTCGTGTGGCTCGCCGAAGAGGACGAAGCGATGGCCCGTCAGGTCCGCCACCCGCTCGGGGTGACCGGCCTTGCGGAGGTAGGCGCGCGAGGCGAAGAGGCCGAGCTCGGTCCGCCCGAGGCGCCGCGCGACCAGCGACGAATCGACGAGCGGCCCCGCGCGGAGCGCCAGGTCGAAACCTTCGCCGACCAGATCCACCCGTCGCGGCGTCAGCACCACGTCGATCTGGATCTTCGGATATAGCGCCAGGAACTCGCCGAGCAGATTGGCGAGCAGACCGGTGTTGTCGCCGCCGGCGGTGAACCGGATCGTCCCGGCGATCTCGTGGCTGAGGTCGGTCACGGTGGCGTTGGCCTCCGCGAGACCGCCCAGCGCGGCACGCGCGCGCTCGAAGTAGAGGCGGCCGGCCTCCGTCAAGACCAGCTTGCGCGTGCTGCGTTGGAGGAGGCGGACGCGCAGCGACTTCTCGAGCGCGCTGACCCGCCGGCTGACGGACGACTTGGGGAGCCCCAGGTCGCGCGCCGCCGCGGTGAAGCTGCCGGTCTCCATCACCCGCACGAAGGCGCTCACCTGGTTCAGATCGAGCGCATCCGTTGCTGTCATGGCAACGACATGTTGCCACGTCTAGATCTAGTTGTCATGAGGGAAACGACCCAAGATGAGGGGTATCGAAAGGAAAACGTCATGAACACCATTCGCAAACACATCCCGACCGCCGCACGCCTCTTCCTGGGCCTCGTCTTCACCGTCTTCGGCCTGAACTTCTTCCTGCACTTTCTCCCCACGCCCCCGGCGCCGCCGCGCGCAGCCGCCTTCGCGGGCGCGCTGTTCGCCAGCGGCTACCTGTTCCCGCTCCTCAAGGCGACGGAGGTCGTTGCGGGTCTGTTGCTCCTCAGCGGCTTCTTCGTGCCGCTCGCACTCGCCGTCCTGGCGCCGATCGTGATCAACATCGTCGGCTTCCACTTGTTCCTCGCGCCCTCGGGGTTGCCGGTGCCGCTGGCGGTCCTGGCCGCGGAGATCTTCCTGGCCTGGAGCTACCGCGCCGCTTTCGCGCCGATGCTCCACCTCCGGACGCCGTTGCCGCAGAAGGCGGTCGCGGCGGTCGCGGCGCCGAAGTCGGTTCGCCTGGCGGCCTGACCGGCGCGCTCGACGCCCGACGTGCACCGCTCGGGGTGACGTCGGGCGCCTGGCATCGTCGGCAACCAATCCCGTCGCGGATCGAAATCCGCATCGGCTTCCTGTCCATTGGCTGAGTGATGGCTATAGACAGGCGGCACGAAAACGGACGGGAGAGTGGGAGATGCGCCGAAAGTCCTGGGTGGCAGGAAACGCTATTGGTCTCATGGTTGGGATCATCCTGGTTGTTCTGGTGCTCCCAAGAGCCGCGAACGCCGTGAATTTCAGCCTGAAGCTGGAACCCGGGATCGCAATTCCCCTCTCGGCTCCCCAGTCTCAGATCTATGACGTCGGGGGCGGCCAGTCGCTCAAGGCCCTGTTCGGGATCAACCGCTACCTAGACGTTGGACCCACCTCCTTCTTCCTGTTTCTTCCGGCTGCCAACGATCTCGCGGCGGCGGGGAGCGTGTGGGGATTCGGCGGCGGTCTGCGGGTCAAGCGACCGCACGACGCCGAGACCGCATACGGTCTGTCCCCCTGGTTCGACGCCGACTTCTTCGACATTCAGACGGGCGATCTCAATCGCCCGGGCTTCGACGCCGCGCTCGGCCTCCAGGCGCCCTTCGGAAAGACCCGCGCCGTCTGGATCGGGCCTTTCGTTCGTTATCTCCAGGTCATTCAGCCCGATCACGTGGGCACCGACGATCGTGACGCCAAGATCCTGACGCTGGGTCTGAGCTTCGAGATCGGAACGCGCATGGTGCGCCCGTCGCCGCCGGACGCGGCGGTGTGTTCTTCGACCGCCGTCACCACCCAGACCCAGCAGGTGATCTCCTGCCCGGACAGCGACGGCGACGGCATCCCCGACACCATCGATCGCTGCCCGGACGTGCCGGGGGAGATGGAAAACTGGGGCTGTCCTCATTACGACCGGCTGGTCGTCAAGCGGGACAAGCTCGAGCTGAAAGAGAAGCTCTACTTCGCCTGGGATCAGGCCAAGCTGGAAGACGCCTCGTTCCCCGTGCTCGACGAGGTCGTCCGGGCGCTCAAAGACAACAAGAGCTTCCGCGTCCAGATCGAAGGCAACGCCGACTCGACCGGCCCCGAGGAGCACAACCAGACCTTGTCCGAAAATCGGGCACAGGCGGTGCTGGACTACCTGGTGGCCCACGGCATCGCGAAGGAGCGCCTGGGATCCAAGGGCATGAGCTCGTCCAAGCCGCTCGACACCAACGCCACGGCTGCAGGCCGTGAAAACAACCGGCGCGTCGAGTTCGTGGTTCGTTTCGTCATCGTGCAGCCCGGGAGCGCCAAATGAGTCACTCGAACCCCAGGGTCGTATTTTTGTTGCTCGCTTGCTTGTCGGCCTGCGGGCGCCAGGTGGTGCATTTCGATCTCGACGGGGGCGCCGATTCCAGTGCCGGCGTCGGCGGGCACGGCGGTGGCGGGGCTGGACAGGGCGGCGGCGGGGCGGGGCACGACGGGGGCGGCGCAGGGCACGACGGGGGCGGCGCAGGGCACGACGGGGGCGGCAACGTCCTGGACGCCCACGCCATCGACGGGGCGGCGGACGCGCCGATCAACGCCGGTCCGATCGTGATCTCGACCTTGCCCGTCAATCGGGCGACTAACGTTCCGCTGGCCGCGCACATCTCGGCCACCTTCAACGAGGCCATGGATGGCACGACGCTCAGCCAGACGACCTTCCTCTTGAAGCAAGGAACCACCAGCGTCGCCGGAGCGGTGACCTACGCGCCGCTCACCACGACGGTCACGTTCGCGCCCACCGTGGCGTTCGGCCCGAGCATGGTCTACACGGCGACCCTCACGACGGCGGTCAAGGACATGCTGGGCCGCGCTCTGGCGGCGACCTACACCTGGACCTTCACGACCGCGCCCAGCGGCACGCCGCCAATGGTGATCGCAACGACCCCGCCGGCTCTCGCGACCGGGGTCTCGATCAACGAGAGGCCCACCGCCACCTTCAGCCGGGCGATGGATCCGGCCACCTTCACGCCGCTCACGGTGACGATCGCGCAGGGACTGACGCCGGTGCTCGGCGTGGTGAGCCTCGACGGGGGCACCAACACCATGACCTTCGCGCCGTCCACCCCGCTCGGCCTCGGCCTCCTCTACACGGTCACCATCACGACGGGGGCCAAGGACCTCGGCGGCCAGTCCCTGGTCGCGAGCTACATCTGGACGTTTACGACGGCGACCTGCAGCTTGACGCCGGTCGACCTGCGGTCCGCCGCTGGCTTCGCCGTGCTGGCGGGCTCGACGGTCACCAGCGGCGGACCCACCGTGATCTCGGGCGATCTGGGCGTCAGCCCCGGCACCGCGATCACCGGATTCCCACCCGGGATCGTGGTCGGCTCACGGCACCCGGGCGATCCGACCGCGGCCCAGGGCATCGCGGATCTCGCGACCGCGTACAACGACGCCAAGGCGCGGACGTTGTGCGCGGTCACCGTGTCGGGGAACCTGGGGGGCCTGACGCTGACCCCGGGCCTCTACATGTCGACCTCCTCGCTGGCGATCTCGGCGGGGGATCTCACGCTCGACGCCCAGGAGGATGCCGACGCGGTGTTCATCTTCCAGACGATGTCCACGCTGACCACCACCGTGGGCCGTCAGGTCATCCTCATCAACGGCGCGAAAGCCGCCAATATCTTCTGGCAGATCGGCAGCTCGGCCACCCTCGGAACGTCGAGCGTCTTCGCCGGCACGATCATGGCGGATCAGACGATCACGCTCAACAGCGGCACCACCTTGAACGGACGGGCGCTGGCCCACGTCGGCGCGGTCAACCTGGCCGCCAACACGATCGTCAAACCGACGCCCTGAGCCTCACACCCACCGAGGCGTCGGCCCGCTCGTAGCCTTTCGATCGGGCGCGGGGGCCGAAGCGGGCGCGGTAGGCGCGGGGGGCGGCGCCGGTGTGGCGCTTGAACAGCCGACGGAAGAAACCGACGTCCTCGTAGCCGACGGCGACGCTGACCTCGGCGACGCTCTTCTGCTTCGTCTCCAACATGTGGCGGGCGGCGTCGATCCGCAGGCGGTGCACGTAGGCGAGCGGGGCCTCGCCGGTCGCCGCCGTGAAGCGGCGCGCGAAGGTTCGCGGGCTCATCCCCACGCGCGCGGCCAGATCCTCGAGGCGCACCTCGCGCTTGAAGTTCTGAAACAGCCACGTCTGCGCCTTTTGAATTCCTTCGTCGTCGTGCGCGGAGCGGGGCGGCGCGGCCGCGTAGCTCGACTGCCAGATGCGGGGCGTCTCCAGCAGCAGCGCCTTGGCGGTCTCGACGGCCACCTCGTGCCCGCAATACTTCTCGACGAGGTAGAGGCTCAGATCGATCGCGGCGTAGACGCCGCCGCCGCAGAACAGTCGGTCCGACTCGGTGACGAAGTGCTCGGGCTGCCAGCGCACGCGCGGGTAGCGCCGCCGCATCTCGTCCGCGAGGGCCCAGTGTGTGGTCGCCGCCCGACCGTCGAGGAGCCCCGTCTCGGCGAGCAGGGAAACCCCGGTGCAGATGCCGGCGATGCTGGCCCCACGCGTGTACCAGCGGCGCAGCCAGGGCAGGAGCGCGGCGTTCGCGCGGAGCGATTCGTCGGCGTCGAACTCCGCGGTCGGGACGATGATGAGATCGGTGCGTCGCACGGAAGCGATCCCGCCCGTGGGTTGCAGCCCCACCGGGATCGCGTGCTGGGTCGGGCGCCCATCGAGCGAGACGGCTTGCACGCGAAACCGGGGCTCGGGCGCTTGCCCGCGCAGCATCGGCCAGAGCACGCCCGCCATGCTGAAGATCTCGACCGGCGCCAGGGAGGTCGAGGGGAGGGCGCGCTCGAGGAGGACGACGGTGACGTCAATCATGGTTGGCCGGAACGCCTCCTGACTGTGTCGGATCCGCCCCTTTCGAGCAAGCCGCGCGATCGGTACAACAGAGCACAAGGAGGATCGACATGAGCGAGAACAACAAGACGCACGGCGAAGGTCACAAGACGCACCAGGGGAAGTGTTTCTGCGGGGCCGTGGAGCTCGCCGTGACCGGCGAGCCGGCGGCAATGGGGTACTGCCACTGCGCCTCGTGCCGAACGTGGAGCGCCGGTCCGGTCAACGCTTTCGTGCTCTGGAAGCAGGACGCGGTCGAGGTGACGAAGGGCGGCGACCAGATCGGCACCTTCAGCAAGTCTCCCAACAGCTTTCGGAAGTGGTGCAAAGCCTGCGGCGGTCACCTGATGACCGAGCACCCGCTGTGGGGGTTGATGGACGTCTACGCGGCGACGACGTCTGGTTTTGCGTTCAAGCCGGGCGTGCACGTCAACTACCAGGAGACGGTGCTGCCCGTACGCGACGGTCTGCCCAAGCAGAAGGATCTGCCGAAGGAGATGGGTGGCTCCGGGCAGGTGATCGCGGAGTTGGAACGCGTCGCCTGAGAAGACGATAAAGTCGTCCCGAAGAGGAAGAGGAGGAGCCCAATGTCCACCACGGCGCAAGCACCGAGCCCCAAGGAGATGCAACTCAAGAGCTGGACCGGGGTCGCGCCCGGATGGAAGAAGCACGACGTCTACTTCACGAAGTCCACGGCCGCTGCGAGCGAGAAGATGCTCGACGCGGCGGGCGTCGGTCCGGGGATGCGGGTGCTCGACATCGCGACCGGCGTTGGCGAGCCCGGCCTGGCGGCGGCGCGGCGCGTGGGGCCCGGCGGGTTCGTGCTCGGCACCGACTTCGTCGAGACGATGCTGGCGTTCGCGCGGGAGAAGGCCACCGCAGCTGGCCTGCGCAACGTCGAATTCCGCTGCGTCGACGGCGAGGCGCTCGACGAGCCACCGAGCTCGTTCGACGCGGTCACGAGCCGGTGGGGGATCATGTTCATGCCCGACGCGCTCGCCTGCCTGCGGAGCGCGCACAACGCGCTCAAGACCGGGGGCCGCATTGCCGTGGCCTGCTGGGCCGGGCCCGAGCGCAATCTCTGGGCGTCGCTTCCCGCGGGAATCCTCATGAGGCTCGCCGGGATCCCCAAGCCGCCGCCCGGGGCGCCGGGCGTCTTCGCCTACGCCGATCCGAAGCGGCTCGAAGGCGTGCTCGCCGAGGCGGGATTCAAGAACGTCGCCGTCGAGTCGGTCGACCTCCCGATGATCGACTTCGACACCTTCGACGAATATTGGACCTGGGCGCGCGAGATGGTGGGCCCCGTCGCCTCCATGCTCGAGAATCTGACGCCGGCGCAGCGGGCGGCGGCCGCCGCCGAGCTGAAGGCGGAAGTCGCCAAGCGGTCGTCGGACGGCCGCACCGTGTTGGGCGGCACGACCTGGGTCGCGTCGGGCCAGAAGTAGAGGCGCTCGCGCTCCGCACTCTCGTCACGGGGAACCTGCCGCGGCCACCTGCGCGAGGTGGCTGATGATCGTGTCGAGCGCGGGGCGATTCTCGCCGCCCTCGGGGATCACGAGATCCGCGAACCGCTTGGACGGCTCCACGAACGCGAGGTGCATCGGGCGGACGGTCGCGTTGTACTGCTCGCGCACCTGGGCAAACGTGCGGCCGCGCTGCTCGATATCGCGCTCGAGCCGGCGCATCAGGCGGATGTCTGCGTCGGTGTCGACGAAGATCTTGAGGTCCATGAGGGCGCGGAGGCGCTCGTCCGCCAGCACCAGGATGCCTTCGACGATCGCGATCGGGACGGGCTCGACCCGACGGGTCTCGGGGCGCCGCACGTGCTGCCGAAAGTCGTACTGGGGGA
>CAYTTF010000221.1:0-8186 GCA_964440665.1 uncultured Myxococcales bacterium | reverse complement strand
GTGTCGCGGCGGCACGCGACGGCGTCTTCGCGCGCCGGCTCTTCGAAGCGAAGCTCGTCGCACACCAGCTTGCGGACGGCGTCCGCCAGGCGCCGCTCGCCCGGCGCCCCGGTCTGGGCCGCCTCCGCCGCCGCCTCCAGCGCTTCTTCGACCGCCGCGCGGGGCTCCCCCAGGTGCGCGCGCGCCACCGCGCCGAAGTCGGCCGCCAGCGCCGCGATCCGCGCGCGCCGCGCGGCGTCCGTCGGCGGCAATCGCAGCTCGGTCCCGCGCCGGCGCGCGCCCACCAGATCAGCGGTAAGCACTGTGGTCGCGCCGCCGCGCGCTCGTGAAGGTCTCGGTAGTCTTCGCGGTGACAAGCTCGTAGAGCAGCGCGTGCTTGCCGGCCTGCGCCCGCAGGATCCGACCCAGGCGCTGCACGTGCTCGCGCACCGACGCGCTCCCCGACACCACCACCGCCACGTTCGCCGCCGGGATGTCGACCCCTTCGTTGAGCACCTTGGAGGTCACGATCGCGCCGTAGCCGCCGTCGGCGAGGCCGGCCAGGATCTCGCTGCGCTCGCGCACGCGGGTCTCGTGGGTGATGATCGGGATCAGAAACCGCCGAGACAGCTCGGTGGCCGTCGCGTTGTCCTGGGTGAAGAGCAGCACCCGATCGTCGCGGTGGCGGTCGAGCAGGAGGCCCACGTAGTCCAGCTTGGCCGGCGCCGCGAAGGCGATCTCGCGCTGCCGCCGGTAGGCCGCCATCGCCCGCCGCCCGTCCTCGCTGCGCGCCGAACGAATGATGAAATCCGACCAGCCCGACGGGCTCGACATCCGGATCCCGTTTCGCGCCAGGAAGTCCCGGTACACGCCGCGCGCTTCGTCGTGCGCGCGGCGGTCCGCCTCGCCGAGCTCGAGCGCGAGGCGCACCGTCTCGTACGGCGCCAGGTAGTCGCCGCCCGACAGGTCGACGATGTCTTTTCGATAGACGATCGGGCCGCACAGCTCGTCGAAGTCGGCGTGACGTCCGTCGGCGCGCTCGGGCGTCGCCGTGAGACCCAGTCGAAAGGGGGCCACCGCCGCGCGCGCCGCCAGCGCGTAGGCGGGGCCCGGCAGGTGGTGGCACTCGTCGAAGACCAGCAGGCCGAACCGGTCGCCGAGGTGCTCCATGTGCAGGTAGGCCGAATCGTAGGTCGACACCGTCAGCGTCTCGACGCCGTAGTCGCCCCCCCCGATGACGCCGACCGGGACGCCGAAGGTGGCGCGCAGGACGTCGTACCACTGGCGGACCAGATCCAGGGTCGGCGCCAGCACCAGCGTGCTGCGGCGCCGGTCGTCGATCGCCATGCAGGCGACCTGCGTCTTGCCGGCGCCCGTCGGCAACACCACCACGCCGCGGCCTTTCGCCGCTTGCCAGGCCGCGAGCGCTTCCTCTTGATATGGCCGCGGCGCCCGCCGGACCAGCGCGCCCCCCGGCAGCTCGGCGTAGCCGCGGGCGCGATCGTCGACGGCCCGCTCCTGCCGCGCGAGCGCCCGCCGCAGGTCGGCGTAGGCGGAGGCCGGCGCGCGCCAGCAGGCGGTCCGCGCGTCCCACAGGCAGCCGGGCAGGGCGGCCCCGTCCGCGGGCAGCCCCGTCACCTCGACGGTCCCGCCCCTGAAGGTCAACGTCACATCCACGCGGGGAGAATAGATCGCCCGCGGGCCGGCTTCAGGCGGATCGACTCAGGCCGATCCGAAGCGGTCCTGAAACGTGCGCACGACCCCGGAGGCGGCGCCTTCGAGCCCCAGCGTCCCGGCGTTGACGACCAGGTCGTAGTGGACCGGGTCGGCGATGTCGGCGCCGTAGTGCTGCTTGTTGAACGCGACCCGCTCGCCGTCGATGCGCAGGATCTTGGTCCGCGCGGCGTCGTCGGTGAGACCGTCGCGTCCGGCGATGCGCGCCACGCGCACCTCGAGCGGCGCGATGACCCGGACGCGCAAGGTGGTCTTGGCGTCGAGCAGGAAATGCGCCCCCCGACCGACGATCACGCCCTTGCCGTGGCGCGCGAGCGTCAGCACGACCTTGGAGAGGTTCCGCAGGTAGTCGCTCGGCTCGAACACGCCGCGCCGGATGAGCCCCGACATCCACTCCGAGATGCCGTCCCGTACCCGCTCGTCGAGCGATTCGACCAGCTGCGCGCGGACGTGGGCCTGCTCGGCGACGTCGTGAATCAGCTCCTGCGAATAGAACCGAAAGCCGAGCCTTTCGGCCACCAGCCGACCCATCTCCGCGCCACGCGCGCCGTACTGACGG
Source organism: uncultured Myxococcales bacterium (assembly GCA_964440665.1). GTDB lineage: Bacteria > Myxococcota_A > Polyangia > Fen-1088 > Fen-1088 > JADGRB01. The sequence goes on along the minus strand of CAYTTF010000221.1, from coordinate 5,914 downwards.
GAGATGCAGATCGTCGGCTGCTGCGCGCCGTTGCCTTCGAGCCCCTTGCGTTCCGCGATCCGCCGCTCTTCCTGCCAGAGCAGAATCTGACGGTTCACGAAATGATCGATGTTCCCGATCATCGTCTCACCTCCGGGATCGACCAAGCTATCACGGTCGAGATCCGGGTCAAGCCGGATGAGCTGGGCCAACCAGCGGCCCCCGAGCTCACGCCGGGTTAGGCTTGCCGCAGATGGACGATCCGGCGCTGGACAACAGCTTGGTGGGCGGCGCCGTCGTGCGGACGACGGCCAGCCCGACGCAGGCCGGCGACTGGGGGCTGGTGCTGGCGGCGGCGGGGATCCGGTATCGGCTCGACGCGCACGACGGACAGTTCTCGCTGGCGGTCGAGCCCGACGATGCCGCCGCGGCCGAGACCGCGCTCCAGGGATTCGACGCCGAAGGCGCCCCCGAAGCGCAGCCCCCGGCGCCCGACGTTGGAGCCAGCGTGCTGGGGCCGCTGGCGGCGATCGGCTTTTGCGCCATGTTCCTGCTGACGGGAACGCGGGCCGGCGGATCGCGCTGGTTCGACGCGGGCGCCGCGTCGGCCGAGCAGATCGCCGCCGGGCAGTGGTGGCGGGCGGTCACGGCGCTGACGCTGCACGCGGATCTGCTGCACCTGTGCGGGAACGTGGTGGCCGCGCTGATCTTCGTCTCGGCGGCGGGGCGCTGGCTGGGCGGGGGGCTGGCGGCGGCGCTGATCCTGGTCGCCGCGACCGCGGCCAACCTGCTCACCGCGGCGGTGCACCGGACGGCCTTCGTGTCGGTTGGCTCGTCGACGGCGATCTTCGCGTCGCTGGGGCTCTGCGCGGGTCTTCAAGTGGTGCGCCGCCTGCAGTTGCGCACGCGCCGTGGCTATGCCTGGGTCCCCCTGGGCGCCGGCCTGGGGCTCTACGCGATGCTGGGGGTCGGCGCGGGCGCGGACGTCTATGCCCACCTCTTCGGGTTGGGGATCGGCGCCCTGGTCGGCTTCGGGGTGGCGCGGGCCCAGATCCGCGCGCCCCGGCCCGGGATTCAGGCCCTGCTGGGCGCGGCCGCGCTGGCGGTCGTCATTTCATGCTGGGCGCTGGCGCTGATGCCTCGCTGAGCGCCGCCCGTGGGCGGTGGTTCGTGATCGACTTGCCGCCCGCGAGGTGGGTGGCGCGCTCGACCGCCAGCCGATCGACGTCGCCGCGCCGAAACAGGCGCCGCCCCCCGATCGTCCGCATCGACGCCAACCGCCCGCTGTCGGACAGAACGCGGACAGAGTCCGCCGACAATCCCAGAACGCGTGCGGCGTCGCTGGGCGTGAGAAGATCATTCGGATCGAGCGTCTCGGACATGGTGTCGGCCTCCTGTTTCCTGGAAATACTGCGAACCCCCGGTAGTCAGGTAACCACCGCCCGGAAAGGCGCAAGAGGCGCATCGGGAAATGTTGCAAGGAGGACGTCGGAAAAGTCGTGCGCAAGCCTGAGAAGTCATGGGAAATTCTGCTGCCGAGCCCCCTGGAAACGATTTTTTGAAAATCGTGTTACAAGGGGCAAATCAGCTTGAGCCTTCCCTTTTTCTTCGCTGAGGCAAGCATCGCATGACCAAGCGTGAGTCTTCGATGGCGCGCGTCATCGCCGCCGTCGTCACCCTCCTGTGCGTATCGGTGCAGGCCCGTGGCCAAAATGCGGCCGAGGATGCCGTTGCCAAGATTACCCAGCTCAACAAGGACGCCGTCACCGACTATCAGGCCAATAAATACGAGGACGCGCGCAAAAGTCTCAAGCAGGCGCTGGATCTGTCTGACACCTCCGGCCTCGAGCAGCACCCGATCACCGCGCGGACCCACATCCACATGGGGATCGTGATCATCATTGGGTTCAAGCAGCGGGATCTCGGCATCAAGCAGTTCAAGAAGGCGATCGAGATCCAGCCGACCATCAACCTGACCAAGGCCCTGGTCACCCCGGAGCTCACGGACGCCTTCGCCGAGGCCAAGGGGGGCGCGACCGCACCGACGACGGCACCGACGGCACCGGCCGCCACGCAGCCGCCACCCGCCGCGGCGCCCGCCGCTCCGAGCCCTCCACCCGCTCCGACCGAGCCGACCGAGCCGCCCGCGACCCAGAAGAGCCCGCCCGCGGCCACGCCCGCCGCGCCCCCGCCCGAGGGGGAGCCGGAGGCTCCCGCAACCGGGCTGGTCCACGAGCCAGTCACCGAGGGGAAGAAAGGCAGCGCCATCTCGATCACCGTCGGCGTCGCGCCCGATCTGAAGTTCGACAAGATCGTCCTCGCCTACCGCCCGGAAGGCGCGACCGAGTTCCTGGGACGCGAGATGACGGAGGTGTCGGAGGGGCACTATGGCGCCGAGATTCCGACCACCGCGACGCTGGGGGCGTCGGTCGCCTATTACGTAGAGGCCGACGACACCGAAGGCAACGCGGTCGGGGCGCGCGGGTCGGAGGAGAGCCCGCTGGTGATCGATCTCGGCGGCGGCCACGCGTCGGCTCGCCACAAGCCCGAAGAAGAAGAAGGCGAAGAGGAGGACGAAGGACCGGACCACCAGTACTTCGCGGCGTTCATGTTCGGCAGCGGTTTTGGTTGGGCGACCGGCGTCGGCGACACCAACCACGACGTCATGATCAACCCCGCGGGCATCGCGTCCGCGTCGCTCTTCCAGATCGCGCCCGAGTTCGGTTACTGGTGGAGCTCGTCGCTGATGGTGTCGCTGCAGCTCCGCTACCAGCACGTCACCGGGACGACCGACGCTTTCAAGAACGGCACCGACTATCACGCGGCGAACTATGCGTTCGCGGCCTTCGCGAAGGCGACCTGGAAGTTCGGCGAGGAGGACAGCAGTTTCCACCCGTTCTTCTCGCTGGCCGCGGGCGCAGGTCAGATTCGGCACGTCGTGACGCTCAAGAACGCCCCGCTCATCAACGGCGTCACCGGTTGCGGCACCGCCACCTCGACGAACCAGACCTGCGTCGACACCATCGCGGCCGGTCCGATCTTGCTGGGGCCGGGCGGGGGCATCTTCTACGACCTCACCGATAATCTGTCGCTGGTCGGGGAGGCCGACTCCGTGATCGGGCTTCCGAACTTCACCTTCAACGTCGACATCAATGTCGGCATCGCCTACGGGTTTTAGGAAGGGCGGCCGAGCGCGATCCGCCCTGCTATAGTCTCTGCATGGGGCGTGTTCTACTGGGGCTTGCCAAGGGGGGCCTCGTCGGTGCCGCGGTGGGCATGGCGGCGGTCAAGCTGGGGATCGCCGGCGGGTTCCTCGCCGTCGTCACCTACGCGCTCATCGGCGGATTGGCGGGCATCGTGTCGGGCCGCCCGCCCTGGCGCCAGGAGACCATCTGGACCACGGCGCTCAAGGGAATCTTCGGCGCGATTGTGGGCGGCGGTCTCTACTGGGGCGCGGGGAAGCTGTTCGGTGGCGCGCATTTGGCGTTCGCCGGTCGGCTCGGCCTCCCCGACCGCCCGCTGGTGGAAGTGCCCGCCCTGCTGGGCCCCTTGATCGGCGCCCTCTGGGGCATCTTCGTCGAGATCGACGACAGCGTCGGCGACAAAGCCAAGCCCGGCTCCAAACCCGCCCCGAAACGCGCCTAGCTTTCGTCCGTCGCGTCGAAGGCGCCCAGCTCGCGCAAGACCTCGTCGTCGGGCGGCGTCTCGGGATCCTGCGCCTGCGCCTTTCTGTCCTTGCGATGCTCGACGAAGGTCCGGCGCATCTGCAGCACGGTCTCGGCGATCCCGAGGACGATGTACGCCAGGATCATCGCCAGGAAGATGAGCGACTTGTCGACGCCGTTCATCGCCACCACCACCCAGCAGCCGCCGATGAGCAGCGCCAGCTCGATGGTGCGCTTGGTGAGGCGCAGATCCTTGAACGATCGGAATTTGACCCGCGAGACCATCAGGTACGAGAGCACCAGCACGATGGTCGCGACCACGCCCTCGCTCACCATCCGGTACTGGCCGACCTTGTGCGCGACCAGCACCATGAACACCAGCACGCTGGCCGAAGCGGGGATGGTGAGCCCCAGCGTGTACTTGCCGGGGCTCGTGTAGCCGCTCTGCGCCTCGCGCCGCGACAGCACGTTGAAGCGCGCCAGGCGCATCACGCCGGCGCAGACGTAGAGGCCCGCGAAGAAGATGCCCCAGCGGCCGAAGCTGGTGAGCCCCCACTTGTAGACCATGATCGCCGGCGCCACGCCGAAGGTGATCGCGTCGGCCAGCGAATCGAGGTCCCGGCCCAGATCGGTCTGCGTCTTGGTGAGCCGCGCGACCCGGCCGTCGGCGGTGTCGAAGAAAAATCCGAAGCAGATCGCCAGCGCCGCCTGATAAAGATCGCTGCCGGCCTGACCCGACGCCTAGATCGAGATGGAGACGAACCCGCAGAAGACGCTAGAGAGCGTGAAAAGGTTCGGAAGAATGTAGTAGGTCTTCCGGAAGTCCACGGCGAAAGAAGATACCATGTTGCCCAGCTCTGCATGATTCGCGCTGTTCTTGCTCTAGCGACCTTCCTAGCTTCCACCATCTTGGGATCGGTGCTCTCCCTGATCCTGGGCGCCATCGACCGGACCGGCGGGCTGGTCCTGAAGCTCTGTCGCGTCTGGTCGGCGGTGGTCCTCGGCGTCCCGGGTGTGAAGGTCGAGATCAAGATGCGCGTCCCGCTCGATCCCACCCGTCCTTACGTCTTCATGGCCAACCACGCCTCGATGGTCGACATCTGGGCGATGTTCTTGCGCCTCCCGATTCCGGTGCGCTTCATCGCCAAAAAGCAGCTGGGACAGATTCCGGTGTTCGGCTGGGCCATGCGCGCCGGCCGCTTCGTCTTCATCGATCGCCAGAACGCGGTGTCGGCGCGGCGAAGCATCCAGGAGGCCGCCCAGCGCATCAAGGACGGTCAGTCGGTGGCGATCTTTCCGGAAGGGACCCGAACGCGCGACGGCAAGCTCGGCGCCTTCAAGAAGGGCGGTTTCCACCTGGCGATCGACTCGGGCGTCGAGATCGTGCCGCTGGCGATTCGTGGCACGCGCGCGGTGATGCCGCCGGGAACGCCGCTCATCCGCGCGGGGCTGGTGCAGATCGAGGTCGACGAGCCGATCTCGACGGCCGGCCTCGGGGCGGGCGATCGCCAGCAGATCCTCGAGCGCGTCTACGCCCGCATCGCCGGAATGCTGGGCGAGCCGACGCGACGGCAGGAGCCGGAAAGGCTGGGCGACGCGGCCTTGCCGCGGTGACCAGCGGGGGCAAGGGGGGACGCAGAGGCGGCGGTAGCCGCCGGGCGGTCCCCCCTACTCAATAGAAGGGCGACGCGACCTTGCCGCGGTGACCAGTGGGCCGCTATCTTCCGCGCTCCGTGAGCAAGATGCGGAAGCCCGCCTGGCGGAACCCCGAGTCGGTCGTGGCGGCGCTCTCCACCCGGCGTGAAAGCATGAGATCCATGCCGATGCAATCCGTCAGGCTCCAATTCTTGTCTGCGTGCGCCCGATAGCGCCGCTCGGCCCGAGAGAGCAATCGACGATCGACGGGGCTGATCTCCCAGCCGTCCGCTCCCCGAATTTCTTCGACCCATGAGATGGCCTCCGCCCGCAGAGGGCTCCGAGCGAAGTAGTTACAGAGCTCGATCACGACCGCATCCGTCGAGAGCAAGGAGGCCCCTTCCGCGGCCAAGGTCTCCGCCAGCTTCAACGCCTGCCCATGGTGCTGATCGCGGACGTCGATGAGCGCGACCAACCAGGCGGTGTCCACGTAGACCGTCTTTTTCAGAGACCCTCCCGGAGGTAGGCGTCGAGCCGCTCCGAGCCGTCCCGCCGCCAACCCGGCCGAGGTCGTTTGGCCAGCGACGACAGCAAGTCCGCGCCTCGGGGCACCTTGACGGTGTTCGCCGCGGGAA
>CAYTTF010000220.1:5415-8187 GCA_964440665.1 uncultured Myxococcales bacterium | reverse complement strand
GTTTTTGGCTAGCGCGATGGGCGCAGGCGTCCTCGGCGGCTCGAATCGGCTGCTGTAGACGGGGACCGGCGCTGGCGCGACGCTATCGGCTGAGCTCGATCAACGGATCCAGCTCCTCTACGGCCTCTACTTCCTCACCGCCGACGCGGTGGGCATGGCGCGCGACGAGGAGATCATGTCCGACGAGCTCCTGGAGATCGATCCGGACAGCGCCGTTACCGTGGCCCGAACCTGGCTCCAATCGTGGCGCACCGATCCGGACGTCGCGCGCGATCCCCGCGTCATCGTCCCCCTCTTCGACGACAACGGCGCCATGCACTACTCGGCCGTGGTTGGAATCAAGGCTCTCAAGTCCCGGGTGGAGTTCGTCGCGGGGCACGAGCCGGTAGTGACGCCCACCTCGTGCTGGACCGGGAAGGTGGTCGCTCACGACTACACGCTGATGGTGGAAGAGACCGCCGACGTGACGTTGCCCGACACGCACCCGCCGCCGACGCGCGACGAGCTGCGCGCGATCTGCGATGCGCACGCGACCACGGACGAGATCGTCCAAGCGCTGCAAGCGCTGTGACCCGGGCCGGGCGACCGCGCCGGCTGGCGGTCCGAGTGGGCTGGGCCTCTTTCCTGCTGGTCGGCTGCGGGATGACCAGCTTGCAGACGGCGCGCACCGTCCCGCGCGGCGAGACCCAGACCACGATCGCCGTCAGCTATCTGCGGAACGATCAGCGATACGAATCTCTTTTTCCGGCCCTCCCGCTCGATTTCATGGTTCGGCACGGCGTGACCGATCAGGTCGATCTCGGGGCGCGGGTGTTCCTCGGGCTCGGGATCCTCGGGGACGCGAAGTGGAACCTGCTTCCGCGCGACCGGCGAACGGCGCTGGCGGTTTCGATCGGCGCGGGCGGCGTCGTAGGTCCCGGGGGCTCCGACCAATCTTCTGAGATCGTGCATGTCCCCATCGGTGCGACGGTCAGCCTCGCGGTGACGTCGTGGTTTACCCCTTACGCCTCGGTCGGCTATGGCGCCTACTGGATCTTCAACTACGTCGATCGCGATCCGACGAAGGCGTACGTCCCGCACTCCGGGACCGGCGACGGGCTCCTGATGGCGCATCTCGGGATCGAGCTGTCGCGCGCGAGCGGCCGGGCGCTGCTGCTCGAATACACCTACGCCCGCCCGGTGGTCGACGATCCGGGCGATCAGTTTTCATTCACGACCAACCACTTCTTCTCGATCGGCTTCCACACCGGCGATGGGCCCCCCGCCTTTTCGCGCTGACCGGCATGGCTACTCTTTCTGCATGTGGCGCTCGCGCCGGCGCCCGGAGGCGCCGCTTTGCGCGCCTCGTCGTTGATGTCCTACGATGCCCTCTGGATATGGGTTTCTTTGTGAATCGGGACGGGCAGTCATGAGCGGACTCGTCGTTGCGCTGTGGCTGACGATGCAGATTCAGGGCGCCGGCAGCTGCCCCGCGACCAGCGAGGTCGAAGGGAAGCTGGCGCCGCTGCTGTCCCCCGACTTCATGGAAAGCTCCGCCGATTCTGCGGTCATCGTGGAAGACGCTGATGGAACTTTGTCGGTCTCGCTGGCTCGGCCCGACGGGCGAACCGTCGGCCAAAGGCGCCTGCCGCGCGCGGCGACCTGCGCCGAGCAGGCGGAAACCGTGGCGGTGACACTGGCCGTCTGGGAGGCACAGATTCATCCCGAGATCTCCCTGCGGCTCGATGGCCTGACGGCGGCGCCATCTTCCGCCGTTGCCGCCGTACCGCCATCGAATCGCGAGCCCGAGCTCCGGGCACCGATCGAAGCAGGACCCGCCAGAGTCACCACCTGGGCGGTGGGCGCCGGGCTGGTCGGCTCCTGGCAACCTGGCTCCGTCGCGCCGGGCGGACGTATCGACGCGATGCTGGGTGCTGTCGATCGACCCTGGCGCGGGCGACTCTCGCTGGCGGGCCTCGGAACTCATACGCTCAGCCTCGGTCCGGGGCAGGCCAACTGGTGGCGGGTCTACCTCGCGCTCGGGGCCGACTACGCGTTTCCTCTCGGCCGGCGCTGGGCGCTGGCGCTCGGTGCGGCGGGCGTCGCGGGGCTTGCCACCGCCGATGGCACTGGCTTCTCCACCGATCGGACCGCCCGGGCCGTCGATCTCGGCGTCGAGGGAATGCTGCGGGTCGAGGTCCGACTCGGAGCAGTTAGGCCCTGGCTGGGTCTGACACTGGTGACCTGGCTCCGACAACAAACACTGGAAGTCACCGGGGCGGCGACGTCGGTCGCGCTCCCCCGCGCGGAGCCCATGATCGTCGTGGGGGCGGATTTCTGTGGGCCGCCCTGAAACCTTTCGTCGCCCGGGGACACCAAGCCAGGGCGTGACACTCCCTTCGCCCGATCCAGACGCTCGGCGGGACCGGGAGCCCACGACGCTGGAATTCGATGCCGTCTATCAAGCCCATGCGCAGACCGTTGCCCGCTGGGCGGCGCGACTCGGCGGCCCCGGTGTCGACGTCGAGGACATCACGCAGGAGGTCTTCCTAGTGGCCGACCGCCGGCTGCGCGAGTTTCGGCGTGAAAGCCAGCTTTCGACTTGGCTCTTCAGCATCACCGCCAAGATCGTCGCCAACGATCGACGCCGCCGACAGCTTCGCGGCTGGCGGGTCCGCTTGAGCCCGTACGCGGGAGGTAACGTCGCGGCGACGACCGACACGCCGCTCGAGCAGCTGGAGAGGCGCGAGCGACGGACGCAGTTTTACGAGGCGTTGGACGCCGTCGGCGAAC
>CAYTTF010000220.1:0-5405 GCA_964440665.1 uncultured Myxococcales bacterium | reverse complement strand
ACGCCAGCGCCGGGTGCTGGTGTTGTTCGAGCTCGAGGAGATGTCCATCGCCGAGATCGCGACGCTGACGGCGCTCCGCCCGGGGAACGTGCGGGTGCTCCTGCACCGGGCCCGCGCCGCATTCCTGAAGCGGATGACCGCGTGTGAGCTGCGCGAGACCCTGACCTGCAGCGCGCCGGCGGAACCGGAGGAACAAGAGTGAAGTCGTCTCGCGCACCAGATCCAACCCGGTGGCGAGATCGGGACGCCGATGCCTCTGCGCTCGAGTCGCGGGCGGCGGTGCTGGCGGACGCCGCGGGCCCGGTGCCGCCTCTCGGTCCGCAGGCTTTGTCGCGAATCCGGACCCAGGTTCTGGCGCAACGGACGGGCCGTCGATTGTTCGGCTTTGGCCGGTTTTCGGTTCACGGGCGACTGGCGTTCGGGATCGGGTTGGTTCTGGTGTGCGTCACGACGGCGGGCGGCGCCAGCATGCTCTGGCGCAAGCTCGTCCGCTCGCAGGACCGGACGAGGTCATTGCCCGTCGAGAAAGCGCCGCCACAGGCTCCGCATCGGGTGTCTCGGTTGTCGTCGCGGGGGAGTGATCCCGAAGCGGCGCTCACACCGCCCTCCGTCGACGACGATGGTGCGAAGCCGGCGTTGCCGACGTTGTCCAATCCGCCCGCCGTCGGCGCCCATCCGAGTCCCCGGCCATCGTCCGCTTCTGCGGTGGCAACGCACGAGTCTGAGCCGGCCGTGCCGCTCCCGCAGCCCGCCGAAGTGCCGCCGTCCGCGCCGCCGGCGAAGGCCACCGAGGCTGGTCTGATCGCCGAGGCGCTGTCCGATCTTCGGCAACAGAACGATCCGCGGGCCGCCCTGGCGACCCTCGATCGGTATGCCCAAGCGTTTCCGCACGGTGTTCTGGAGACGGAGGCCCAGCGCACCCGGGTGGAGGCGGTCATCCAGCTCGGCGATCTGAAGACGGGGCTGGCCTTGCTCGAAGGGAAAGCCGCCCTCTCCGAGCCGCTGGGCCCCGATCTATTGCTGACGCGCGCCGAGCTGCGTGCCGCCGCCGGTCGCTTTCGCGAGGCGCTGGCCGACTTCAACACGGTGGTGGACAGTGCCGCCGGTCCCCTCGTGGCCGGCGGCGACGAACGCGCGCTCTACGGCCGTGCCGTCTGTCTGGGACGCCTGGCGCAAGACGAACGCGCCCGCGCCGATCTCCTCGCCTACCAGAAACGCTTTCCGACGGGGCGGTTCGCCGCCGAGGTCCAGCGCCTCCTGACTGGACCCGCACCGTCACAACATCCGTAACCTATTCGGAGTCCGAGACACCAAGCAGGCCAAGGAGACTAAAATGACCTATTCGCCCCGTCGTCGTCCAACTCTAGCCGCCCTTTGGTCCGTCCTTGTCGTCGCCTTCGTCGTGGGCTTCGTCGTCGACGCGGCGGGATGTGGCGGTCGCTCCGTCATCGGCCAGCAAACCGGAGCCGCCGGCGCCGCAGGCCAAGGCACGGCCGGCGCAGGCGGCAGCGCCGGACACGCCGGCGCGGGCGGTAAAGGGGGCGCGGGCGGTATCGGGAACATTGGCGGGATCGGGAACATCGGCGGAGCCGGAGGCATCGGTGGAGCGGGCAACATCGGCGGCGCCGGGGACATCGGCGGAGCCGGGAACATCGGCGGAGCCGGGAACATCGGCGGAGCGGGCAACATCGGCGGAGCCGGGAACATCGGCGGTGCCGGGAACATCGGCGGTGCCGGCAACATCGGCGGAGCCGGAGGCAGGGGCGGGGCAGGAGGCATCGGCGCCGCTGGAAGCAGCGGCGGGGCCGGAAGCATCGGCAGCGCTTGCCCCGTTGGCCTCGGCGCACCGCCAGCCGTGGGCGCCATGTTTCCCATGGCCGTTGAATACGCCAGTCGCCGGGTCCCCGTTAGTGTCGCGCTCGGCGATTTCAACGGCGACGGCAAGCCCGACATCGCCGTCGTCAACCGCTTCGAGACGGACCAAAGCAGCGCGGCCGGCACGAACGGCTCTAATAGTGGCGCGGGTGGTGCCCCGCCACCAGACCGCGGCGCTGGTAGCGTGAGCGTGCTCTTGAGCAACACAAATGGGAGCTTTGCGGGCCCTCAGAATTACCTCGCGGGCAATACGCCGATTTCCATTGCCGCGGGGGATCTCAACGGCGACGGTAAATCTGACCTCGCCGTTTCGAACTCTCGGGATTTGAGCGTGCTGTTCAACAGCGGCGACGGCACCTTCCTCAGCCCCGTCAGCTTCTCCACAGGAACGCTGCCTGGTTGGGTGGCGATCGGGGACCTGAACGGCGACGGCAAGGCGGATCTCGCTGTCACAAACCAGGGCGACGGAGACGTCGCCGTCCTCTCGAATATGGGAAGCGGCATTTTCGTCGCCGCCAGCTACCCCGCGGGAGCCAACCCCTTCTATGAGGCAATCGGAGACCTGAATGGCGACGGTAAGCCCGACTTGGTCGTGACGAACGGAGGGGGCGTAGGCGTCCTTCTCAACAACGGAAACGGAACCTTTGCCGCGGTGGTCAATTACGGGGCCGGTACGATTCCGAGCTCCGTGGCGATCGGAGACCTGAACGGCGATGGCAAGCCCGACCTGGTCGTTGGAAACGGAAACATCGGCGGGGCGAGCGTTCTGTTCAATGTCGGAAGCGGGATGTTTGCGGCGGCCGTCGACTATGCATACAGCGCTTCGAACGGTACCGTCGTCATCGGAGATCTGAACGGCGACGGCAAGCTTGACTTGGTGAATCCAGGAGGGTCCTCGTCTTGCGGTTCCCTCGCCGTCTTGCTCAACGGTGGAAGCGGAAGCTTCGGCGCCCCCTTCTACATGACCGTCGGATCAAGCCCCGTCTCTGGTTTGGTAATCGCGGACCTGAACGGCGATTCCAAACTCGACCTGACCGTCACGAACGACGACGGCGTCGGCGTGCTCTTGAACGCCGGTCACTGACGACGCGTCTCGACCACGGCCGCGCGCCGACCGAGGTGGGCGTATCATCCGGCGGTGCGACGGCTTCTCGGGGCCCTGGTTCGTTGGCTGATCGGGGCGCTGGTGCGTCTCTACTATCCGGCGCGCTCAGTCGAGGGGCGCGAGCGGATTCCGGTCGGCAAGCCGCTGGTCTTCGTTCTCAACCATCCCAACGGGTTGCTCGACCCGATGGTGCTGCGGGTGGTGGTCGGGCGGCCGGCGCGCTTTCTGGCCAAGAGCACCCTCTTCAGCAATCCGATAAACCGGCTCGCGATGGACGCCTTCGGGTGCATCCCGGTTTATCGCGCGCACGAATCGGGCGCGCGCGGGGGCGATGCCTCGCGCAACGACGCGAGCTTCGCCCGCTGCCGCGCAGAGCTGGCCGCGGGGGGCGCGCTGGCGCTGTTTCCGGAGGGCGTCTCGCACTCCGATCCGCAGCTTCGCCCGCTCAAGACCGGTGCGGCGCGCGTCGCGCTCTCGGCCGAGGCGGAGCACGACGGGCAACTGGGCGTCACCTTGGTGCCGGTCGGGTTCTACTACGAGCGCAAGGCGCGCTTCCGGTCGTCGGTGCTGCTAGTCGTCGGCGAGCCGATCGTGGTGGCGCCGCTCTTGTCGGACTACCGCCGCGACGAGCACGCCGCCGTTGCCGCGCTCACCGAGCGGATTGACCAGCGCCTCGACGCCGTCGTGTTGCAGGCGGAGACGCGCGAGCTGCTGGAAGGGATCGCGCGCGTGGCGGCCTGGACCAACGCGCCGGCCGAGGCCGAGTCGGCCGACGCGCTGGCGGCCAAGCACCGCCGCGCGCTCGAGATGGTGGCCGCCTACGGTCGTTTGCGCGCGCGCGATCCGGCACGGGTCGAGGCGATCGCCGCCGAGGCGCGGGCCTACGCGCGATCGTTGCGGCGACTCGGCGTTCGCGATCCCTGGGCGCTCGAGGTCGGAATGCCGACGCTGCGGGCGGTGGGAGGCGCGATCGCCAAGCTGATCGTCGCGGCGCCGCTCGCGGCGGTGGGCGCGGTGCTGGGGTGGATTCCGTATCGGCTCGCGGGCCAGGTCGCGACGCGCTTCACGCACGACGAGGACATCCTCGGCACGGTGAAGCTGATCGCCGGATCGGTCTTTCTCTTCGTCGGGTGGGTCGTGGAGGCGATCGCCGCGGCCTGCTTCTGGCGGCCGCTGTGGGCGGCGCCCGTGTTCGTGGCCGGTGTCGTCTGCGGCTACGTGGCACTGCGGTTCGAGGAGCTCTTTCGCGAGGCCGCCCTTGCCTGGCGCGAGCTCAGGCTGCGCGCCTTTCACGGCCAGACCGCGCGTCGCCTGGCGGAGCGTCGTCGGGCGCTCGCGGATGACGTCGCGCGCGCCCTCGACGAAGCGGGGTGAAAGCCGCGGTCGCGCGCGTCCTCGACGACGCGGGGTGAATCAGAGGGCTTCGGCGACGATCGCTTCGACCGTTACCCCGGTCGGGTCGTTTCGCCGGGGAAGCTCTTGTGGCGCAGGCCGACGGCGTTGTAGACGCGCAGCTCTTCGGCCTTCCCCTTCACCCGCACCGGGGGCAACGGCACCGCCGCTACCTCGTCCATCACTTTGCGGTAGGTCGCCTCCGAGAGGATGATCTGGCCGGCCTGCGCCACGCTGCACAGGCGCGACGCCGTGTTGACCGCATCGCCGATGGCCGTGTACTGCAACGCGCGCGAGCTGCCGATGGCGCCCGTGACCACGATGCCGGTGTTGATGCCGATGCCGATGTTGATCTCGTTCTGCCCCTCGGCGGCGCGCGTGCGGTTACACTCGGAGAGCACGCGCATCATGTCGAGCGCGCACTGCACCGCCTTGAACTCCGCGTTCTGCATCGCCACCGGCGCGCCGAAGAGGGCGATCACCTCGTCGCCGACGAACTTGTCCAGCGTCCCCTCGTACTTGAAGATCACGTCCACCATCAGCTCGAAGTATTCGTTGAGCATGCGGACGATCTCTTCCGGCTCGCGCGATTCGCTCATCGAGGTGAAGCCCCGGATATCGGAGAAGAGCAGCGTCACCTCCGACAGCACCCCGCCTTTTTCGAGCTGCAGCTTGCCCTGCACCACCTGATCGACCAGGTTCGGCGAGAGCAAGCGCTGGAACTGGGCGCGCGTCTTGGCCTCGTGCTCGATCTTGCGGACCAGCTGCGAGTTGTGGATCGCGACCGCGGCCTGGCTGGCGGCGCCGCCGAAGATCTGCAGATCCTTCTCGGTAAACGCGTTGGTCGCGATCATCGAGTCGAGGTGCATGATGCCCAGCAGCTCGTCCTGGTGCAGGAGCGGGACCGTCATCGTGGAGCGGATCCCCTGCATGATGACCGAGTGCGCGGCCGAGAACCGGCTGTCCATGGTGGCGTCGGACGACAGCACCGACGCCTTGTTGGTGACCACCTCGTTGAGGATCGACTTCGACA
>CAYTTF010000219.1:0-8193 GCA_964440665.1 uncultured Myxococcales bacterium | reverse complement strand
TTTCGCACGGTCGAGTCGTCTGGGTGCTCGACGTGGTGAAATCGCTTGGCGTGGCGTCGTTCGCGATCCAGATCGATCCGACGGCGATGACCGCGCCCGGAAGCCCATGATTCGAGACTCGCGGCTCCTCATCTGCGCGGGGCTCTCGGTCGTGGGTCACCTCGCGCTCGCCAACGGCCTCGGCCGCCTGCCCAGACGGACGGACACCGCGAAACGAATCATTTCGCTGCGGGTCGTCTCGCCTCCGCCCACCATCGAACCGCCGCCGGAGCCGGCCGCGACGCCGCAGGCGCCTGCGCCGAAGCAAGTGACCCATGTCCGGGCCCGCGTGCATACCGCGGCGCCGCTCGCGGCCGATGTCCCCAAGCAGGAGGCGCCGCCGCCCGATCGCCCGCAGGTCGCAAACAACGGTCCTGTCGGCCCAGTCTTCGGGGTGACGATGGAGTCGACCTCGCAGGCCGGCAGCGGCCCGGCGATGCCAGTGGGAAACAGCGGCGGCGCGGTCGGCGCGACCGAGGACGCCGTCGCGCACGGTGGCGCCAAGGGAGCGATGGCGCCCGTTCCCGCTTATCAGGTCACGACCATGCCGCTCCCCCAGGGTCGTTGCGTCGGCAAGTACACCGATGAGGCGAAGCGTGCGGCCATCGAGGGAACGGTCATTCTGGATCTGATCGTGAGCGAGACCGGTCGCACCCGCGACATTCACGTGGTGAGCGGGCTCGAGCACGGGCTGACCGAAGCGGCCATCGCCGCGATCAAGGAGTGCCGTTTCAGTCCGGGCGAGAAGGACGGGGCACCAGTCGCGGTGCGAGTTCGCGGGTTCAAGATCCGTTTCCTGCTCCAGAACGACGAGTAGCTCGACGGCGAGCGCTGGAAGGAGTCAACAAGATCCAGCGGTAGATGCGGAAGGGCACATGAGAGCCGAGTTCAAAGCTGAACGGCCAATCATCTGGTCGGAGGTCTCGATAAGGACGGCGGTTTCGAAAAGGACGCACGAAAACGTCGCGGTGCCACGACCGTTGAGACTGGCTCCGCAAGGAAGATCAGGGCGCACTCAGCTTTCTGAGAGAGACGCAGGTCAGACGCTGCAATGTCCCAGAGTTGCGCCACCGGCTGAATGGTCCGTAGGTTGCTATATGAGGTTCCCATGGGGCGATACGTCTATCTGGCGCTACTGGGATTGGCATTCGGGCTTACGAACGCGTGCGGTTCAGTGACCGGTACGAAGGACGGGGGCACGGGCGGATCCAGCGCCACAGGAGAAGGCGGCGATAGGGCCGGCACCGGTGGCAACAGCAGCGGAGGACGGGGCGGCCAAGCCGCGGGCGGCCGCGGCGGCGCTACGGGCGGCGGCGGAAGTGGAGCGGGCGGACATGGTGGCGGGACAGGTAGCGGAGGAACGACCGGGAGCGGTGGAAGCAGTACGGGCGGTCATGGTGGTGGAAGCGGCGGCAAAGGCGCGACGGGCGGATCGGGTGGTGCGGCCGGCGGCTCCGGAGGCGGAGAGGGCGGAGCCAGTGGAAAAGGGGGAAGCGTGGGCGCGGGCGGCGGTTCGGGAGCTGGAGGCGCCGGTGCCTCCACCGGACACCTCTGCGGTCCCGACACCTGCACTCAATGCACGACCGGCGCATGCTGCGGCAGCGGATGCTGCGCGTCGGGCGAGTGGTGCGACACGAGCGGAACGGTGCCGACCTGCCGGTGCAACGCGGGCCCGGCCTGTGGGGCTGGTGAATACTGCTCGTCTCCCGTCGGTGGGGGCCCGATCTGCGGGATCCGCTGTTGCGGTGGCGACGCGGGAACCTGCCCCGTTTCGCGCCGGATGTACAAGCGGGATATCGAGCGGCTCGACGATGAAGCGCTCCGCCGTATTTACGACGAGCTCCGAAAGATCCAGCTCACGACCTACCAGTACAAGGACGATCCGGCGGCCTCGCCACCAAGGCTCGGGTTCATCATCGACGACACCAAGACGCCGTACCCGATCAATCCCGACGGGATGTCGGTGAACCTCTACGGTTACGTGAGCATGGCGGTGGCCGCGATTCAGACCCAAAGTCGCGAGATCGAGGCGCTTCGTGCCGAAGTCGCGCAACTGCGCCGCGAGCATACGAAGCGCCTTCCAGTTGCTGCCGGAACTGGCCGGTGAAGGCAGGTCGATACGCCGCGCAGAAGTCCTAGAGACCGAGACCGGGCAGGATCTGCGTGTGCTTGTTTACTTGATTAGAGACCGGACTTTTAATCCGTAGTCCGCAGGTTCGAACCCTGATGGGCCCACCAGAAACGAATCGCTCCCCACGCGGCGATCGACCTCCACCAGCGCCTCCGACAGCGGCATTCCCGATTGCCGCAAAGCTTGCAGCAGCGCCAACCGCCGATCGGCAGCCACCCGCGCGCGCGCCGCCCGCAGCGCGCCGATCCGATCGTCCACCTGGCGCGCCTCCCGGTCGAGCTGGAGCTCGACCGCGGCCACCTTCACCCGCGCCCGCTCCTGCCGCCGCGCCAGCGCGCAGGCCGCCGTCGACCGCGCCCGGCGATCTTCCCACCGCCGCTGCGCCGCGACCCGCTCCTGCTCGGACGGCACGAACCCGGCATCGCACCGGACGCACTCGCAGTCGCGCCGGTGCATGACCCCGTCGGCTTCCAAGCGAGGCAGATGAGCGAGCAGCGAAAGGTTCCGTCCCATGGGTCGATGCCTATACCTATGTTCAGTATAAGGCCGAACTTGCAATCGACAACCCCCCCAGCACTTTTCGCGCGCCGTCGCCCTTGCGCTCCAGGGCCCGTTCCAACACACTCTCGCCTCCCGCCGGACCCCATCGTCTAGCCCGGCCCAGGACAGTGGCCCTTCAAGCCACGAACGAGGGTTCGAATCCCTCTGGGGTCGCAGATTTATCTTTTAATTCAGGTTAGTTAGATTGCCTAGGTACTCTCGGGCCCGCCTGGGGCCCACTGGCGGAGGGTTCGTTCGTCGACGGGATCGCTGGCGCCGCGGCGGAGAGCAAATGCGAAAACGCCGCGCTCTGCCCTGCGGCGAGATGCGCATAGCGCTCCGTCATCTTCACCGACGAGTGTCCAAGCAGAGCACGGAGGATGAAGAGCGGCATTCCGCCGGAGGCCAGGATCGAAGCGAAGGAGTGCCTCAGCTCGTGCCACTTGATCCGACGCAGACCCGCTCTTCTCTGAGCCGCCCATAGAATCTCGTGAAACTGTCCCGGCGCCAGCTTCCTGCCGTCGTCGTTGCAGAACACGAGGTCTCCGCCCCCCTGCATCGAGCGAAGGGCCGCCGCCAGCTCTGGCGTCAAATCGACCCACCGCTGCCGATTGTTCTTCGGCGCCTTCTCCTCGTCGAGCCGACTCGGGGCGGACTGCCGGATGTGGATTCGATGCAGCGCGAAGTCGACGTCCGACCATCGGATCGCCCGCTGCTCGCCCATCCGCGCCCCCGTGACGGCGTAGGGAAAGCCGTCGACGAGACGGCGGCGCACACCGAGCTCCTCGGGGACCGAAGGCATGAGGGGCCAGCGCAGCGGATCGGTCGCCCAGTCGTAGTGTCAAGGGTGCCACCAACGGTTGAGACGGCTGTCGGCCAGTCGGCAAACGCGGGGAGCTGCTATCGTCCGAAGCCGATGCGGACGTTGATCATGCTGGCGCTCGCCACGTCTTCCTTGGCGGCCCCGGGATGCGGCGTCCCAGGCACCAGCTTCTAACGCCTCGCCGACCTTCGACGTTGCGGGCCGGATCGCGCTCGTCAATTGCGCGGCGCGCGGGATCGGGCGTGCCTGCGCCGTGGCCCTGGCCCGGGCGGGGGGCAGGCGTAGCGCTCGGTTTTCGCGCAACGGACGCCGGCCGAACGCCAGCTTGTCGTGGAGTCCAGACGGCGTTCGAGTGTGGTGCGGCAGCCCTACCTCCAACCTGCTCGGGGTTGGGGGTCGGATTGCACGCGTGACCCGTTTTCCGTTTGGCGGATACTGGAGTGAAGGTGAAACCCGTCGCCAAGCTCGCCCGACCCGCCAACGACGTGGGCCTGCCGGGAATTGACCGCGAGCCGCGGGACGAGCTCAACCTTCTGGCGCGGGCGGCGCACGCCGGAGATCCGCAAGCGATGCGCACGCTGCTCAGTGGCATCGGTCCCGCGATGTTGAGGGTTATCCGCAAGATCCTGGGAGAGTCGCATCTCGACGTCAGCGACGTTCTGCAGGATTCGATGTTCGGGCTGGTCAAAGGTCTGGGTGGCTTCCGGCAGGAGTGCTCGGTGATGCACTTCGCCTGTCGCGTGGCGGTCATGACCTCCCTCGCGGCCCGCCGGGAGCGCCGCCGTCGGGGATGGGTCGATCCCTCGCCCCTGTCGCCCGAGGTCGACCAGGTTCCAACCCGCGCGCCCGATCCGGCCGCCCTGACCGAGGCCGCCGCTCGACGGGCGGTGCTCTGGAGACTGCTCGAGGAGCTGCCCACGACACAGGCCGAGGCCCTTGCGCTTCATTGCGTCGAAGGGTTCACCGTCGAGGAGGTCGCCGCGGCGGAGGGTTGTCCGATCGAGACCGTGCGCAGCCGCCTGCGCCTGGCCAAGGCGACGCTTCGCTGCAGAATCGCCGAAGATCTCGCGGCGCGCGATCTTCTCACGAGGGAGCCGTGACGCCCGGAAGCGAACCGCCCGGCTCGTGCGACCTCGGGGGCAAGGCTCTGCGTGTCGCGGTCTCCGAAGCGGAGCGGAAGCTCCGGGCCGCGCACCTGTCGTCCTGCATCGATTGTCGCGTGATGGCACGGCTCAACGCCGATTTCGAGGCCCTGGGAGACCTGCGGCCCGCAGACGAGGCGATTGTGGACGCGGCGGCGGAGGCCACGATCGCGCGGCTGGGCCGCGCCGATCGGACCGCGAAGCGACGCGCGATGCCGGGCCTGCTGGCTCTGGTGCTGTGGATCGGGGCCAGCGCAGGCGCCGTGGCGGCGGGACACCGGTTGGTTCGACTCGCCTCGAACGAGGCCGCAGTCCGGAGCCCGCGTGGTACGGACGATCACCCGGGCCATCACGCAAAGATCGCCGGCGAACCCGTCGTGGGAGCCGTCGCGTCGGTGCCGACCCGGCCGCCGGTGTCGGCGGCGCCGATCAGCGTCGTCGAGGCGCCTCGCTCCCGGCGATCGGTGCGCGTCGCGCTCGCCGCGCCGCCCAACCTCAGCGCTCTCTCGGTCCGAGAGGCCGGGGGGCCCACGGAAGGCCCGAGCTCCGCGGGGGCGCCAGCTGCGTCGCCCACTCCCACGGCTCGCCAGCTCCTGGCGGCGGGTACGGCGGCCCGCGCGGGCGGCGCTCGCGCTCGCGCCGTGGATCTCTTTCGTCGGCTGCAGGAGCTTTACCCGGGCTCCGCAGAGGCTCGCGTGGCCCTGGTGTCTTCCGGGCAGCTCCTCCTCGATTCAGGCGACTTCGCAGGCGCCGCCGCGGCATTTGGCGGTTATCGACGTAAGGCCCCCGCGGGCGCGCTCATCGAGGAGGCTCTCGATGGCCTCGCCCGATCCCTCGCCGGTTTGCGGCGATTTGATGACGAGCGACAGATCTGGCGCGAGCTCGTCGAGCGTTTTCCGCGATCCGCGTACTTGCCGCGTGCGACCCAGCGACTCGGGCGCGTGCCTCGGTGACGGCCGGGTGGGGCCCAGGATCCACCTGCGTCTAGCCGCGCTCGCCTTCGTCACATCGACGGTCGCCGCCTCCGCGCACGCGGCGCCTGGTGAGCGGTCGGAGGTGATCGTCACGCTGGCGGGTGAGCGCGCCGACTCTTCGCGGATGGAGGAGGCGGTCGAGTCGCTGCTTGGTCTTGAAGGGATCGTCGTTGCGTGGGAGCGCCTTCACGGTGCTCCCGGCGAAGGCTCTCGGTTTGTCGACGCCGACCGTGCGCGATCCTCTGGGCCACGCCGTGTCCTCATCGACCTCACGAACCCGACGACCGTCAGCATTCTTCTGTTGCGTGCGGGGGGCGCGACACCCGCCGTCCGGGTTGTGGACGCGCGCACGCTCGACGAGGCGACCTGCGAGACGATCGCCCAGATCTTGAGGTCGGTCCTGCTGGTGCCGGACGCTCTTCCACCGCAGGCCGCTGCGGCACCGTCGGGTGCGACCGTCGCCGCGCGGGCCTCGTCCCCAGCGCCGCCCCCGCGCCGAGTCGACCTGCGAGCTGGCTATGTCGTGAGCACCGCCGGAGGCGATCTGGGCTTTCTGACCGGCGCGACCGTGGCGGCATCCTGGGCCACGAGCGGGCGCGCCGGATCTCCCATCGTCGTGCTGTCCTTGACCCGCAGCAGCGGCGCTTTCGCGAGCGCGGGTGCTCCCGCCGACGCCTCCTTCACACTCTGGTCGCTCCGGGTCGGGGCGGGGTGGGAGCGATCCTGGCGGACGGGCTGGCGGCTGGCGGTCGAAGGCAGCGTCGGACCCGACCAGCTCAACGTGACACCGGCGTCCAACGGCGAGACCGGAACCTTCCAGGTCGCGCCCCCCCAGAGCGCGGTTCGGCTGGCGGTTGGGACGGCGGTGCGGGGCGAGGTTGCGCTCATCGGGCCCGCGCTGTTCTTTCTCCAGGCGCAGGCCGATCTGATGCCCCAGGCGCAGGTGGTCGTGCATGACGGCTCCAACAGCCGCCGCTTCGTCGTCGAGAACGGCTTCGGGGCGAGCGGCGCCGCTGGGCTCGCCACGAGATGGTGAGCGGCGCGACCGATCTGCCAGGGCGGGACGATTCGGATGACCCGTTTTATTCGAAGCGGATACTGGATAGCTGTGCGCGACGAAGCTCGAAAGGCGCCTGCGACCCTGCTGGTTTTCGCGGCGCTCGCCGCCGGCTGCCAGGACGTTTCCTTTCATCTGGCGCTTCGCCCTGCCGAAGACGGCGGCGCCGGCAGCTCGGCCATCGCCGGGGCGGCCGGTTCTGTCGGCGGCGCGGGCCGCGGGACCGGCGGGGCCGCTGGATCTGCAAGGGACGCGGGCGGGGGCGCGGGGGCCGCGTCCGGCGGAACGGCGGGATCGGGACCGGTTCAGGCGCTCTGCTCCGATCCGCTCACGTTTGCAGATCCAGACTTCGAGTCAATGTTGACATCGTCCGTGGGTCCGATTCATCCGGCGGACGTCGCGGGCATAACGGAGCTCGACATCGACCTCGCGGATGTGGCTCCGCTGAATGTGTTTAGTCTGGATTACAGCGCGCCCCCCGTGGCCGACGGTTGGGTTACGTCTTTGGCCGGCGTCGAATGTCTGACGAGCCTCGAAAAGCTCAGGATGGATCCCATCGACATCGACCTTGGACCGCTGGCCCAGCTTCCGCATCTGACCGAGCTAGATTTCGGACCCATGATCGAGACCACCCTGCCGCGTCTGCCTCAGATCACCACGCTCCTCGGACCCGCTCTGCCTTTCCCCGTGTCAACTGGAGACGACAACACCGCAGCGGTGCTGCGCGCCTTCCCGTCCCTGGAATGGCTCGACATTAATGGCAACTTTGGTGCGCCGGATGCTGGCCTTGCGCTCTCGGCACTCACGCACCTGACCCACCTCGAGGTGTACGAGTGCTCGGGGCTGAACGTGACCGATCTCGAGCCGCTGACGAACCTGACCGATCTGAGCTTATTGGCGTGCGGCCTGACAGACAGCGCGTTTGTCGGCTACCTGACGCAGCTGACATCGCTGGATCTGAGCGGCAACATCCTTCAGGACATCACCTCCATCTCGGCTTGCGTGCAGCTCACCGTCTTGGATCTGAGCGGCAACGTCGTTCGGGACGTCTCGCCCCTCGCATCGAACGTCCAGCTCACGAGCCTGAATCTCGACGGTGATGGGGTTCACGACATCTCGCCCCTGTCGGGCCTGACGAAGCTCGCCACCCTGGATCTGAGCGATAACGTCATTCAAGACCTCTCGCCGCTCTCGAAGCTCACCGATCTGACCGATATCGATCTGAGCAAGAATCTGATCGTCGATCTCTCGCCACTGGTGGCGAATCCCGGTATTGGCGCCGGTGACCTCCTCGACGTCTCGGGCAATTACCTGGACTGCACCCAGCAGCGACAAAACATCGCGACGCTGCGCCAGCGTGGCGTCACGCTCTCGACCGACTGCCTGTAGCGACGTCGGTTACCGACCGGTCGGAGGGATGGAGGTCTATCCCCGTTTCCTACTCGAACAGTCGGCCGTTCTGGAAGGTCATGACGGAGCAGCCGCCG
>CAYTTF010000218.1:0-8212 GCA_964440665.1 uncultured Myxococcales bacterium | reverse complement strand
ATCGAGGGCCCGCAAGAGCTCGTTCATCGCCGTCATCACGTAGGGATGCGAATTGAAGGTGCCGCGCGCGAAGCAGATGTCGGCGGGCCGGTCGTCGCGGAATCGCTTCATGAGTTGCCGGCGCCCGCAAAGGACGCCCACTGGCAACCCGCCGCCCAGGGTCTTGCCGTAGGTCACCAGATCGGCGCGGACGCCGAAATACTCCTGCGCGCCGCCCCGCGCCAGCCGAAAGCCCACGAAGACCTCGTCGAAGATCAGCACGATCCCGCGCGCGGTGCAGACGGCGCGCAGCTGCTCCAGCCACTTCGTGTAGGCGCCGCGATCGAAGCCGGCGCCGCGGCCGCTGTCGACGAGCATGGAATCGCTGGGGGCGCTGGCGTTCGGGTGCATCGCCTGCAGCGGGTTGACCAGCACGCAGGCGATGTCGCGCCGGGTGCGCAACACCCGCAACGAGCTGTCGTCCATGTCTTTGAGGGTGAACGTCTCCCGGGCCGGCGAGGGATTGCCCACCCCCGGCTGCACGTCGCCCCACCAGCCATGATAGGCGCCGCAGAAACGCACCAGCTGCGGGCGGCGCGTGTGGTAGCGGGCCAGCCGCACCGCCTGCATGACGGCCTCGGTGCCGGACATGTGGAACGACACCTCGTCGAGGCCCGAGAGCTCGGTGAGCCGCTTGACGTTGTCCGCGACGACCGGGTGGTAGGACCCGAGCACGGGACCGAGCTGCCGGGCAGCCTCGGCGCCCCGCTCGAGGCATCCCTTGTAGAAGTCGGTGCCGAAGACGTTGACGCCGTAGGAGCCGGTCAGGTCGAAGAACCGGTTTCCGTCGAGGTCGGTGAGGTGAACGCCGGAGGACGAACGGACGAACGAGCCGGCCGACAGGTGCTGGCGCACGAAGCGGCTGTACTGAAACGGCACCCGATAGTGGCTGGTGAACTGCAGATCGGAGAGGCCGCCCTCGACCTCCCGGGTCATCTTGACCGTCTCCGCGAATCGCGCCTGGTAGATCGCCGCCAGTCGCATGAAGCCGGCGCGCCGGCGCTCGGCGATCGCAACCGGTGCGTCGTCGGAGCGGAAGAAGCGCGCCTCGTCGTATTCGTAATGCGGCACCAGGGCGGCGACCAAGCGCGAGATGCGGGAATGCCCGCGCAGCGACCGATGCTTCGCTCTCGACAGCGCGAGGCGGTTTCGGAGGCGGGGCAACGACGCCGTCAGGGCCACCGCGCCCAGCGCGTACAGGACCGCGGTCACCAGCTGCCCCCGGTGGCGCCGTGAGCATCCCGGCGGTCCAATTCCTTCGATCGGTGTTGGCCCGCGTCGGGGCGCAGGAGGATCTCAACTTCTTGCTGACCAACCGCATTCCGCGACGCCTGGCCACCCAGTTCATGGGTCGGTTCGGCAAGATCACGAATCCGACGGTGCGCGATCTGTCGATCGGCATCTGGCGCCTGTTCGCCGACCCGAACCTCGCCGAGGCCGCCAAGGCGGAGTTCAGCAGCTTGCACGACTGTTTCATCCGCGAGCTCAAGCCCGGCGCACGGCCCGTCGATCCGGATCCGGCGGTGCTGACGAGTCCCTGCGACGCCATCGTGGGCGCCTGTGGCCGGATCGAGGGGATCGACCTCATCCAGGCCAAGGGATTCCCCTACACCCTCTACGACCTGCTGGTCGACCCCGCGCTCGTCGATCTCTATCGCGACGGGTCCTACGTCACCCTGCGGCTCACGTCGAGCATGTACCACCGCTTTCACGCCCCCGCCGATTGCACGGTGGAACGGGTCACCTACATCTCGGGTGACACCTGGAACACCAACCCGATCGCCGTCAACCGCGTCGAGAAGTTGTTCTGCAAGAACGAGCGGGCCGTGCTGCGGACCCGCCTGCGCGCCGGCGGTCACGTCGTCACCCTGGTTCCGGTCGCGTCCATCTTGGTTGCCAGCATTCGATTGCACTTCCTCGACGTCCTCCTGCACCTCGCATATCCCGGTCCCAATGTCATCGCCTGCGAGGCACCGCTGCGCAAGGGTGAGGAGATGGGCTGGTTCGAGCTGGGGTCGACCATTGTCGTCTTTGCACCGGCCGGCTTCTCCCTGTGCGAAGGCGCAACCCAGGGTACCGTGATTCGCATGGGACAACCGTTGCTGCGGTTGCCTTGATCGCCGTCAGAATACCGGAGCCACCTTCGGGAGCCCGAACGGCCTCTCCCGCCGCAAAGGCACCAGGTGGGCGCGAAACACGTCGTGGCCCGCCCGCAGCGTCCGGCGGACGATGCTGGCCCGGGCCCGCTCACGGGAGACAGGCAGGGCCCGCTGGCACGCGTCGAAGAGATTGTCGTCGATCGCTCCATTGATGCCTTCCTCGATCAGATCGATGGGGCCGGGCGCCGGGACCGACGCCACCGGTAGCCCCGACGCCAGCGCCTCGAGGATCACGTTCCCGAACGTCTCGGTGCGGGACGGAAAGACGAAACAGTCTGCGCTCGCGAAGTGGGCGGCCAGGTCTTCGCCGAAACGGTAGCCCCGCCACACGACGTCCGGAAAACGGCGTTGAAGATCTTCGCGCGCCGGCCCGTCGCCCACGACGACCTTGGTGCCCGGGAGCGGCAGCGCGAGGAAGTCTTCCAGACTCTTCTCGATCGCCACCCGGCCGACATAGAGCCAGACCGGCCCCGGCAGCTCATAGACGTCTCCCCGTCGACGGTCGGGACGAAAGCAGTCCGAGTCGACGCCGCGCGGCCAATGAACCAGCTGCCGTCCCACCTGCTTCCGCTCCAGCTCGCGCAGCAAGGAGATCGAGCTGACCAGCGTGTGCTCCGCCTTGCGGTGAAACCACCGGACCAGCTCGTAGCCCCATTCGAGCGGCACTGGGAACCGGGCGCTCAGATACTCCGGATAGCGGGTGTGAAAGCTGGTTGTGAAACGCAGGCCCCGCAGGCGCAGCCAGGCGATGGTCGAGAAGCCCAGCGGCCCCTCGGTGGCGACGTGCACCGCGTCCGGTTCGAAGGCCCGGATCCGACCGATGGCCTTCCAGGGATCGCAGGCGACGCGAATCTCGGGGTAGGACGGACAGGGGATGGTGCGGTGCCCGTCCGGTGAAATCACCAGCACCTCGGTCCCCTGCGATTCGAGATGCCTCACCAGGCGGCACAGGGTGATGACGACCCCATTGGTCTGCGGCAGCCAGGCGTCGGTCACCAGCGCCAGCCGCTTCAGCGCGACGCCGGAGTCGACGTCGCGCCACGCGCCGTGGCGCTGGGTCCGGCTGGGAGCCGACTCCGGAGCTTCGACTATCGCCCGCGCGAATGACATCGCTTACCCGATCACATCTACTCCTTCTCTTGGCGCCCCGCTCCAACGAGAGATCAACGACTACGTGAGCATTGCGACGCTCTGATTCACTCTGATTGCATTTGTTACAAACGTGTCGGTTTGCGTTCGTTTGTCGGCCTTTCCGCCGCCTCCATCGCGCCGTGACCTTTCGTTGCGACAATGATGCGTGGCTGTTTCGCGGCGCCCCGCGGAACCGTATATCAAATGGGAGCAGTGCTTCGGTTACTCCGCCTTGCGCTGGCAGCCGCCGCTCTCATCGCGCTGACCCGCCTCATCCACCCGGCCGACATCGCCCGCGCCAGGGATCTGATCGGGCGGGTCGGGTGGCCACTGGCGCTGGTTCTGATCCCGACGCTGGTGACGATGGCCATGGATGCGGCGGGCTGGCGCCTAATTCTCGCCGTCCTGGGGCGCCCGGTGGCCTGGCGTCGCATGCTGGAGCTGCGCCTGTCCGTGGAGGCCGTGACCTTGGCTCTTCCCGGAGGCTCGGCCGCCGCCGAGGGGATCAAGCTCGCGTTGCTCCGCCGGCGGCTCGGCGTTCCCATCGCTGTAGGCGGGGCGAGCCTCGCGCTCGGCAAGAGCTACCTCATCGGCGCGGAGGCCGTGTACCTGGCCATGGCGGCCGTCTGGCTGACGGTGGATGCCGCCTCGAGCCTCCGCGGCGCCCCAATGGGGGGACCGGTGCTGGCGGACGCCGCGGGCGCCGTCCTGACGACGCTGATCTCCGGCGCGCTCTTCTTCGCCTTGCGGAAGGCGACCTGGGCGACCTGGCTCGGTCGTCGTCTCGCGGCCCTTCCCATCCCGAGCCTTCGGCGCTGGATCGAGAACAGGAGAAGCGGCCTCGTCGACCTCGAGAGCGCCGCGCGCGACTTCTTCCTGGCCCCGCTCGCACGCCGCGTGCGCTGTCTCGCTCCATTCCTGTGCGAGTGGCTGGGGGAGGCGGTGGAGACCTGGCTCATCCTGCGTTGCCTCGGCGTCTCGCTCGACGTCGGCTCGGTGCTCACCCTCGACGCGGTAGGCTCTCTTTTGCGGGCGCTGGTCTTCTTCCTTCCCGCCGGCCTCGGCGTACAGGACGCCAGCCAGATGCTGCTGCTCGGTGCCCTGGGCGTTCCCGACCCGGTCGCGGTGGGAGCCGCCTTCATCTTCGTCAAGAGATCGAAGGAGGTCTTCTGGATCGCCGCCGGCGCGCTGTTTCTGGCCTTCAGAAAGGACCTCTGGCAGCGCACGGCGACGGCCCGCGCGGCCGTCTCTCCGTAACCGATCGCCGCTCAGGCATCGAGCTCGGACCGCTCGTGGCCTCAGGCGGGCCGCATTTCCTGCTGAAACGGCCGTGAGTCCGAAGGCAGATCGATCGTGAAGGTGGTGCCGGCCTCCTCGCTGCTCTCGCCGATGGCGGCTTCGCCTCCATGGGCTTCGGCGCACGCGCGGACCAGCGCCAGGCCGAGACCCCAGCCGGTGCCGGACCCCTCGCGAAGCCTCGAATAGAGATCGAAGAGCCGGGCTCGTTTGTCCGGCGGAATCGGGTTCCCGAAGTTGTGAACGGACGCCCGGCCTCCGTTCGGCGTTCGCTCCACGCGGGTGGTGATGGGCCGTTCGGACTCGCCGTATTTCACGGCGTTGGTGCCGAGATTCCAGAGCGCGCGGTGCAAATCCTCGTGGCTCCAGATCCCGCGCACCACGCCGTCACCTGGCGCGAGCTCGAACCGGTTGCCGTGGGTGGCGGAGAGCTCCTCGATGACCTCCCGCGCGACCGCGCCCAGATCACAATCTTCGAGTCGGAGTGGGAGGCGCTGCCCGCCGCGGACGCGGCTGACGTCGAGGAGATCGCGGATCATCCGATCCATGCGATCCAGGTTGCGCTCGATCCGGGCGGCCAGGTCTCGCCGCCCGTCGCTTTGCTCCGTCCGTCGGATCATGAGCTCGGCGCTCATCTTGGCGGCGGAGAGGGGGCCCCGCAGATCGTGCGCGAGGATGGAGACGAATCTCTCGCGGAGATCGCGCTCGATCCCGAGCTCCTCGACCTGCTCGCGCAGCTTCGTGCTGGACTGGTCGAAATAGTCGCCGTAGGCCTTGAGGCGCAGCAGGTTCCGGACCCGCATGCACAGCTCGCCTCGGTGCACGGGTTTGGTGAGGAAGTCCTCGGCCCCGGCGGCCAGCCCCAGCATCATGGCGTCGCGATCGTGCAGCGCACTGATCAGGATGATCGGAATCTGCTTGGTGGCGAGGTCGGCCTTGATCCTCTGGGCCACCTGATATCCATCGACGCCGGGCATCATGACGTCGAGCAGGATCAGATCGGGGGCCTGCAGGGCCACCAGCGCGAGGGCCTCCTCGCCGCTCGCGGCGAGGAGGAGCTGGAAGCCTTCCGGCGCGAGCATGACCTCCAGCAGCTGTCGGTTTTGCCTTTCGTCGTCGACGATCAGGACGCGCGCCGGGTGGTCGGCGATGTAGCCGCCCGGTGTCATGGCGCAGCGACCAGCTGTTCGGCGACGGTCTTCAGAAATTCCTGGTATCGCATCGGCTTGGCGATGTAGCCGTCACAGCCGGCGGCTCGAATGCGTTCCTCGTCGCCCTTCATCGCCAAGGCGGTCAGCGCGATCACCGGGATGGCGCGGGTCACCCCATCGCTCTTGAGAACGGTGGTCGCTTGCAGTCCATCCATACCGGGAAGCTGGATGTCCATCAGGATGAGATTGGGTTGCTCGTCGCGTGCCAGCGTCAGGCCCGTCTCGGCATCGGTGGCGCTCAGGACGGTGTGCCCCACCGACTCCAGTAGAAACATCGCCAACGTCATGTTGGCGGCGTTGTCCTCGATGATCAGGACTTTGGCCACGTTAGTCGATCAGTTGGCGCCGCGACATGGCCCGCCGCACTTCGGCCGCGATGCGGTCCCGGTGGAACTCGGCCTTCTCCACGATGGTCGTCACGAAGCCATTCAACCTCACCCGGTCCTCGGCGGTGATCTGCTTGGCGGTGACCACCATGATCGGGATGCGGGCGGTATCGGGCTGCTTGTTGAGCGCGTCCACCACGTCGAAGCCGTTCACCTCCGGCATCATCAGATCGAGCACGATCAAGTCCGGCAGCTCCCGGCGCGCGGTGTCGATGGCGTCGCGGCCGCCGTAGGCGCGCAGCACCGCACCTCCCAACCCCGGCAGGTGGACGGCGATCAGCTCCACCGCCTTGGGATCGTCGTCGACCACCAGGACTTTCAGCGTGTGGCCCTGCGCGACCGGAACCAGACCCAGCTCCACCAGCGACTCGTAAAATTCCTGCCGGGAAATCGGCTTCTGCATGACCGCAGCGGCGCCACAGGCAAAACCCTTGTTGCGGTCCGCCACGATCGAGATGATCACGACCGGGATGCGCGCCAGCTCCGGCAGCTGTTTGAGGCGACTGAGAAAATCCCAGCCGTCCATGTTCGGCAGCATGATGTCGAGGGTGATGAGCGACAGCGGCTGCTGAACCGCGAGAGCCAGCGCCGCCTCGGCGGAGCCGGCGTGGAGCACCCTGAAGCCTTGCGCCTCCAGCTGGACGCGGATCAGATCGGCCGACTTGAAGTCGTCCTCCACCACCAGCGCGACGCGCGCGCCCGAGCGCGCCTCGATGAACGGGGCGGCCGGCACCTTGATCGACCTCAAGACCCCCTCTTCGGGCGCCCGGAACGGCAGCCAGACCGTGAAGCAGGAGCCTTCACCGACGGCGCTTTCCACCGCCACCGAGCCGCCGTGCAGCTCGGCCAGGAGCTTGACCATGGCCAGCCCCAATCCCGTCCCCTCGAATTTCCGCGCCAGGCCGCTGTCGATCTGGCTGAAGGGCTTGAAGAGCTGCTCCATTCCTTCCGCCGAGATGCCTATGCCGCTGTCGCCGACACCGATCTTGAGAAACTCCGTGAACTCGTTATCGGCCAACGGGAAGGTCCGGCCCGGCCAGGAGCCCGACAGCTTGCCAACGTCGGCGCGCGGGACGCGGCTGGCGCGCAGGGTCACCTTCCCGCCCTCGACGGTGAATTTGACCGCGTTGGAGAGCAGGTTGTAGGCGATCTGCTTGACCTTGCGCGCGTCGCCCTGAAAGGAACCCAGCTCTTCGTCCGCCTCGATGCCCAGGCTGATGTGCCGGGCCGCGGCCTTCTCTCGGATGATCGAGAGGCTGTTCAAGAACAGGGACGACACCGACACCGACTCCAGGTCGAGCATCATCGTGCCGGCCTCCACCTTGGACAGGTCGAGGATGTCGTTGATGAGCGACAGGAGATGGTTGCCGCTGCTGAAGATGTCGCCGATGAACCCCCGCTGCTTGTCGCTCATGTCGCCCATCAGGCCGTCCCGCAGCACTTCGGAGAAGCCGATGATGGCGTTGAGGGGCGTCCTCAGCTCGTGCGACATGTTCGCGAGAAATTCGGATTTCATCCGGCTGGCGGATTCCAGCTCCACGTTCTTTCGGTGCAGCGTCTGCTCGTAACGCTTCAGCTCCGTCACGTCGCGCGCGGCGGCGAACACGCCCTGCAACCGCCGGTCGCGGTCGTGGAACGTCGTCGCGTTGTACGACACGGTGGTCTGCTTGCCGTCCCGGGCCCGGGCGGTGAGCTCGTAGTTGGTGACCTTGCCTTCGGCCAGCACCCGGTTGATGCCCGCCTCCGCCCGGCTCGAATCGGTGAAGTAATTCTTGAAGGGCGCCCCGATCAGCTCGTCCCGCGTGCACCCGGTCAAGGCCTCGGTCTGCTTGTTGACGTCGGTGATGATCCCGCGCGGATCGGTGTCCATCAGCGCGTCGATGTTCGATTCGATGAGCGAGCGCGTGTAGAAGTGCTGGTCGCGCAGGCGCTGGTCGAGCTTCTTCCGCTCCTCTTCGACCTGTTTCCTGGCCGTGTTGTCGGTGCCGAT
>CAYTTF010000217.1:0-8266 GCA_964440665.1 uncultured Myxococcales bacterium | reverse complement strand
GCCAGGACCACGACCTCCTCCGCGTGCAGCGCAGCCGTCGCGGCGACCGGCGCATTTGGTCTTCTGACTCTCGCCGCTGCCCGTCGCGCGACGTTGACCGGGAAGATGAGCGTCCCCTCGAGGTACGCGGAGATCACCGCCGGGTGCACGTAGCACTTCCGGCACACCGACGGCGTGTTCCCCAGCCGCGCGGCGACTTGTTCGATAGCGCGCGCCACACCGCTGGCCGTCGCGCGCGCCGGTCGCGGGCCGCGCGCGCGGGCCCGCGCCACGCTGGTCGCTATCTCATGCAGAGCCACCGCAGCCAGCACCGTGCCCGCCCAGGTGCGGAAGTCCTTGGCGGTGAACTCGTCGCCGGTCAATTCACGGATGTAGCCGTTCACGTCGGCCGAATCGACGGTTTGGGCGTTCCCCGCCTCGTCGCGGTACTGGAACAGCTCCTGGCCGGGGATGTCGCGGCACTGGCGGACAATGCGCGCCAGCTTGGGATCGTCGACGGCGACTTGATGAAAGACGCCGCTCTTGCCGCGAAAGTGGAAGCGGATCACGCCCCCGCGAAAGTCGACGTGCCGATCCTCCAGCGTCGTGAGCCCGAAGGATCTGTTGCTGCGCGCGTATTCTTCGTTCCCCACCCGGATGAAGGTGGTCTCGAGGAGCTTGACCACGGTGGCCAGCACCTTCGGTCTCGGCAGTCCCCGGCGCTCGAGATCGGCGGCGACCCGACGGCGCAGGACCGGCAACGCGTGGCCGAAATGGATCAGCCGCGCGTATTTGGTTCCATCGCGCTCCTCGCGCCAGCGGCAATGGTAGCGGTACTGTTTGCGGCCGCGCGCGTCCCGACCGGTGGCCTGCAAGTGTCCGTTCGGCCGCGGGCAGATCCAGACGTCGGTCCAGGCCGGGGGAATGGCCAGCCTACGAACCCGGGACAGCGTCGCCTCGTCGCGAATGCGCCGGCCCAGGTGGTCCTCCACCACGAACAGCGGAACCAAACGGTTACCGGCGCGCGTGGTCCGGCCGGTGGCGCGACGACGGAGACCCGGGACCCGATCGTGGACGTAGTGAAGGTGCGCGGCCTCGGCGGCGAGCGCCGGATCCGCGTCGGCCAGAACCCGTGTAGCGGCAGGAGGAACGGCGGCAGAAGTGGCAAGAGTCGATTGATGGCTCATCCGTCAGACCCGCCGCCCGAGTTGGTCTCCCCCAGGGTGCGGGTGTCCGCGCCGGGCTTGCGCCTCTGCGCCGTCATCACGGCGTCCCCGTCGGCGCGATCCCGTTCGGCGGCGTTCCGTTCGGAACGGTTCCGTTGGGGGCGAGGGTGTTGCTGCGAGAAGGCGAGCCGGTCGTATCCGACGCGGGGGGGCTCGGCGGGGTGTTGCTTCGAGCCTTGCGCTTGTGCTTCCGGGTCGTCGCGCTCGAGGACCCGACGCTGGTCGATCCCGTGGTCGGATCCTTGGTCCCGGAGCCCGTGTTGGCCGAGTCGAAGATCAGCGGATCGGTATTTCCCCGGCCCTGGTTCCCCGAGCCGGAGCTTCCGGAGCCGCTGCCGCCGGGGCCGGTGTTCCCCGGAGCGGTGTTGCCGGGACCAATCTTGGAAGGATCAGACGTGTCCGGCCCGCTCTCGCCCGGGGCGGTGTTCCCGGGGCCGATGGCTCCAGGCGCCATGTTCCCATGGCCCGCGGTCCCCGGACTGGTATTTCCCGGACCGCCGTTCCCGGGGCTGGCGCTGCCGGGCGCGGCGACCTGAGCTACGACGACGTACCCGGCGAACTGCGCACGGTCGCGGGCGTTGGCGCTCACGGACGAGCTCGCGGACGGGGTCGAAACGGCGGACAGAGTTGGCGTGGCGACGTGGGCGACGGAAACGACTGGCAGCATGAGCATGAAGACCCCCTCGTTGTATGGCCGTGGCCAACGCAAGAACGGAACCAATCATTCGCGCGACACGTACGCGGCTGGCAGCCACGAATGCGTGCCTGTCGTTCGTAACGAATGTGGGCCGCAGGTTACGGTCCGGAATCATCCAGAAAGTGAACGAGGACGAGCTTGACCCGAGGCGGTTCCTCCACACCTTCGTTAATGGGATGTCCACGCAACGAATACTCCTCGGGGTCGGAGGGCTGAGCTTTGTCGCGCTTCTTCTCGCTGCGACCGCTCTACATGCCGGCGGTTCGACCGCTCCTTCGTCGTCCAACGTTACCGCGCGCGTCACCGGTGAGCCCATCAACGATCCGGCTGTGCCCGGTACCCCGCCCGAGCCGCAACCGCTCGCCCCGCTGCCGCCACCTGTCGCCGAAGCCGTCGCCGATGCCCCTGCCGCGGCTGGGTCTGCGGCGGTGGTCGGCTCGGCCGCTCAGGTTGCGGTCACCGCCGCTGTCGCGACGCCCGCCGCCCTGCCACCCGATGTCATAGACGACGGCCCGTCGATCACCGGGTCCGTTTTCGATCACCAAGACTACATCAATCGCCATCCAGTCGATTCGGACCGATCGATCACCCGATCGAAATTCGACCGAGAGGACGCCGTCGACGAACACCCCGTTCCTTAGTCGATCTTCGCGTCAGTCGGTCTCCTCGTTCTGGTCTTCCTCGACCTCGGGACGGTGGATCAATCCCGCCACCGGTCGTGGCAGCGGCTCGCGCGAGGCATCGGCCGGATTCGAGCCGTCCGTCCCCTCGGCGAACTCCGCCGACCCGCTGGTCTCGACAAAGGGCCCGCCGATCTCCTCGGGGACCAGCCCCTCCAGCGTGACCTCGTCGCCTTCCTCGTCCTGGGTCGCGCGCTGCAGAAATCCTTCGGCCAGATTCTCCGCCAGATCGTCGTTCGTTCGGGCCGGTCCACCCTCCGGATCTGGAATGAAGGCGTTGCCGTCGTCCGATCGCGGTTGATGCCGCTTGGCCTTCATGGCCTTCGGTTTGGTGCTCGCCACATCCTTGCTCGGTTCATGACTCTTCATGCTGGCCTCCCACGACCAACGTAAGCACGAACCGGCGGCCGCAAGGCCCGCGAGGGCACCAGCTGCGGCTATCGTTCGGCTTCTTTGCTCCCGACCACCGTCAGGTTGATCCCGACCTGAACCGAGAGCGGCTTGCCGTCGACCATGATCGTGGTCTTGCCGTTGTGGTACCAGCCAAACGAACCGGTCGAGAACTCGCGCTTGTCGGCGATCAGCTCCGCGGTACCGATGGTCAGCTTCACCGCTTCGGCCTTTTCGAGAAACTGCGTCTTGGAGATTGGGCAAGGAGATTTGGCCATACCCGACGCTACCACGCTACCCCTGAGCGCGCGGGTCCGAACGACGCCAGATCCGATACGCGGCGGCGCCGGTCAGCAAGGTGACCAGCCCGGCCGCGGCCTCGGCGGGACGCTCGGCAATGGAGAGGGCGACCATGAATGCCGACAGCCCCAGAAACAAGAGGCCGGTGAGCGGCCAGCCGAGCGCGCGGTGCGGGCGGTCGGCCCGCGGCTCGCGCCGCCGCAAGACAAACGCGGCGATCACCGCCGCCGCCGCGGTCAGCGTCAGCGTGAAGCCGACGTAAACCAGGATCGGATCGAACGCGGCGGTGGCGGCTGCCACGATCGCCAGCGCCCCCTGCAGACCGACGGCCACCGTGGGCGCGCCGCGCGCGTTGGTCCGGCAGAGCGCGCGAAAGAAGAGGCCGTCCTCGGCCATCGCATAGGTCCCGCGCGGGCCCGACATCAGCATCGCGCTCACGAACCCCCCCAGCGCCAGCGCCACCAACGAAGATAGAAGCATGGCGCCCCGCGGGCCGAAGAGCGCCAGCGCCGCCACGTTGGCGACCTCGACCTGCCCGACCAGCGCCGCGCGCGGCGCCGACCACAAGTACACGACGTTGAGCGCGAGGTAGAGCGCCGTCACCAGCCCCGTTCCCAGCGCCAGCGCCCTCGGGAGCGCACGCCCGGGATCGCGGATCTCCCCCGCCAGGTAGCCGGCCCCGTTCCAGCCGGAGTACGCGTACGACACGTAGACCAGACCCACCGCGATGCTGCCCGCCGTGACCGTCGATCCGGCGGCGGTGCTTCCGGCCACCGCGCCGTCCCCGCCCGCGGAGAGGCGGCTCCAGTCCCCGTGTCCCGAGCCCAGCGCCGCCACGACGAACGTCACGGCCAGGACCACCACCAGAGCCGCCAGCGTCGTTTGCAACGACGCCCCGAACCGCACGTCGGTCATGTGCACGGCCGTGAGCACGGCGAGCAGCGCCAGCGCGGCGATCTTGGGCGGTGCCCACGGCATGACCGCGTGCAGGTACCTTCCGAACGCCAGCGCCCCCGCCGCCGTGGGCGCCGCGAACCCGACGAACAGCGCGATCCAACCCGAGAGAAACCCGGTGGCGGGTCCGAACGCGCGAGAGAGATAGACGTACTCGCCGCCGGCCCGCGGCATCATCGCGCCGAGCTCTGCGTAGACCGCCGCCCCGCACAGCGCCAGGACGCCGGCCAGCGCCCAGACGAGCAGCACCAGAGGCGGCGAGCGGAGAGACGACAGCAGAACGCCGGTCGTGGTGAAGATCCCCGTGCCGACCATGCTCGCAACGATCAGCGCCGCGGCGTGCACCGTTCCGAGTTGACGCGAGGTGCCCACCGCTCGGTGTTGTTGCCCGATCTCGGCTACGCCGCGGGGCCGACGGTGACTTCCGTGTTGATCGACTGCGCGATGAAGCAGAAGTCGTGCGCCTTGTGGTGAAGCTGCTCTTCGTCGGCGGGCGAGGGACGCTTGTCGCCGCCGTAGACGATCTTCGGGTTGAGCGTGATCTTGCTGACCCAAGGGACGCCGCGTTCGTTCTTGGTCATCTCGCCCACCGCTTCGTCGTCGTAGGCGTCGACGCGGAAGCCGGCCTTGCGGGCCTCGTGCAGGAAAGTCAGCATGTGGCAGCTCGACACCGAGGCGACGAACGCCTCCTCGGGATCGACGGCCTCGGCGCTGGAGTACGGCGCCGGGACCACCGACGGTGACGCCGACGCGGGCACCACCGCCCCCCCGTCGAAGGTCCAGCTGTGCTTGCGGGTGAACTTCCCCGCCAGGAAATTTTCATTGTCCGACTTCCAGCTCACCGTCGCCTTGTGCTGAGACATGGCCTTTGTGTAGCAGCGCCGTCGCCAAGATGCCAATCCCCCGCCCTATCCGACCATGCCGCCCACCACGCCGCCCAGGAGCCGCCCGATAGCGTAGGTCACCGCCCCGGCCGCCGCGCCGATGGCCAGCATCCGGCCGCCGCCGCGGAGGGCGCCGCGGCCGGTGAAGAGGCTGATCGCGCAGCCGACGCCGAACAGCGCAACGGCGGTCAGGATCACCGACGCGCGAAGGGCCCCGTGACCTGCGGCCACCACGAACGGCGCCAGCGGAATGGCGGCGCCGATCGCGAACGCGGCGAACGAAAAGGAGGCCGCACCGATCGGCGAGCCCAGCGCCCCGGGATCGAGACCCAGCTCCTCGCGCGCCAGCGTGTCGAGGGCGATCTCCGGATTGGAAACGATGCGCGTCGCCATCCGGTCGGCGTCCTGCGTGGTCAGACCGCGCGCCTGGTAGATCAGCGCCAGCTCCGCCGCCTCCTCGGCCGGATATTGTCGGAGCTCGTCGCGCTCGGCGCCGATCTGGTACTCGAACATCTCCCGCTGCGATCGCACCGACACGTACTCGCCCGCCGCCATCGAGAACGCCCCGGCCAGCAGGCCCGCGACCCCGGAGACCAGGACCGTGTGGCCGCTGGCCTGCGCGCCCGAGACGCCGAGGATCAGACAGACGTTGGAGACCAGGCCGTCGCTGGCCCCGAACACCGCCGGTCGCAGGTTGCCACCCGCGATCCCGTCTCGATGTCGCAGCCCGATCTCTTCGACCGAATGGGGCATGTCGTGCCCGGTCGGCGGCGAGCTGGAACGGTAGATCGACATCCCCCGGACCTTCATCGCCGAAAGCACGCCGCGCAGCCGCGCCGGTCCGAGCCGACGCACCAGCGCGGCCACCACCCGGGCGCGCGCCGACGGCGTGAAGGCCTCGGGTGTTGGCCCGCCGGCCTTTCGGATCTCCGCCGACCAGAGCTCCGCTTGTCCCCGGGCCTCCCCACCCAGCTTGGTGAACAGGGCGCGCCGTTCGGCCGACGGCTCCACCTCGGCGATCACGCCGTACAGAAACACCGATTCCATTTCGTGCGCCCAGCTCTCCCGCGCGCTCATCGCGCCGCAGCTTACGCGGCCGCGCTCACTTTTTCCGCCCCAAGCGCGGGTCCAGAGACTAAGCTGTGAAAGTAGGACGTCGTGCCACCTTCCCTGACACCCGGAACCGAGCTCGCATCCCAGATTCTCAGTCTGGTGGGACACGATCCCAAGGTCCCGCCCCCCTCGGGAGGGTCGGCCGAGCTGTTCCGGCGCGCGACCCGCAAGCAGCTCCTCGACTGCGCGCAACGCATGGGGCTGACCGGCGTCTCGAAGCTGAGCAAGGATGAGCTCGGAGGTCGGGTCGAGAGCGCATTCCAGGATCTGCGCCCGGCTACTCCCGCCGCGGCGCCGCCAAAACAGGCCAAGACCGCTGCACCGGCGACCAACGGAGCGGGTGCAGGCGCCGGCACGAACGCGGCCTTTCCCTCCAAGTTCGATCTCGGGCCCGACGCCGAGGTCGAGCCGATGCCGGGCCACATCCCCTGGGGCTACGGGAGCGATCGGGCGACCGCCATGGCGGTCGATCCGGATCGGCTGTACGTCTACTGGGAGATCACCGAAGAGGCGGTCGCGGCGGCCCGCGCGGGGCTGGGACGCGCGGGCGCGCGGGCCTGGTTGAACGTGCGGGTCTACGACATCAGCGGACGGCTGTTCGACGGTACCAACGCCCACAGCTACTTCGATCACCGGATCGAGCGTCACGACCGCCAGTGGTTCTTCGCGATCAACAAACCGACCTCCGGCGCTTGTGTCGAGGTGGGCCTGCGTTCCGAGGAGGGCTACTTCGTGAAGATCGTGCGTTCGGGGCGCGTCGATTTTCCCCGGCGCGAACCGGCGCAGCGTGCGCCGCTCGAGTGGCTGAGCGTGCGCGCCGGCGGGGAAGCCGGCACGGCCGCCTCGGCGGCGACGGCGACGGGCACCAGCGCCAACGCAGCGTCCGCTTCGGCCCATTCCGACGGAGGCGCCGGGGGCGGCCCGGGCCCCGGGCCCGGCGGTGGTTTGCCGGGCGCGGGCCCGACACCAAGCGGCTGGGAAGACTGGACGGAGGTCGCCGGATTTCCGGCGCCGGGCGGTCAGCGCGTGCTCGCGCGCCGATGGAACTGGGAGGAGGCGGGCGGTGCGGCCTGGACCGGCGAGGCGAGTCGGACCGAGTGGACCGGGCCGGTCTTGCGAACGGAGTGGGAAGCCGGTCCTTTCACCTATCCGATCGAAATTCCGTCGAGCGTCGAGGTCCGGGACCTGGGTGAGATGTCGATCCGTGCCGAGAACGGGCGCATGCACATCGTCTACGGTCCCTGGCAAGTGGTCATCCGCGGCATCGGCGCGCGGGCCGAGCGGCGGGTGCTCGGCACCTGGGAGTACCGGCGGCAAGTGGCGATCGCGGGCGGTGCCGACAAGACGCAGGCGCCCCAGGGGTGGTTCGCGCCGGGAAGCTCGGAGTGGTTGATGGCCGGCGCCAGCGAGCGGATGTGGCTGGGGGCGAGCGAGCTTTCCGGACGGGGCGGCAGCGAGCTGTGGATGCTCGGTGCCAGCGAGGCCCGTTTTCGCGGCGCCAGCGAGGCGTTGCTGGCGGGCGCCAGCGAGCGGCGCTGGCGCGGCGCCAGCGAGCGCAACTTCGCGGGCGCCAGCGAGCGTCTCCTGCGCGGCGCCAGCGAGCGCAACTTTGCCGGCGCCAGCGAGCGCAGCTTTGCCGGCGCCAGCGAGCGCGGCTTCGCCGGCGGCAGCGAGCGGATGTTTCCCGGCGCCAGCGAGAATCTGCACGCTGGCGCGGTCGGCAGTGTCGACCGTCCAGTGGGTGGCGGCCTCGCCGAGACCGCCGACGCGCCGTCGCCGTCGCTCTACCCCGCCGCGCCCGACCGGCCGAGGCGCTGAGCCGTGGCCGACGGCTACTTCGCGCTGGTGTTGCACGCGCACCTGCCGTTCGTCCGTCACCCCGAAGATCCGACGGTGATGGAGGAGGCCTGGCTCTACGAGGCCATCACCGGCACCTACCTGCCGCTCCTGCAGATGTTCGAGGGGCTCATCGCCGATCACATCCCCTACCGCTGCACGGTCTCGCTGTCGGCGCCGCTCATCACGATGCTGACCGACGATCTG
>CAYTTF010000216.1:0-8288 GCA_964440665.1 uncultured Myxococcales bacterium | reverse complement strand
CCGCGACCCAGGCCGACTACGTGATCATGGACGAGTTTCACTACTACGCCGATCGCGAGCGCGGCATGGCCTGGCAGTTGCCGCTGCTCTGCCTGCCGCAGACGACGTTCCTGCTCATGTCGGCCACGCTCGGCGATCTCCGGGTCATCACCGACGGTCTCGCCGCGCTGACCAAGCGTGAAGTCGCGGTGGTGCGCGGGCGCGAACGTCCGGTTCCGCTCGAGTTCGAGTACCGGGAGACACCGCTGCACGAGACGATCGCCGACCTGGTGACGACCCGGCGCGCACCGATCTATCTGGTCAACTTCACGCAGCGGGGGGCGGCCGACGAAGCGCAAAACCTGATGAGCGTCGATCTGTCGACCAAGGTCGAGAAAGAAGCGTTGCGCGCAGCGCTGGTGGGCGCGGCCTTCGATTCGCCGTATGGCAAGGAGTTCCAGCGGTTTCTCCGGCACGGCATCGGCATCCACCACGCGGGGCTCCTGCCCAAGTACCGGCTACTGGTCGAGCGGCTGGCGCAGCAGGGGCTGCTCAAGGTCGTGAGCGGCACCGACACGCTGGGCGTCGGCGTGAACATCCCGATCCGCACCGTGCTGTTCACGCAGCTCTGCAAATACGACGGCGAGAAGACCGGCATCCTCGGGGTGCGGGATCTCCATCAGATCGCCGGGCGGGCCGGTCGCAAGGGCTTCGACGAGCGCGGCTACGTGGTGGCTCAGGCGCCCGCGCACGCGATCGAAAACAAGCGGCTCGCCGTCAAGCAGGCGGCCGGCAAGAAGGTGGTGCCGCACAAGCCACCCACGCGTGGGTACGTCCACTGGGATCGCGGGACGTTCCAGCGTCTCATCGACGGGACGCCGGAGCCGCTCGCGTCCCGCTTCGAGGTCAGCCACGGCGTGCTGCTCAACTGCCTCCAGTCGCGGACCGAGGGCGGGGGGTACAAGCGGTTGGTTTCGATCATCGGGCGCTCGCACGGGGGCCCCCGCGACAAGCGCGCGGAGCGCCGGCGGGCCGCGGCCGCGTTTCGGACCTTGCGGCGCGCGCATCTCATCGACGTCGTGCCGACCGAGACGGTGCGCGGTCGTGTCGTGGAGGTGAGCGGCGAGCTGCAGCGCGACTTCTCGCTGAACCAGACGCTGTCGCTCTATCTACTGGAGGCGCTGGCGGTGCTGGACCGCGACGCGCCGACCTATGCCCTCGACGTTCTGTCGCTGGTCGAGGCGATCGTCGAGGATCCGGATGCCGTATTGCGCAAGCAACTCGATCAGGTCAAGACCCAGAAAATGGCGGAGATGAAAGCCGCGGGCGTCGAGTACGAGCAGCGCATCGCCGAGCTCGAGACGCTGGAGTGGCCCAAGCCGAACCGCGATTTCATCTACGCCACCTTCAACGATTTCGCGGGGCGACATCCCTGGGTGGGCGAGGCGAACGTGCACCCGAAATCGATCGCCCGAGAGATGTACGAGCGCTTCACCAGCTTCGACGACTACGTGCGCGATCTCGGGATCGAACGCAGCGAGGGGGTGCTGCTGCGCCACCTCTCGCAGGTGTTTCGGGTGCTGGAGCAGACGGTCCCCGCGGCGGCGCGCACCGAGCCGGTGCTGGAGATCCTGGCCTATCTTCGGTCCCTTTTGCGCGATGTCGACTCGAGCCTGCTCGAGGAGTGGGAGGGTCTCAGCGATCCGGCGCGACGGGCAACCAAGCCCGCCGCGCAGCCGGCGGTCGATCCCGTCGCCGAGCGCCGCGCGGTGATGGCCGCCATCCGCGTCGAGATGCACAAGCTGGTGCGTGCGCTGGCCCGGCGTGACTACCCGTCCGCCGTCCGCCTGGTCGCGCCCGGCGCCGCCGAGCCCTGGACCGCCGAGCGGTTCGTCGCCGCGATGGCGCCGTTCTGGGCCGAGCACACGGCGCTGCTCACCACCCCCGAGGCCCGGCGTCCCGACCGAACGCGTATCGACGAGACGGCGCCGCGCCATTTCCGGGCGCAGCAGGCCCTCATCGACGCGGAAGGGGACGAGGATTGGTCGCTCGACTGCCTGGTCGATCTGACAAACGCGCGCACCGACGGCGCGCCGATCCTCGACCTGCAGCGGATCGGGGTTTGAGGCCTAGCGCGTCGCCGCGATCTGCGAGCCTGGCTGCAGACCGGCGGGTGGATCGACGATCACGTCGTCGCCCACGTGGAGGCCGTCGCTGACCAGCGCCTCGTCGCCGAGATCGGCGACCGCGACCGCGCGCGACTCCGCCCGGCCGTCGCGGCCCGCGATCCAAATCGATTTTTGATCCCCCCCGCCGACCAACGCGCGAGCCGGCACAGGAAAGACCGCGTCGAAGCGTCGCCGTGCGAGGCGCAGCGGCTGTCCGGAGACCAGCCCCAGATCGCCGGGCAACGCCACCTCGACCTTGTCTCCGGCGGACACGTCACCGACCGGCGGCTTGCAGTCGACGAAGCGCGGGCCCGCCTGCGCCTCGAGTGGGCCCGAGTCCGCGACGGCCGAGGCCGCCGTCTCTCGCCGCGCGGCCAGGTTCTCGGCGCGCGGTCCGAGGCCCACCACCTCGACGCGGCAAAAATCCAGCTTGGCGAGGACGGCGCGCTCGTCGCCGTCGAGCTCGAAAGCCCCATGCAGGAGCTGTCCCTTGACGCGCGCGACGGGCGCTCCCGCCGGGACCGGCGCGCCGATCTTGGCGAGCGTTTCGATCACCTCGCCCGGCTCGACGGCCTGCACGGTGAACCGGGCCAGGTTCGCGGTGGTGTCCGCAACCAGCCGCTGTTTCTCGGCGAGCCGAATCTCGGCTTGCCGCAGCTCGGGCAGATTGTCGGCCGCGCGCATGCTGTCCCGCATCTGCCGGTAGAAGGCGACCCGCGATCGGTCGTGCGCCAGCAGAGTCTCGACGGCGGTCGCCCCGGCAAGCTTGCCGATGATGTCGCCGGCGGCCAGCTTGGTCCCCGCCGGGAGGAGGTCGGTGAGTCGTCCCTGGGTCGCGAACGCCACCGTCGAGGTTTCGTAGTCGGTGACCGCCCCGCGTCCCGAGAACCAACGATAGACCGCGGTCGGTTTTGGGGTCATGACACGTACCCGCAGCGCCTGCGGTGCGGCCACGTGCTGGCGCGTCCAGACGTAGTACCCGACGACCGCCGCCGCCACCCCGAGGAGCAGGACCAGAACCAATACCAGGCGTCCCGGGCCACTCGGCCGCGCGGTGCCGCGTTTCGCGGTGACCTCGGAAAACCCCGCCATCACGACCGCCTCCGGCGCGGGTGGCTGCCGCCGTTCGGGGATGCCGGCCGGCTTGCCCGCGGCCACCGGACGTGGGGGCAGCGCCGTATCCTTGGCCGCGGGCGCTGGCGCCGTGACGGCGGCCGGTGAGTCGGGCGCCTGCAGCGCGCCGTCGAGATCCAGGGCCCAGCGGGACTTGGCCGAATCGCTCATGCCCGCCGGAGCGGTCGGAGCGGCCGGCGCCGGCGCTTTCGACGCAGCCACGATCGGGGGCGCGATCGCTGCCGGAGCGCGCGACGCCCGATCCGACGGGGGTGCGGGTAAGGTCGGCTCGGTCTTCAGCCCCCGATCCAGATCCACATCCAGCGCGGCGAGCTCGACGAGCGACGCCACCGGGGTGCGGTCGGCCGTCGCTTCGGGCGCCCCGGCGAGCATGGCCGGATCGGGGTCGAACTGCGCCGTCTTGACCCCCTGCGGAGACATCCACTCGTCCTCCGCGCTGTCCGTCTCGGCCGATCCCGGCGTGGACGCGGGCGGCAGCGTCGTCACCGACGCGGCGCCCGCGCCCGCCTCGAGAAAACCCAGCTCCGAGAGCCGCCCGGCGAATTCGCCGATGCCTTCCGCCGTCAGATCGACCCCGTACGTCATCGATGCCCAGGCGATCACCTGAGCCACCGGCTGGCCATCGAGCTGGAGCGCCAGCTGGTATTCGAAATCGTACAGACGGAAGCTGGCCCCACTCTTCGCGTCACGCACGTCGACGCAGGCGACCCCATCCGCTTCGGTGGTGGACACCGCCAGATCCTGACGGAATCGAGGGCTGGCGTGGTCCATGCGAAGCCGAGCTTACAGGTCCGGTTCGGCCCCGAGCAACATATAGTGGCGTCCGCCAGCGGTTGAAGATGGACCCCACCAGAAGAAATCCGCGCGCATTCATGTACAGAGCCGGGGTCCGGATCGCCGGGACCGTCGTCGCCTGCGACGCTTCGGCTGGCAGCGATCTGGTCTTTCTCTCCCACGCGGCGGTGCTGGGCGCGCGGGGTCGGCGCGCCCTGCCCCGGGTGGGCGGCGGCCGGCGCCAAATCTTGTCGACGGACACGACGTTGACGCTGCTGGGCCCGGTCGGCGATCGCCTGCGCGCGCAGGCCTTGATCTCGGCCTACGGTCGGCCGTTCGCGCTCGGCGACATGCGGCTGGAGATTTTCCCTTCCGGTTACATGCCGGGCGCGGCGTCTCTCCTCTGCGAGCGGGGCGGCCGCAGGATCGTTTACGCTGGGCCGATCGGCGAGGGCGCCGAGGTGCGGGCGGCCGATGCGCTCTGTCTGGACGCCCGCCTGGCCGCGCGGGAGGTGGTGTTC
The DNA here is from genome assembly GCA_964440665.1 of uncultured Myxococcales bacterium. Taxonomy (GTDB): domain Bacteria; phylum Myxococcota_A; class Polyangia; order Fen-1088; family Fen-1088; genus JADGRB01. The sequence continues at coordinate 3,712 of CAYTTF010000216.1, read as the reverse complement.
CCGGCGCGCGCGGCGGCCGAGGCGACCTTGCTCCACACGCTGCAGTCCATGTTGGCGGCGGGCGAGGCGCCGGTCTTGTTGATCGAGCCGCTCACGCTGGCGCCGTCGGTGGGGCTGGCGCTCGTCGCGGACGGCATCTCGTTGCGGGCCCATCGCGCGATCATGGATGCGGCGGCGGTGTACAAGCGGGCCGAGCTCCCCGCGCCGGGCCTCCAGCGCTTCGCGGGCCGCCTCGCGCCGAACGAGGCCCTGCTCTGGCCCGCTGCCACGCCTGGGTTGCCGCACGTCGGGGGACCGCGCGCGCCCGGCTTCGCCCTGGTGTCCCCGTACGCCGTAGGCCCGGGTGCCCGTGCGCGCCCGGATGTTCCGCGCGGCGTGACCTTCCCGCTCGGCGCCGACCTCGCGGCGCTCCTGCGCTACGTGGAGGCGACCGGCGCAGCCGAGGTTGCGCTGGTCAATTCACCCGGCGACGATCTGCTTGAGCTGCTCGCCGGACGTGGTCTCGACGCGTACAGGCTCGGCCCGCCGAGCCAGATCGACCTTTTTGCCGGGGACTAAATCGTGTCCGTGATCGCCACGCGCATTGTTTCTTCGCCGTCTATGGAGTTAAATTTCAGACGTGTTCAATCTCGGAATGGGCGAGATCACCGTGATCCTGCTGCTCGCCCTGATCTTCCTCGGCCCCAAGAAGCTCCCGGACCTGGCGACGGGTCTCGGTAAGCTCATCCGCGAGATCCGAAAGGCGACCTCCGACATCAAGAGCGAGATCACGCTCGACGACAGCTTCCGCAAGCCCTTCGAAGAGCTGCGAGACGCCGTGACGCTTCATCCGGACGAGCTCAAGCGCCGCGACCAGGTGAAGAAGGTGGTCGAGGAGACGCGCCTGCGCGTCGAAGCGGAGGCGCGTAAGGCGGCCGCAGTGGACGCGATCGCAGTGACGGCGGCACCCGCGACGGCCGAGCCTGCGGCGCTGACAGGTGCCCCCGACGCGCCGTTCGACGCTCAGGCCCTGCCGCCGATCCCCCCTCAGTTCCTCAACCCGGCTGGTCCGCCTGCGGGAACCGTGGCGCGCCCGCGGGTTGTGGCGCCGGCCGATGGTGTGGCCCACGAAGCGGCCGGACCTGCGGCGGCCATCATGACCTCCGCGCCTGCCCCGTCGTCGTCGTCGCCGCTTCCGGGTCCGCCGCGGGTGACGCCACCCATCTCGAGCCTGTCGGGTGACCGCGCGAACATCACGCAGAGCCTCTCTGAGGCCGATCTCCTTCCGAATACGCAACCGCGCCCGAGGAGGCCAACGCCCCCGCCGCTTCCGGGCCTGGACAAGACGCCCTCGCCGCCGATCGGGCGCCTCGGCGCCCCGCGGGTGATGCCACCTGTCTCGAGCCTTTCGGGTGACCGAGCGAACGTCACCCAAGCGCTGTCGGAGAGCGATCTGTTGCCGCCGGCGACGCCCACCTCGCCTGTCGGCGCCCCCAAGCCACCACCACTGCCCGGGTCCAAGAAAACCTAGAGCGCAACCCAACCGACAGCCGAAAAATCGAAAGGCTCGAAGCTGACCACCCCCACAGTTGATCCGGATCGCGTTGCCGTCGAGCACGCGCGCATGACCTTCGTCGATCACCTTTCCGAGCTGCGCCTGCGGCTGCGGAACGCGGCGATCGTGTTTCTGGTCGCGGTCGGCGTGTCGTTCTACTTCGTCAAGAATTACTTCGATCTGATCACCCGCCCGGCCCGCGCGGCCTGGGTCGTCGCGCTGGCGGGGCAAGAGCCGGTGTTCCGCTTCGCGAGCCCGACCGAGCCATTCTGGGTCTACACCAAGCTCGCCATGTACGGCGCGCTCCTGGTGTCGAGCCCGTTCATCTTCTGGGAGCTGTGGCGGTTCGTGGCGCCGGGGCTCTACCGAAAAGAGAAGCGACTGGCTCTGGCGGTCACCTGCGCGACGGCCACCTGCTTCGTCGGCGGCGCTCTGTTCGGCTACGCCGTTCTCTGCAAGCCGGCGCTCACCTACATGCTGTCGTTCGCCGAGAGCTTCCCCGGCGGAAGCCTCCATTTCAAGATCGAGCCCGCGGTCATGATGGACGAGGTCGTCGGCTTCATGATGGCGATGCTGCTCGGGACGGGAATCGCGTTCGAGCTGCCGGTAATTCTGGCCGTGCTCGGGTGGCTGGGCCTGGTCACCTCGCGCGGGCTCTGGCGCTTCAACAAGTATGCGCTCGTCCTATCCACCATCGTCGGCGGCGTCCTGACGCCGGGCCCGGATGTGCTGTCGCAAGTCCTGATGGCGGGGCCGCTGTTCGGGCTCTTCAATGTCTCGATCTTGATCGTCTGGCTGATCGAGCGGGCCAGCAAGAAGCGGCTCGCGGCGCTGGCCAAGGCGACGGGAGCCGATCTCGTCCCCAGCGAGCCCGAGTAGCCGACCAAAAATTTGACGGATTGCCGAGGCTGGGGAAGATGGGTGAGGTGATAAATGCTGGGCGAGTTTCCTGATGGTCGTGTGCGTTCCCTTCAGAAAGGCTTCGTGCTGGTCTCTGCCGGTCCCCGTCGGGGCGCGGTAGCGGGCCTGCAGCGGCGGCTGCGTGCGCGGGACGAGGTCCCGACCTCGGGCCAGATCGTGCTTCGTACGGTCAGCCAGACCTTGCGCTAGGACGCTTCATTGTTCCGCCTCCTCAAGCTGGGCGTCGCCCTGATGGGTTTCGTCGCGTTCGCCTGGTTCGGGGCGACGGTCAAGCTCGGCTCGCGCACGCTGTTCGAGCATCTGCACGCCATCGGTCAGACCAAAGAGTCGCAGGATCTGGTCGACGGCACCAAGCGGGCGGCGGGGCCGCTGGTCGACGACGTGCGCCGCCGCATCGCCCGCAAGCCGGATCCGGCCGGCGCCGCCGCTCCGGACGGGGGCGCGCCCGAAGAGCGACTCTCGTCGTCCGATCTGCACGAGCTTCACCGCCTGATCCGCAAGGTCGATCGCTGATCGCGCGCGGCGCCCGGCCATCTGGCGCCCGCACGGGGACGCGCGCGGGGCGCCGGCATCGCGTAGGCTCTCGCTCGGTATGCGTCTCGTCGCCCCGATCGCGCTCGGCTTCGCGTGCCTCGGCTTCGTACCGGCTTCGGCGGACGCGCGCGATGCGCCGCTCTGGACGAACGCGCCCCGTCGCCAGGCCGCTAGAGTCGGCCCAGTCGGCCAAACCGGCCCAGTCGGCCAAACCGGCGGGGGGTTCGCCGACCTCGCGGGGCGGGCGCGTGCCGCGGTCGTTCACGTGCGGGGTGAGATGCCCGAGGGCAGCCCGGCGACGGAGTCCGAGGGGGAAGCCGGCAGGACCTCGATCGGAACCGGGTTCATCATCAACAAGAGCGGCTACGTCGTCACCAACGAGCATGTCGTGCGCGGGGTGGTCGACCTGCGGGTGCGGCTCTACGACGGGCGCGAACTTCCCGCCTGCGTCGCGGGCGCCGATCTGCCGACCGACATCGCGCTGCTCAAGATCGAGGCCAAGGGGCCGCTGCCAGTGCTGGCGTTCGGCAACTCCGACGCCGTCCGCGTCGGTGAGCCGGTGATCGCGATCGGCAACCCCTACGGCTTCAACCACAGCGTCACCGCCGGGATTGTCTCGGCCAAGGAGCGGGTGGTCGACAGATCGAGCCTGCACGAGGAGCGGGCCGAGGATCTCTACTCGTTCTTCATCCAGACCGACGCGTCGATCAACCTCGGCAACTC
>CAYTTF010000215.1:0-8302 GCA_964440665.1 uncultured Myxococcales bacterium | reverse complement strand
GCCGTCCTCGCGGATGAGGAGACGGTTCGCGGCCTCCTCGAAACGGCGTCTGCGGACGTCGAGATTGCCAGCCTCAACGGACCGCGCAACACCGTGGTCTCGTGTCCCCGAGCGGCGGTCGAGGAGATGGCGCGGCGCTGCGACGGCGCGGGCGTCTCCGCCCAACTGCTGCCGGTCTCGCACGCCTTTCATTCGGCGATGATGGAGCCCGTTCTGCCGCGGATCGAGGCCCTCGAGGAGGCGATTGCCTTCCAGGAGCCCGCCATCCCGCTAGTCTCGAACGTCACCGGTCAACCGATCAAGGATATCCGCCCGGGATACTGGCGTCGCCACGCACGGCGATCCGTCCGTTTCTCCGAAGGCATGGCGGCCCTCGAGAAGATGGGGATCGCGTCGTTTCTCGAGGTCGGCCCAGGCAGCGCGCTATTGTCGATGGGTCGTCAGTCGCTGCCGAATTTCAGGGGCCGCTGGCTCGCCTCCCTGGATCGCCGCCGCGAGGGCTGGACCTCCCTCCTGCACGCAGTGGGCGAGCTCTATCGTGACGGGTTCGCACCACGTTGGTCAGCCGTGGAGGCGGGGTTCGCGCGGCGGCGCCTCCCGCTGCCCACGTACCCGTTCGAACGGCGGACCTACTGGCTCAAGCCCGCACAGCCGCTCCCGCTTGCCGCTGGCGACCAGACCGCGGCCACGCCTTCGCTTCCGAATGTGCCACCCGAGATGGCGGTGGATCTCGGACGCTAACGTCGAAAGTTCCTGGCCGATCACCGCACCTGTGGGTGGACCGTCATGCCGATCGCGGCGATTGCGCTCGACGCAGTCGCCGCCTGCCGCGGCTCCCTCGGGGAGGGGCCCCCGATCATCGAACAGCTTCGATATCACCGGGCCCTGCTGCTCGCCGAGCACGGCGAGGCTCGTGTCAAGGTGACGGTGAGCGCCGCGGGCCCCGAGGCGCTCGCGGTGCAGCTGCTCGCCGAGGCCGGCGGCTCCTGGGGCGAGCATGCCCGAGCCACCCTCCGTCGAACCTCGACGGGTGATGTCCTCGAGGCATCTCCGCAGACTGGAGCGGGCCGTCCTCCAGGCCGAGGCTGGACGAAGATCTCGCCCGAGCGCTTCTACCGCGAACTCGGGCGATCGGGCCTCGAATACGGGCCTTCGTTTCGCACCCTGACCGCCGCCTGGACCGCCGGACCCGAGGTCCGTGCCCGCGTCAAGGTGCCCGTTCGAATCGACCCCGCGCATAGGCCCACGGCCCTGCTCGACGCCTGCATTCACCTCTTCCCGCTCGTTTTCCCGACGGCACCAGGAGGAGACCCAACGGTCTTTTTGCCGGTCGGGATTCACCGCCTGGTGTTCGGTCGGCTCGATACCCGCGCGGCCTGGGTTCATCTCCGTCGGACCGAGGTCGGCAATGACGGCCGCAGCGCCAACGTCGACATCGAGGCCACCGACGACAAGGGACGACTGGTCGCGCGCATTTCGGGGATGTCACTGCGTCCGATTACGCGCCGCGATCTTCACGGCGAGGGTGCGCCTCTTCTGCGCGACCATCTCTACGCCTGTGGTTGGCAGGCCGAACCGGCCGCTGTCGAATCGAATAAGACAGGTGCTTCTCCGCGTGCCTGGGTGCTGTTCGCAGATCGCGGGGGCGTGGCCGCGGCGGTCGCCAAGCGCCTGCAACGGACGGGCGACCACTGCCACCTGGTCTTCGAACGAGCGCCCGCCTCGGTGCGCGACAACGTCTGGTCGCTCGACCCTGAGCGCCCGCAAGCCTACCGGGCGCTCCTCGAGAAGATCGCTTCCGTCGAGGCCTCGCCCTTCTCAGGGGTGATGTTCGCCTCGGCGCTCGACGTGGCCGAGCCGCTCGATCTGGCGGGCGACCGGCTCGCGACGGCAGAACGGATCGCTCTCCGAGGCGCCCTCTATACCGCGCAAGCATTGACGGCGAATCCTGCATTTCGAGACGCGCGGCTCTGGACCCTGACCCGTGGAGCGCAGTCGGTGTCTTCGGCGGAGGCTCCCGCCTTGGGACAGGCGCCGCTGCTCGGGCTGGCTCGAACGTTCGCGCTCGAGCATCCCAAACAGTGGGGCGCCTCGATAGACCTTTCACCTGGGCCGGATGCGCCGGCGCGTGAGGCTGAAAGGATCGTCGCGGAGCTGTCCGAAAGCAACGGTGAGGGGCAGGTCGCGTTCCGCGACGGGGTCCGGCACGTGGCGCGCCTCGACCGGCATATCGAGACGGGCGAACCGCTGCGCTATCGGCGGGATGCCACGTACCTCATCACCGGCGGCCTGGGAATGATCGGCTTGCGGACCGCGCGCTGGCTGGTGGAGACCCAGGGCGTGCGTCACCTCGTTCTCACCGGCCGGGATGGCGCGAAGGGCGAAGGTCTCGAGGTGCTCGCGGCACTTCGACGGGCAGGCGCGCAGGTGCGCGTCATCAAGGCCGATGTGTCGGGCCGAACCGATGTCGTCCGGTTGCTCAAGGCAATCGACCGGCGTGGACCGCCGCTCAAGGGCGTCATCCACTGTGCAGGAACGCTGGCCGACGGCGTGCTCGCGAAGCAGACCTGGGATCGGTTCACCGCCGGGACCGCCTCGAAGGTGCACGGTGCCTGGCTGCTGCACGAATTGACGCAGGCACACGGACTCGAGGTCTTCCTCTTGCACTCGTCGGTCCTCAGCCTGACCGGCTCGGTGGGACAGGCGAACTACACGGCGGCCAACGCCTTCCTGGATGCACTGTGCGACTACCGGCGCGGGATGGGCTTGCCGGCGATGGCGATCAACTGGGGCCCTTGGGACGAATCGGGGATGGCCAAGGCTGGCGGCGCCGGGGGCGCGAAGCTGTGGAACCGCCTCGGCACGCAGATGATTCCTCCGGAGATGGGGATGCAGGTCCTGGAGCATCTGCACGAGATCGGCGCCCCCCGCGCCGCGCTCACCATCTGTGACTGGCCGACCTATGTCGACCGATCGCCGGGCGGCGGACGCCTCTACGCTCGACTGTTCGCGGACATGGCGGCCGCCGCCGGTCCGCCGGATCGGTTGGAGACACCGTCGCTCATGGCGGGCGATCTGCTGACAACTCTGCAAGGCATCGTGACGGCGGAGCTGGGATTCGAGGAATCGATCGACGTCACCCGCCCGCTGAATGACTTGGGGCTGGACTCGCTGATGGCCGTCAATCTGGTGAACCGCCTCGATTCGAAGCTGGGCGTGCGGCTGCCGCTCGCCCGCATAATCCAAGGCCCCAGTCTCCGGCAGCTGGTCTCGGAGATCGAGCCGCAGCTCGCCGCGCGGGCCGCAAGCTCCCCACCCGTGCAGGCGACGGCGCCGTCCCCGCGCGGCGCTACCAAGGGAAGCTGGGTGGTGATACCAAGGCCCAATCCGGATGCGCGGGTCCGGCTGGTGTGCTTCCCGTTCGCAGGAGGGGGGGCCGCGACCTTCCGGCCATGGGCCGACTCTCTCCATCCCTCAATCGAGCTCGTCGGGATTGAACCGCCGGGCCGGGCCACCCGGATCCGAGAGCCGCCGGTGCAGAGCATGTCCGATTTTCTCGCCGGCGTGATGCCGGAGCTACTCGCCCGCCGGGATAAGCCGCTGGCTCTCTTTGGTCACTGCCTCGGCGCCCTCACGCTCGTCGAGGCTGCCCGGCGCCTGGCGACCAGGCGGGACGTCGCGCTCACGCACCTCTTTCTTTCCGGCTCGCGCGCGCCGGCGTCCCTCAAGAAGACCGGCCGGTTCGAAGAGGACCTGCTGCGGCAGCTGCTGGCCAACGCAGACTACGATCCCCTCGTGGCGCTGGCCGAGCAACCCGAGTCGGCCTTCGGCATGGTCCTGCGGCAATTCGACATCGGGGCGACAGACGAGTTTCTCTCCAAGCCGGAGCTCCGCCGGCTGCTTTTGCCGGCTATCCGTGCCGACTTCCGCCTGGCCGATCGCTACCATCCGCCGCCGCGGCTGAGCTGGGACGTCCCGATCACCTACTTCGCTGCGCTCGGCGATCCGTACGTGACGCGGGCCCAGGCCATGGGGTGGGCGGAGCATACGACGCGCGCGTTCAGGATCCACTTCCGCGGCGGAACGCACTTCATGGTCGCCGAAGATCGGGAGTTCATCGTCGCCACGATCAACCAGGAGCTCGGCGCGGAGCGAACGCCCCTTCCCGCACCGCTGCCGAGCACCGCCGCAGTCAACGATCGATAGGAGAGCCGACATGCTCAAAGTACGCAAAGCACAGAACGGTCTGCCCTGGAAGGTGGCCGCGGTACTCACCGCAGGAGCTCCTACCTCTCCCCTGATGGCCGGGGCGTTGGCGGCTGTTTACGAGGCGAACCGAACCTACCACTACATCTTCAGCTCGGGTTCGGGGAGCCTGATCGGGCTCTCGCTGGTGGCGCCCAAGGCCAAGACTCCGCCGGAAGCGCTCGAGGGCCTCATCGATCTCATGGTGGCCGATCCGGTCTACCGGACCATCCCGCTGGACCACAAAGTATTTTTCAAATCGGGGCCATGGTCTGAGCTGTTTCGACGCCTCACGCCCTACTACCAGATCCGTAATCCGAAGACGCCGGCCGGGAAAGTCTTCAACGACCGGGTTTCCCAGTTCATCTCCGCGGTGGCACCCACCACCCTCAACTTTTTCAGCCGGGGCCTCTGCAATCCGAATCCGTGGATCGAGGACTTCGTCGACTTCAAGAAGCTGAGGTCGTTCGGGGGTCACTTCACGGTCAACGCCTACAACATCAGCAAGGGCGGCATGGTGCCCTTCGACAAGCACACGCTGACGGCGGACCACATTCGCGCCGCGACCGCCTGCCCGTTCATCTACCCGCCGTTCAAGCTAGGCAATAGCTACTACTACGAAGGAGCGGACGTCGACCCGATCAATCTTCCGACGTTGCGCAAGCTCGCCGGGGTGAAGCACCCGCCACCGATCGACGGCGCGGGGAAGGTGGGCGGGCGGAAGCCCGGAAAGTCGGCCGGCGAGGAGAACGACGAGGTCGACGGGTTCAAGCTTAAAGTAGATTTCAAGGCAGAGCGCCTCTTCGTCGTCGTGTTCGACGTTCTGGGGAGCCTCAACCGCCGGGCGCTCATCAGGGTGCCCAGAAACCTTCTCGACGCCTACGCGATCTCGCTGGCCACCCCGCTGCGATCGATCGTGCTGGACAAGATCGCCATCTTCCAGAGCGAGATCAGCGGGCTCAAGCAGGCGGGCCAACCGGATCCGGTGGAAATGGAGGTCGTCAATTTCGAGATCCCCGAACGCTACTGGCCGAACCTCTTCGATTGGAGCGAGAGCAACGCCAAGCGACTTTGGAAGATAGGGTACGAGCGGGGCAAAGACCTGGTGGAGAAGTACGGATACAGGCTCCCGAGGCACGCCGGCGACAACGCCAGCCCGGTCTGATCGGTCCTAGCGCCCCCCTCGCGCGCGCCGCGGCGTCCGTCTAGCCGAGCGAGCGTAGAAACAGGTCGGCGTGGGCGAGCTCGGGACATCCTTCACCCGAGACCCTGGGGCGCGTGGCGGCGAGGATCTCCTTCCCCTCCACGACGCGCCCCTGCTGCGCCAGGAGCCTCGCGAGGCTGAGGCTCGAGCGCATGGCCAGCGACCAGGCCATCCGCCCGCTGGCCTCGCTGAGTGACTGGCGCAGCAACCGCTCGGCCTCGCCATGGGCATCCGGGCTTTGAAGCAGCATCAGCTCTGCCTTGAGCCGCGTGAGCTCGGAGAGGTAGAACGACTCCTTGGTCTTCGACACCATTGCCTCCCCCTCGTCTATCGCCGCGAGACCGCCGCGGCTGTCCTTGAGGGCGAGGCAAGCGTCGGCCATCAGCGCGAAGTAGTACGGCAGGAGCACGAGCGCCCCCGTCGCGCGTACCGCCGCGATGGCGCTCCCGATCTGGGTCAGACCGCTCTCGTCGCCCCCGAGGGCGCGCGCCCAGCCGGCGATGATCCGTCCCTGGGCAAGCCGGTAAGCGAACCCCTGCTCGGTGCACAAGCTGATGAGACCTTCGGCGCGGATGAGGGCTCCGGCGACATTGCCGCAGCAAGCGTGGATCATGGCGTCGTAATAGAGCGCCCAGGAAAGGGTGAAGCTGTGCTTCAAATCCTCGGCTACTTGCTTTGCCTCGGCCCCGCGCTGGAGGGCATCTTCGGGCCGACCGAGCAGCCACAAGACGAGGGAGAGGTGACAGAGCCGAGTAACGTGCGGGTCCTGCCCGAACAGATAGAACCCCGAACTACGGTCGCCCGGGCTGACGAGCCGCGTCTCCAGGATTTCACGGGCGTCTTCGAGCTGGGCCAGCGCGTAGAGGCTGATACCTACCCGGAGCTGTGCCTCGAACGTCTGCGATTGGTCGCCGAGCCGCTGTGCGAGCGTATGCATGCGGCGACTCAGTTCCAGCGCGCTTTCCAGATCGCCTCGCACGAGATGATGAGAGTGCAGCCCCTGGAGGACATCAAACAACCGAGACTCCCTCGGCAGGCCCTCGCAGAGCGCCTCGGCACGAACGAACAGCGCGCCCACATCCGGCGATGCATAGCCGCGCAGAGCCAGCAGCGGGCCCCCGAGCGCAAGCAAGAACTCGAGCTTCCGCTCGACGAGCTCTGGAGTCTCCGGCAGCGTCTCCAGAAGTGCCAGCCCGCGGTTGAAATGATCGACCGCTTCGACACTGGCCGACCGATCGATCGCCAGCGCGCCCGCGCGGTACCAGTAGCCGGCGCTCTCCTCCTTCATGCCTGCCTGGGCGTAGTGATGGGCCAGGGTCTCGGGCTCCGCCGCGATCTTCTCCGGCCAGGATTCCTCCAGGGTCGTCGCAATCCGGCTGTGGTACTGGCGGCGCGTCCGATGAAGGATCGACTCGTAGGAGACGTCCCGGATGAGAGCATGCTTGAATGCCCAGACTCCGGGCTCGTTCTGCAGGATCAGCTTGCGTGCGGAGAGCTCGGCGAGGCCCTTTTCTAAGAAGTCGGGACCGAGCGGCCAGATGGCCTTCAACAGGTCGCTCGGGAACTCGCGCCCCACCGTCGCAGCCAGACGCGCGACCTCCTTTCCGTAGGGGAGCGCGTCGAGGCGCGACATGAGGAGGCTCTGCAGCGTCGGCGGCAACATCGGACCGGCGCGCATGCCGTCGGTCGGGACGCGCGACCGCTCGATGAATGCCTTGGTCAGCTCCTCGATAAAAAGCGGGACACCGTCCCCCTTCTCGAGCAGCTGATCGGCGACCGCGTCAGAGATGGTCTGCTTGTCGTCGACGTGCCGCACGAGCTCCGCCGCGGTTTCTCGATCTAGCTTGCCGATCGTGACGTGAATCAGTGCCGCGTCAGCGCGTCCGAGCTCGAACCCGGATCGGCAGGTGAGCAAGAGGAAGCTGCGGCGGGAACGTACACGAGCCATCAGAACCGCGAGTAACTCGAGCGACGACGGATCGGCCCACTGCAGATCCTCCCACACAATCAGCAGGGGGCGGGTTCGCGCTTCGTCGAGGAGCCAGTCGGTCAGGACCTCCCGCGCGCGCACCCGCCGCACCCGAAACGGCGGGTTCGCCGCGCCCTCCGCGGCATCGCCTAGAGAGAACAGATGCGAGAGAAGCGCCACCGAGTCGGCGGAAATGTCGGGGCGCGAGGCCGCCGCCCGTTCGAGCTTGGCGAGCTTCTGCTCCGGCGAATCGGTGGCCGCGAACCCCAGAGAACGAGAGAGCGCGTCGAGCACGGGATGGAACGGGCTGCTCTGGTGATCTGCGGAACAAGTCAGCGTCTGGACACCCGCGCCTTCGCGGGCGACCGCGATCTTGAGTTCCTGAGCAAGGCGCGACTTTCCGATTCCGGGCTCGCCGTCGATGAGCACCGAGCTGCCGCGCTCCTCCCGCCCCTGGGACCAGGCATCGAGGAGCAGTCGCATCTCCTGCCGCCGCCCCACGAAAGGAGACAGCCCCTCCTGCAGCGCAACCTCCATCCGGCTGCGGACCGGCTTCGGGCCCAGCACTCGGAACGCTTGGATCGGACGCGAGAACCCGCGGAGCGCCGCGACCGGCACCGTCTCGCACGCGAACCACCCTTGTACCAGCCGGTGCGTGCTCTCGCCGATGAGCACGGTGTCGGGCGCTGCGATGCTCTGCAGCCGAGCTGCGACGTTGGGCGGCTCGCCGAGCGCCAGCCTCTCGTTGCCACCGGCGCTCGGGACCTGACCAACCACGACGACCCCGGTGTCGATGCCGATCCGCACCGAGAGATTTGGACCTTGTCCGACGGCGGCACGCTCGGCGTTCAGCTGGCCCAGCGCCTCGATGATTGCGAGACCGC
>CAYTTF010000214.1:0-8333 GCA_964440665.1 uncultured Myxococcales bacterium | reverse complement strand
AGCGCGACGCCGCCGCCCGGAACGATCCCCTCTTCGACGGCCGCGCGCGTGGCGTTGAGCGCGTCCTCGACGCGGGCCTTCTTCTCCTTCATCTCGGTCTCGGTGGCCGCGCCGACGCGAATGACCGCGACGCCGCCGACCAGCTTGGCCAGACGCTCTTGGAGCTTCTCGCGGTCGTAGTCGGACGCGGTGTCCTCGACCTGGGCGCGGATCTGCTTGACCCGCCCTTCGATCTCCGGCTTCTTGCCGGCACCGTCGACAATGGTGGTGTTGTCCTTGTCTATCGACACCCGCTTGGCGCGCCCGAGATCCTTGAGCGTCACGCTCTCCAGCTTGATCCCGAGATCCTCGGTGACGGCCTGACCACCCGTGAGGACCGCGATGTCCTTGAGCATGTCCTTGCGGCGATCGCCGAAGCCCGGCGGCTTTACGGCGGCCACGTGCAGGGTGCCACGCAGCTTGTTGACGACCAAGGTCGCCAGGGCCTCACCCTCGACGTCCGCGATGATCAGCAGCGGCTTACCGGAGCGCGCCACCTGCTCGAGGATCGGCAGCAGGTCCTTCATGCTGCTGATGCTCTTCTCGTGGATGAGGATGTATGGATCGTCGAGCTTGGCCTCCATCCGCTCCGCGTCGGTCACGAAGTACGGCGAGATGTAGCCGCGGTCGAACTGCATGCCCTCGACCACGTCCAGCGTGGTCTCCATCGACTTGGCCTCTTCGATGGTGACGACGCCTTCCTTGCCGACCTTCTCCATCGCCTCGGCGATGGTCTTGCCGATGAACTCGTCGCCGTTGGCGCTGATGGTCCCAACCTGGGCGACGTCCTTCTGGCCCTTGGTCGGCTTGGAGATCTTCTTGAGCGCCTCGACGATCGCGACGACCGCCTTCTCGATTCCGCGCTTGATCTCCATTGGGTTGTGCCCGGCGGCGACCATCTTCGATCCCTCGCGGAAGATCGCCTGCGCCAACACCGTCGCGGTGGTGGTCCCGTCGCCGGCGGTGTCGGAGGTCTTGGACGCGACCTCCTTGACCATCTGGGCGCCGAGATTGGCGAACTTGTCTTCCAGCTCGATCTCCTTGGCGACGGTCACACCGTCCTTGGTGACCGTGGGGGCGCCCCACGATTTCTCGATGACCACGTTGCGCCCGCGTGGGCCCAGCGTCGCCTTCACCGTGTCGGCCAGCGCGTTGACGCCGGCCAGAATGCGGGACCGACCCGCCTCGTCGAACAGGATCTCTTTGGCTGCCATGTTGTCCGCTCCTTACTTTTCCAGAACGCCGAGGATGTCGTCCTCGCGCAAAATTAGATGATCGACGCCGTCGATCTTGATCTCGTTGCCGGTGTACTTGCCGAAGAGGACGCGGTCGCCCTTCTTGACCGCCAGCGGCCGCAGCTTGCCTTTGTCGTCCGTCTTGCCGTTGCCGATGGCGACGACCTCCGCCTCCGCCGGCTTCTCCTTGGCCGAGTCGGGAATGATGATCCCGCCCTTGGTCTTCTCTTCCTCAGCGACACGACGGACGATCACGCGATCTTGCAACGGGCGAACTTTCATCTGGCTCCTCCGCAAAAATGGTCTGGCACTCGGATTCTTTGAGTGCCAGCGAGGGAATCTACCCGCAAACCCTTCCGAGTCAATGGGTTGCGGGTCGAAGCTGGCATCTACGATCCGGGTCTGCCAACGAAACACGTTCTAGACAATTGAAATCATTCATGTTTTTTGACAATCCGCCGATGGGTTGTCATAAGTGAAGCATGGACCTCGCGCAAAACGTCGACGCGTTCTTTCACGACGAAGTGGTCCGGGCCTTCCGCGAGGAAGGGCTCGCCTCCGGCACGCTGGTCGAGCACTACATCGTGCAGCTCCTGGCCGGCTACGCCGCCAACCGGATTGAAGACACGCCGATCGCGCTCCGCATGCTGGCGGCGGCCGAGGCGCCCTTGCGGGAACGTCGCCGGCATCTGCGCGAGATCGGCGACACGGCGCTCTACCTCTCCGGGTTCTGGGGCGAGAGCCTCGCGGATGGTCCGGTCGACGTCGACTACTACATCGACATGGGCGGCACGGCGTACGGCGAGCTGGCGCGCGGCGGACCGGGCTGGACCGGCGATCCGCTGGGCGACGTGTTTGGCGCCCTGGCGATGAACTTCGTGCGGTTCGTCGCCGCGCTGGCGCTGGTGAGCCGGCGGATGGTCCTGCCGGCCAGCAACCAGGACATCGTGAAGCTGTACCGACATTGGCAGCTCACCAAGAGCACCGCCGCCGCCGCGCGGCTGGCCGCGATGGGGGTGGTCGCCGGCCGCGGGAGCGGACGACTGCAATGAAGCGCGGCCGACGGCGCCCGGCGCGTCTGTCGGTCCTCTCACGCCTGCAACTGGGGCTGGAGGCGCTCTACCGCGTCCAGACCCATCTCACGATCGACGCGTTCGTGATCGACGAGCACCAGCGGGGCGCCGCTTCACCGGCGCGCGCGCCGCGCGAGCAGCTTCTGGTTCGCGAAGCCGACGACGAGCTGGCGATGGCGCTGTTCGTCGACGCGGGTGCGCTGGCCAACCTCGAGACGCACGATCCGACATCGGCGCTCGACGATCGCAACTTTGCCGACTTCTGTCTGGCGGTCGAAGGGGTCAGCCATTTCATATACGTCGCGCTGTGCGCCGCCGGGCGGCGCTCGGTCTCGCCGCTGGAGCTGGAGCTGCAGGCCGAGGTCGACAAGTTCGCCTGCTGCGTGCTTTTGGCCGGTGGAGACCCGGACCTGCGGCGCCGCCTCTACGGCGACGTACGCTACGCCGACGAGCTCGACGGGGACGAGAGCGCGCGCTACCGCGCCGCCAACGCCGGCGCGAGCCGCTACACCGCCGTCCTCGAGCGCCGGTTCGTGCACGGTGAGCGGACCCATGCGATCCCGATGCTGACCGAGCTGCGCCGGTTCTATCGGATGGATCTGCCCGACAAGCTCGGCCACATCGCGCGCCTGGGTTGAGGCGGCGGGCGGCGGCCGTCCTGAGCCTCGCGTCGCTTCAAGAGGCGCGCAAGACGTTCAGGGTGTTCGTGGACAAGCCGAGCGGTCTGGGTCTACGAACATCCGCTGTTCGGAAAATGACAGCGATCGGTCGCCGACCGCTCGAGATACAATGCCGCCCAGGAGATACGCATGCGCAGGTGGATGGTTCCGGCTCTGGTCTCGGGAATCGCGGTGGTGGCCGCTGTCGGTTGCGGATCGAGTGGAAAGGGGGGCCCCGGTGGGTCCGGCGGGTCGGCGCCCATCGGGACCGACGGTGGCACCTGCATCCCCCCGGCGGAGGCCAATGCCGCCGACGTCTCGAATCCCACCACCGTGGTCGGCGACGGAACCGCGGCCAGCTGTACGGCCGCCAAGGTCGTGAGCGCCGTCGCGGGCGGCGGCGTGGTCACCTTCAATTGCGGATCGGATCCCTTGACCATCGTCGTGCCCGAGATCGAGATCATCAACGACGCCGGCGCCACCAAGGACGGCAGCGTGACCATCGACGGTGGCGGCAAGATCACGCTGAGCGGCGGCGGCGCGCACCGGATCCTCCGTCAGAGCACCTGCGACTCGACCCTCCACTACACCAGCACGCGCTGCGACATCCAGACGACGCCCCACCTGATCGTCCAGAACATCGGCTTTTCCGCGGGCCTCGGTGTGGGGGACGAGGTGGATAGCGGCGGCCTGTTTGGCGGCGGGGCGATTTACGTCCAGGGCGGCACCTTCAAGGCCTTCAACATCACCGTCACCAACAACCAGCAAACCAGCGCCTCGGGTCAATTGGCGCAGGATCTGGCCGGGGGCGGGATCTACGCCTACGAAGTCAGCAGCCCGATCTACGTCGTGAACAGCACCTTCCAGGGCAATAGCGGGGTAAACGGCGGCGCGCTCGGCAGCATCGGCGAATCGTGGACCATCCTCAACAGCGTGTTCCAGAACAACTCGGCGACGGGGCATGGCGAGAACCCCGCGAGGTCCGGCACCCAGGGGGGCGGCCTGGGCGGCGCGATCTACAACGACGGCAACTCCCTGACGCTGACGATCTGCGGGTCCCAGTTCCTCGGCAACCAGGCCAACGAGCTCGGCTCCGGCGCCATCTTCCTGGTGGTCGACGACGTGAACGGCAATCTGGCCATCGATGAATCGACGTTCACCGGCAACAGCGACACCGGCGACGTTCAGCAATCCGCCAACCACCCGGGAATCTACGTCCAGGCGCGCGATCAGGTCAGCGGCACGGCGGGCGTCAAGATCACGAACACCACCTTCAACTGAACGATCACCCACCCCCGATCCGCACGTTGTCGATGAGGCGGGTGCGGCCGATGAAGGCCGCGACGGCGAGGACGGACGGGCGGTCGATTCGGTCCACCGGCGCCAGGGTCTCCGCGTCGCATAGCTCGAGGTAGTCGAGGCGATCGACGTCGAGCGCGGCGCGTGCCGTTTCGAGGAGCGAGCGAGCGTCGCCCTCCCCCGCCACCGCGCCATCGCGCGCCGCGAAGAGCGCCCGCGACAGCGACGTCGCGCGCGTCCGGTCGGCCGGCGAGAGGTAGGCGTTGCGCGACGACATCGCGAGGCCGTCGGGCTCCCGCACCGTCGGGACACCGACGATCTCGATCCCCATCGCCAGGTCGGCCACCATCCGCCGCACGATGGCGAGCTGCTGGAAGTCTTTTTCGCCGAAGATCGCCAGATCGGGCCGCACGATGTTGAACAGCTTGGCGACCACCGTCGCGACGCCCGCGAAGTGGCCGGGGCGAAACGGACCGTCGAGACCGCGCGAGAGCTCGCTGAGCGCGACCGTGGTCTGGAAGCCCGTGGGATAAATATCGCCCGCGTCCGGCACGAACGCCACGTCAGTTCCCGCCCCCGCCGCCTTGGCGAGATCACCCGGCAGGTCGCGCGGGTAGCGGGCGAGATCCTCGTTGGGGCCGAACTGCGTCGGGTTCACGAAGATCGACAGCACCAGACGCTCGGCGCGGCGGCGGCCGTCGTCGAGCAACACCACGTGCCCGGCGTGAAGCGCGCCCATGGTCGGCACGAAGGCGATCCGCTCGCCGCGCGCGTGCGCCGCGTGCGACCAGGCCGTCATCTCGGCGGGCGCCCGGATGACCAGCGGATCCTTCACGCGCTCGGCTCCAAGAGGCGGGACCTCAGTCGTAGGTCTCTTCCGGTGCGGGAAAACGTCCCGCGCGCACGTCGGCGGCGTACGCGGCGAACGCCCCACCGACCGCCTTGCCCATCTCGGCGTAGCGGCGCACGAAGCGGGGCTTCCAGGCCGGCTCGAGACCGAGCAGATCGTGCATCACCATCACCTGGCCGTCGCAGTCGACGCCGGCGCCGATGCCGATCGTCGGCACCGAGACGGCCTGGGTGATCTCGGCGGCGAGCGCGTGGGGCACGGCCTCGATCACGATCGCGTAGGCGCCCGCCTCGGCGACGGCGCGCGCACCGGCCAGGATCTGCGCGCGCTGCCCGTCGGTGCGCCCCTGGACCTTGAAGCCACCCAGCTGGTGCACCGATTGCGGCGTCATGCCGATGTGTCCCATCACCGGAATGCCAGCGCGCACCAGCCGGTGGACCAGCTCGGCGGCCTCGACGCCGCCCTCCAGCTTCACCGCTTCGGCGCGCCCCTCTTTGAGCAGCCGCCCAGCCGCGCGCATCCCATCTTCGACCGACGCCTGGTAGCTCATGAACGGTAGGTCGGAAACCAGATGCGCACGCCGCACGCCGCGCGAGACGATCCGGCTGTGATAAACCATCTCGTCCAGCGTCACCGCCAGCGTCGATTTCTCTCCCTGCACCACCATCCCCAAGCTGTCGCCGACCAGCACCACGTCGATGCCGGCCTCGTCGGCGAGGCGCGCGAACACCACGTCGTAGGCGGTCAGAACGGCGATTCGTTCGGCGGTCCCTTTGCGGGCGCGGAGCGCGGCGGTGGTGACTTTCGCGTCGGGCGGCATGCCTCTTTCAGGTTAGCACGGGGTGCCCCGCGCCCGGTCAGGCCTCCATCTTGCGGAACGCACGCGTCGCCAGCGCGCCGAACAGGACCGCCGAAGCGCAGACGATCGCCACGTCGAGCGACAGGGGGAAGCTGTGGTGCCCGATGCAGAGGCCGCGCACGGCGTCT
This sequence comes from uncultured Myxococcales bacterium, assembly GCA_964440665.1. Lineage (GTDB taxonomy): Bacteria > Myxococcota_A > Polyangia > Fen-1088 > Fen-1088 > JADGRB01. The sequence goes on along the minus strand of CAYTTF010000214.1, from coordinate 2,191 downwards.
ACCACGTACGACATCGGGTTGATGAGCACGACGGCCCGCAGGCCACGCGGCAACCCGGTGATCGGATAGAGGGCGCCGGAGAGAAAGAAGACCGGCTGGATGACGAAGTTCACCACGCTGCCGAACCCCTCGAAGGAGCGCATGCGCGCCGCCACCACGATCCCGAGCGCGTTGACCGTCATCCCGAAGACCGTCAGCAGCGGCAGCGACGCCAGAGCGCCGAGCGGGCTGAACCGCGCGCCGACCAGCGGCGAAAGCGCCAGCATCAGCGACGTCTCGATGAGCGCCGTGGCGCTGCCGGCCAGAATCTTCGCCGTCACGATGGTGCCGCGCGGGACCGGCGCGACCAGCAGCTCCTTGAGAAAGCCGAACTCGCGCTCCCAGACGATGGAAATCGCCGCGAACATGCTGGCGAAGAGCACCGTCATGGCCGCCAGCCCCGGCACCAGGAACGAAACGAAGTCGGCGCCCCCGGTCGGCAGGCGCACCGACGCGCGCAGGCCGAATCCGAACGCCAGCAGCCAGAGGAACGGGCGCGTCAGGCTGGTCACCAGCGTGCGGCGATCGCGCAGGAACTTGATCATGTCCCGCCGCCAGAGCGCATAGATCACCTCGACCATCTAGCGTCTCCTCACCAGGGCGCGGAGGCGGGCCGCGTTGCCCTCGGCGCCTTCCGCGCGGATCTGCCGGCCGGTCAGCGACAGGAACACGTCGTCCAGCGTCGGGCGGCGGACGCTGATCCCCTGCAACGGCGGCCGGTCGGTGGTGAGCAGCTTGACGATGAAGGCGTCCCCTTCCTCGACCATGAAGGTGAGCCCCCCCTCCGCCGGCGTGCTCGCGAGACTGTATTTTTCGGTCAGCAGGCGCGCCAGCGCTTCGGGCTCCCCGGTCCGCGCCGCCACCAGATCCTTGCCGACCCGCTGCTTGAGCACCGCCGGCGTGTCCAGCGCAACGATGAGGCCGTGATCGACGATCGCGATCCGATCGCAGTTCTCCGCCTCGTCCATGTAGTGGGTGGTCAGAAACAGGGTCGTGCCGAATCGGCTGCGCAGCTCCCGCAGCACCTCCCAGGTGCGGGCGCGGGTCTGCGGATCTAGCCCCGTGGTCGGCTCGTCCAGGAAGAGGATGTCCGGGCGATGGACCAGGCCGCGCGCGATCTCCAGCCGCCGCTTCATCCCGCCCGAAAAGGTGCGCGTCAGGTCCTTGCGGCGATCGTGGAGATCGACGAAATGCAGCGCCTCGTCGATGCGCACCGCGCGCTCGCTCCGCGGGACCCGATACACGACCGCGTGCAGGTTGAGGTTCTCCTCGGCGGTCAGGCGATCGTCGAGCGCCGGGTCCTGGAAGACCACGCCGATCCGCCGCCGCACTTCGGCCGGCGAGGTCGCGACGTCGAGGCCCGCCAGACGGGCGGTGCCGGAGGTCGCCCGCAGCAGCGTGCAGAGGATCTTGATGGTCGTGGTCTTACCGGCACCGTTGGGGCCCAGGAAGCCGAAGATCTCGCCGGCGGCCACCCGGAAGCCGATTCCGCGCACGGCCTCGACCGCGTCGTAGCTCTTCTTGAGATCGACGACTTCGATCGCGGGGTTCATGAGGCGGGTCGCAGGCGGCGGAGGCGGATGGGCGGCGGCGCGGCCTCGGCCGCCCGCGGAGTCTCCGCGCGGAGGCGAGCGGCCACGACCAGATCGTGCCGGGGAGACAGCGCACAGGCCGGGTCGGTCCCCGCGGCGTCGCCCAAAAGTGCAAAGGCCTGACAGCGGCAGCCGCCGAAGTCGGTCTCGCGCTCGTCGCAGGTGCGGCAGGGATCCGGCATCCAATCTTCGCCCCGGAAGGCGCGGAAGGACGGAGCGTCGTTCCAGAGATCGGCCAGCGAATGGGCGCGGACGTTCTGCCAGCCGAGCGAGGTGATCCCGAGCGCCTGATGACAGGGCAGCGCGATCCCGTCGGGCGTCACCAGGAGGTAGCGACGGGCCCAGCCGTCCATGCAGGCGCGCGGGCGATCGGCATAGTAGTCGGGGCGGACGAAGAGGACCTCGATCTCGCCGCGCAGGCGCTCGCGTGCGGCCGCTGCCTGCGCGCGGGCCCTGTCGACGGCGGCGCGGGCCGGGAGCAGCGCGTCCCGGTTGGCCAGCGCCCAGCCGAGGTACTGCGTGTTCGCCAGCTCGAGGCGGGCGGCGCCGAGCCGCTCGGC
>CAYTTF010000213.1:2418-8496 GCA_964440665.1 uncultured Myxococcales bacterium | reverse complement strand
GCCCGACGGATCACGAACCGGAAGCCGTCCTCCAATGAGAAGGCGCCGGCCACGCAGGCGGCCGCAATCTCGCCCAGGCTGTGCCCGATCACAGCGGCCGGCCGTAGCCCCCACGAATCCCAGACCTGGGCGAGTGCGTAGTCGATCGCAAACACAGCCGGCTGGGTGAAAATCGTTTGCCGCAGGCGTACTTCGGCAGGTTCTCCCGTCGAGACGAGGAGATCGACAAGGCTCTCGCCGATCTCCTGGCGGAAGATTGCATCGCATGCTTCGATCGCCGCCCGAAAAACGGGCTGGGTGCGAAGGAGATCTGCGCCCATGGCAGGGTACTGAGAGCCCTGACCGGTAAACAGCCAGGCCACCGGGCCGAGCTCGCCGTGGGCGAGCGAAGCGTCGGTCTCGACGAAGACGCCCAGCTTCGCGGCGAGCGTCTCCCGGTCCGGCGCCTCGAAGACCGCGCGGTGTGGAAGACTGCTGCGGCTCGTGTTGACGGTGAGGCAGAGATCTCCGACGTCGCTTGCCGGCGACCCGAGAGCCTGTTGCAGCTGGCCGACCCGCGCGCGTAGAGCCGTCGTGCTCCGCGCCGAGACGCAGAGCAGGTGGACGGTCCGTTCTGCGGTCCTGGCCCGGAACGCGGCGGGGGCTTCCTCAAGCACGGCGAAGGCGTTGGTTCCCCCGATCCCGAGGCTATTGACGCCCGCGCGGCGCGGCGAGCTTCGGTTTGCTTCGGGCCAGGGTGTCACCGACGTCGGGACATAGAAAGGCGTCTCGGCAAACCGAATTTCCGGGTTCGGCGTCTTCAGGTGGAGCGTCGGTGGGATTATGCCATGCTCGAGGACCAGCGCCGTCTTGATGAGGGCCGCTAGGCCGGCCGTTTGCTCGGCATGCCCGATGTTGGTCTTGGCCGAACCGACCGCACAGAACCCCACCCGTTCGGTGTACGCCCGAAACGCCTGGGTCAGCGCACGGATCTCGAGGGGATCGCCAACGACCGTTCCGGTAGCGTGGCACTCGACGTAGCCCACGCTATCGGCGCTCACATCCGCGACCTCGAGCGCCTCGATCATCGCGCGGGCCTCGCCCAGGACGCTCGGCGCCGTGTAGCTCGCCTTGCGGCCGCCGTCGTTGTTGATGGCCGTCCCGCGAATGACGGCGTAGACGTGATCGCCGTCGGTGATGGCGGCGGCCAGCGGTTTCAGCAGCACGGCCGCCACCCCGCTACCGAAGATGGTCCCCGTTCCCGAAGCGTCGAACGAGCGGCAGTGGCCGTCCGTCGAGTAGATGCTGTTCTCCTCGGCGACGTACCCGCGCAAGTGGGGGATGCGGACCGTGGAGGCGCCGGCCAGCGCCATGTCACATTCGCCGGAGAGCAGGCTTTGGCAAGCCAGGTGAACCGCCACGAGGGAGGTCGAACACGCGGTCTGAACCGTGAGGCTCGGACCGGTGAGGTTGAGCTCATAGGAAACGCGCGTCGAAAGAAAGTCCTTGTCGTTGCTTATGTGCGCCAGGCTTCCGGTCTGCCCCGCCATCTCCGGATGGCCCGCGTGGGCGGCCCGATAGCTCGTGATGACTCCCCCTGCGCCAGCAAACACCCCGACTACCTCGTCGTGCTGTTGTGGATCGTACCCGGCGTCCTCGAACGTCTCCCAGGCAACTTCGAGCAAGAGGCGTTGTGTTGGATCCAGCAGCGCCGCCTCTCGTGGGGAGTACCCGAAGAAGGCGGCATCGAAGTCACCAATTCCCTCGATCACGGGCGCCGCGCGCACGTACCGCGGGTTGGAGACGTCGGAGGGGGCGGCGCCCGCGGCCAGCAGCTCGGCCGCCGAGAAGAAACGGATCGACTCGACGCCTCCGCAGAGGTTTCGCCAGAATTCGGCGGGATTGTTGGCGCCGGGAAGGCGACAGGCCATCCCGATGATAGCTATTCCGTCGAGTCGCTCCCCGGGGTCCCCGGACGACCTCGCAGCGCGAGCCGCTTCTTGGCGCGGCTCGCCGCCGCCGTCATTAGCTCGCTCCGATCGTCGATCGCCGGTTTCCCGAGCGGGCCCGGAATGCTGGTCTCGAACGCGCGACATAGGTCACCCACCGTCCGGAGGTCTGTTGCGTAATGAGTCACTTCTCGTGACGGACCTAGCCGCCCCGCAATACTGTCGAAGAGCTCGACAACGTCGATCGACGCAAGACCTAGATCGTCGGCCAATCGCAGGTGTTCGAGGAATTCCTGCGGCCGATCTGCGGTCGGCGGACAGAAGCGCTCCAACTCGGCGATGACGATTGGTTTGATTTCGTTGGCCATGCGGGTCTCCTCAAGGACTGCTACTTCTTGCGTTTGCCGGCGCTCTTGTTCCTCTTGGCGCCGCTCTTCTTTGTACCGACCGAGCGTCGATGAGATTCGAGCAGCGCGATTTGTTTGTCGGCGAAGTCAACTTGGAGATCGACGAGCCGTTTACGCATCTCGCGTTCCATTCCCGCAAACTCCAGGAATGAACTCATCATCAATTTCGCCGTCTCCCGCACCGCTTGATTGGCGCTGTCGTCCGCCCATGTCGAGGCGACATCGCGGAACGAAGACCACACGGCCTTCTGCTGATCCAGAACCGCGTCGGACGCGGATCGAACGTACTCGTCCACCGCCTCACCGAAGTCCTCCACGGAACCACGCGCTGATCCGTTCTTGTTGGCCACGAAATCCCCCGATCGAGTTGGTCCAACCGCCCTAGCGCGGACCGTACCACACCACCAACATAGTGGAGTGTGGAATTCGCGACCGGGCTTAATCGTCGTTCAGTCGCAATAAGTTCGTAACGGACGTTAACCGAACACGGGCGGAAATCGTCAGGTCGCAGTCAGGCCGCCCGGCGGAATCGACCCACCCGACGACAGCTGCTTGTCAAGCTCACGAAACCTCTCCGCCAGCGCCACCACGAACAACCCGAACGAGGTGTGAAGCCCGAGGTTCTCCTCCAGCAACTGCCTGGGGACGACCTTGACCAGCACCTCGTCCTCGGCCTCGACGGTGGCGGTGCGGATTCCTCCGGACAGGACGGCCGTCTCTCCGAACACCGAGCCGGCGGTCAGGCGGCGGAGCACCGCCCGCTGCCCGTCGGCGGTCTTGTAGGCGACGCAGGTGCCGCGGACGATGATGTACGCGCAGTCGCCCGGATCCCCCTCGACGACGATCCGTGTCCCCGCGGGAAAGATCTCTGCGGTCAATGGAAACCCGCGCAAGGTCATCTCGACGTCTTTCTTGAGCTCCAGCACGGTCTGATAGCGATCGTTCGGATCGCGGGCCATCGCGCGCTTGACGATCCGGCAGAGGCCAATGGGGAGCGGCGCGGTGGGATCGCCGGGCGGAAACGTCACCACGCAGGCGGTCGCCCTATCCAGACACGCCGCGAGGTCTTCGGCATCGAACGGCGGGACGCCGGTCAGGATGTTGTAAAGGACGGTGCCCAGGCCGAACACGTCGGTCCGCTCGTCGAACCGATCGCGCACGCCCTGGACCTGCTCCGGAGACATGAACGACGGCGTTCCGCAGGGCCCGCCGCCCACGTCGAGGTTCGAGTCCCCGGCGACGACCAGGGTCGGCATCTCGTTCGGCATGACGGGCGTCGCCCCGACGATCGCCAGCCCCCAGTCCACCAGGTAGACCTGCCCGAACGTGCCGACTAGGATGTTGCCTGGCTTGATGTCGCAGTGAAGGACCCCCCGGCTGTGGGCGAAGGCGACGGCGTCGCAGACCTTGAGGTACGCCGCCATCATCTCGCTGAGCGGTTCGGTGAAACCGGCTTGCCGTCCGGCGCGGGTGCTCCAGTCGGCGAGGGTGTCCCCCTCGATCCGCTTCATCGTGAAGTAGCGGTTCCCCTGCCGATCGACGCCGATCTCGTACACCGGGGCGATGTTCGGATGATCGAGCTGCGCGGTGATCTGCGCCTCGCGAATGAACCGCTGAACCTCGCGCGGAGAGGCCGCCAGATTGGGCGCCAGCACCTTCATGGCGGCGATTCGCAGCAGGCCGAGATCGCGGACGGCGTGGACCGACCCCATCCCGCCGGCACTGATGGGGGCGAGGTACTGATAGCGATCCGGGACGCTCTCGCGCGACGCGGGATCGACACCGGGTCCGGGTAAAGGACCGTCGTTCGCCCTCCCGGGAACTTTGGTCACCTGGTCGCCGCTGATGGTGCTTCCTCCTCGCCCAACTCTGATCGCCGAACTCTGATTCGAGTCGACCATATCCGAACGACGAGCGCAAATGAGCCGATACGAGCTCGACGTTTGCACGTTCTCGCCGGCGGTGGTAATTCGGATCTGGGATGGGGACGCGGGGCCAGGACACGACCATTCCCGACACGGTGCTGGCGGGACCGACCGGCGGCGGGACCACGATCGCGATTCGTTGGGTCTTCCCGGCGGAAGACGGCGCGCTCACCCGCCTCCAGCCCGGCACGACTACGCTGGGGCGAGATCCCGAATGCACCAGCCATCTGCCGAGCGCCTCGGTCTCTCGGCGGCACGCCGAGATTCGCTGGACGGTCGGCGGCACGCCGCTTTTGCTCGACCTCAACAGCACGAACGGCGTGTTCGTCAACGGGCGCGCCGTCAAGCACGCCAACCTCAACCCGCGCGACGTCGTGCGCCTCGGCGACTGGGTCGGGATCGTCATCTCGATCGTCGGCCGCGCCTCGGAGCCCTGGAGCTTTCGCGAGCTGACGGCCGGTTACTGGGGCGGTCCGCTCCTGCAGGCGACGCTCGCGCCGGCCAAGTTGGTCGCCGCCTCGGATCTGCCGATGATCATCCAGGGGGAGACGGGCTCGGGCAAGGAGGGGGCGGCGCGCGCGATTCATGCCTGGAGCGGGCGGCAGGGGGCGTTCGTGCCGCTCAACTGCGCGGCGCTCCCCGAGGCGCTCGCGGAGGCGGAGCTGTTCGGCTACCGCAAAGGTGCCTTCACCGGCGCGGAGCGCGCCAGCCCGGGCTACCTGCGGGCCGCGCAGGGGGGAACGCTGTTCCTCGACGAGATCGCCGAGCTGCCGCTGCCGATCCAGGCCAAGCTGTTGCGCGCCGTCGAGCAGCGCGAGCTGGTCCCGCTCGGTGAGTCGGCGCCGATCGCGATCGACATTCGGCTGTTGGCGGCGACGCAGAGCCCGCTCCGGCTGGCGGTCGCGAGCAAGCGCTTTCGCGGCGATCTGCTGGCGCGGCTCGACGGTCTCACCGTGGCGATTCCGGCGTTGCGCGAGCGCACCGAGGAGATCCCGTCGCTGTTCCGCAAGATCGTCGAACGGCACGGCGGGCGGGCCGCGCCGCCGCGGCTCGAGCCCTCTCTCATCGAGCGCCTCTGCGCGCACGACTGGCCCTTCAACATCCGCGAGCTCACGCTGCTCGCGCGCAAGCTCCTGGCCCTCCATCCCGACGCGGACGTCCTGGACCACACGGTGCTCTCGGATCGCCCGGGTGCCGAGCTCGGGATCGTTGAGCTCCGGCGGCCGACGCTGGAGATGAGCGCGCCCGATCCGGGGACGTTCCTGGCCGCCCTGCGCGCCCAGAACGGCAACGTGAAGCACACCGCGGAGATCCTGGGGATCAGCCGCGGTCGCGCCTACCGGATGATGGACAAGATCGATTCGCTCGACCTCGCGTCGCTCCGGCGCCGCGACGGGGAACCTTAGTTACCGCCCTTTCCCGTTCTCCTGATGGGTCTCCGAGAGTAGAGTGCGGTCTGTCGACGCCGCGCAAGGTGCCGACCTCCCGACGAATGTCGAGGTCCGGCTTCCGGCCCCCGACGGAAAGGTATTCATGGCAGTCCTGAAGCAGCACCACGCGCCCGGCATGCCCGCCGCGGCATACGACCAAGTCGCCGCAGGAGCCCTACCATCCCAGAGTAAGGCTGACGGCTTTGTTGCCCATTACGCCATCGTGGAAGACGGTGGTATCACGGTGATTGAGATCTGGGACTCGATCGCTCAACACGACGCCTGGTTCAATAAGGTCGTCAAGCCGCACCTCCCTTCCGGCACGCCAGAGCCCAAGTTCGCGACGTTGCACAACAGCAACGTCAAGAAGTAGCAAGGCGGTTCGCGA
>CAYTTF010000213.1:0-2318 GCA_964440665.1 uncultured Myxococcales bacterium | reverse complement strand
CCCGACGCGTCGAGCGTCAGCGAGCTGGTCCCGTTGTCGACGAGGCGGTAGACGTGCCCGGCCGTCGTCGCGACGTAGAGATAGTGCTTCGAGCTCGCCGTGTTCCAGCGCGGCGTCCCGATGATCGCTTCGCCCGCCGTGGGCACGGTCCACGAATAAAGCGGCGCCCCCGTCTCGTCGCGGACGTACACGACGTCGCTGGTCCCCGAGGCGTTGTGGAAGGCGACGTAGGTCGAGTAATAGGTGAAGGTGTTCCAGTCGAAGGCGGCGGTGGGGAAACCAACGACCGACCCGGCGGTGTCGCTGTCGGCGGCGCGAGTGAACTGCACCACCGCGCCGTTCGAGGCGGGGGTGTTGCCGACCCCGTTGCCGTCCGAGTCGTCGTCCGACTTGGCGGAGCTGCCCGTGCCCTGCGCCACCGTGAGACAGCTGCGATCGCTCGAGCCCACGGTCCAGTTGTTGGCGCAGGTCGTGCCGCCGAACATGGCCCGCGTCTCGGTGGTGTCCGGCGATCCGGTGTATCCGTTCCCGGCGAGCGTCACCGCGTAGGTGGTCGTCCCGGTGGTGACGCCGGCGTCGAAGGTGCACCCGTTCGAGGTGAGGAACAGCGTCTTGCCGTAGATCTGCAGGAGCCGGGTGCCCGTCCCGCTGCCAAAGGCGATGTTGTCGAACCCGGTGAAGGTGGTGACCGCGCTCGTGTTGGCGTTGATCTGCATCCCGTTGGTGTCGGTGTTCTGCACGGCGAGGCCGCTCACGTTGACGGTCGGCGTCGCGCCGGCCACCGAGCCGATCTTGAACGCGTAGTTTCCGGAGACGCTGCGGATCGTCGCGCCCGCGCTGGACGCGTTGAGCGTCCCGTCGACGATCAGGCTCTTCGCGGATCCGATGGCGACGGCGCCGACGCTGGTGGCCAAGGTGAGGATCCCCGGAGGTTGGACGGCGAGCCCGCCCGCGAAGGTGCTCGTCGCCGAGCCCACGGTGTAGCTGCCGGTGTAGACCTCGGCCACCGTCGACGCCGACGAGGCGTTCATCGTGAAGCTGGCCGTCGCCAGCCCGCCGCTGTCGACGGCCAGCAGGCCGCTGACGGCGGTGGTGGCTCCCAGCGTCCAGGTCGAGGTGCCGCCCGTGTTCGCGTAGCGGCCGGCCGCGAGCTCGCTCACCTGCGCGGCCGTCAGTGCCGTGTTGTAGATGCGCACGTCGTCGATGACGCCGTTCGTGAAGTCGGTGCGGGCGGCGCTCCACAAGCCCGATCCGATCATGGTGTGCCCGCCGGCGGTCCAGGTCGCCGCCACGGTGGCGCTCGTCGCCTCGAGCGCGCCGTTCACGTAGAGCCGGGCGTTCGTTCCGTCGAAGGTTCCGCACAGGTGGTACCAGGTGGCCGTCGTCGGGGTCGTCGTTCCGGTCGCGTAATAGAGGGTGCCCGCGGTGCTGTCCGTGGAGTGCATCTGGAAGCTGAAGGGCCCGCTGCTGTCGCGCTTGAGGAAGAACCCGCTGATGTTGGTGCCGTCGATCGCCACGACGGTGTGGTTCCCGGTGAGCGCGGTGAACCTGGCCCAGGCGCAGGCGGAGAACGCCGATGCCGTGCTCGTCGCCGCCGCGCCCAGATCGGCGTAGTCGTTCAACCCCGAGCCGGCGCCGCGAAAGCTCAGGGCCGCCAGGTTCTGGAAATCGATGGCGGTCGGCAGGCCGGAGGTGACCCAGGTGGGCCCGCTGACCAGGCTTCCGGTGTGCCCGTTCCCCGAGTAGTCCCGGACGCTCGTCCCCTGCCCCTCGTCCGCCTTCCAGTAGCCGACCAGGTTGTTCTCGGTAAAGTCCTCGATCCGCAACGTGGCGAACGTGCCCGCGCCGAGCGTGCGGCTCGAGGAGCTCGACAGGGCGACCGTGCCGGAGCTGGGCGCGAAGGTGCCGCCGGTTTGCGCGAAGGTGCCGGCGACCTCCAGTCGACCCGCGGTCGAGGTGAACGTCCCCGCCGACAGCGCGAAGTTACCGCCAACCGTGATGGAGCTCATCGCCCCGGTATCTCCCGTGAAGGTCCCCGTTCCGGCCTTGGTGAGCGCCCCCGCTGTCGAAATGGTGATTCCCGAGCCCTGCGTCACCGTCCCCGTGTAGCCGGTGTTGACCTGCAGCGAGTTGACCGAGATGCTGGCCCCAATCGTACAGTTCTGGCTGGAGGTCCCATCGAAGATGGCGTCATCGGCCGAGGCGGGTGGGCCGGAGCCGCTCGAGCAAGTCCAGTTCGCCGCCGTGACGAACGCGCCCGCCGAGCCGGCGCGGCTCCAGGTGCAGGTCCGCGCGTAGGCGAGCCGCGAGCTCAGGCA
>CAYTTF010000212.1:0-8496 GCA_964440665.1 uncultured Myxococcales bacterium | reverse complement strand
GCGACATGTAGCTGACCTTGCCGTAGATGATCCCGGGGGCGGTCTTCTCGATCTTCAAGGTGGACGAGGCCAGCCCGAAGTCGGTCAGCCGGATCTCGCCGCTGTACGAGAGCAGCACGTTGGGCGGCGAGACGTCGCGGTGCACCAGCTTGATGTCGCCGAAGTTGTGCGCGTAGTAGAGGCCGCGGGCCAGCTCCTTGACGATGTGGGCGGCAACGTCGATGGGGAACGCGATCCCCTTTTTGGCGCAGCGGTTCCAGGTGGCGCGTAGATCGCGGCCGTCGATGTAGTCCATCGCCAGGTAGATCTCGCCGGAGACCTGTCCGGAATCGAACACCGGCACCAGGTTCCCGTGCGAGAGGCGCACGACGACCTTGGCCTCGTCCCGGAAGCGTTGCAGGTATTCCTTGTCGGCCAGATGCGGCAGGATGGTCTTGATGACACAGAGCTTGGCGCTGTCTTGCGGGCCAGAGAGCGCAAGGTACAGCGCGCCCATACCGCCACGGGCGAGCGGCTTGAGCAGCACGTAGGGACCGAAGCGGCGCGGGAATTCGTTCATGTCACGCGACCGCGCCGCCGGAAGGCCCTTTGGAACCGAGCCCCCGCGGGGCGCGGCCCGAAAGGAGTCTTCTTGCGTGGGGGATCTTATCAGGTTGCCGCTCCTCGTATAATTTCTGATCCCGGCAAGGGATGGAGGCCAGACATGGCGGGGGAATACCTGCTCGTAATCGACGACAGTCCAACAGTTCTGAAGGTCATCGAGCTCGCCCTGACGGAAGCCGGCTACAAAGTCGCCTCAGCCGCAGACGATGAGGCGGGCCTGGCGTTGGTGCGGCAGGCGCGCACTATTCCCGACCTCATCCTCCTGGACGGCCTCATCCCGGGACGAGACGCGGCGGAAATTTGCCGGCGCTTCGCTGCAGACGCGGCGCTCGGACACGTACCGGTGGTGGTGATGACGGCGCGCGGGCAGGCCGACGACCTAGAGGCCCGGTTCGCCAAGGCCTCGAACGTCGTCGACACCATCGGCAAGCCGTTCTCGCCGGAGGCGCTGGTCGCGGTGGTGTCCCGCGTGGCTCAGCCGCCCGGGGCGGGGAGCCCGGCGGGTGGCGCCGGAGCCGCCGCCCGCGCCGCGGTCGACCAGGCGCTGGCCCTGTCCGTGGGGCCCTCGCAGGATCCCGCGCCGCCGGCGCTGGCGGGTGATCTGGGCACGATCTCGATGAGCCAGATCCTGGAAATGCTCGCCGAGCAGACGCACACCGGAATCCTCCGGGTGGTCAACACGCAGACGCAGGCGCGGGTCGAGCTCTTCTTCCAGGGGGGACGGGTCGACTTCGCGGCGGCGGTCGGCGTGGCGGAGGAGTTCTTGCTCGGCCGGTTCGCGGTGGAGAGCGGCGACGTCAGCGCGGAGGCCATCGCCCGCCTGGTCGAGGAACGGGCGCGCACACCGGGGCCCAAACCGCTCTTCGGGGCGGCTCTGGTCGACGGCGGCCTCATCAGCAAGGAGGCGCTCACGCAGGCGATGGTCCGCCAGACCAGCGAGCTCGCCTACGAGACGTTGCGGTGGGACACCGGCTTCTTCCAGTTCCGCCGCACGGCCGAGCTGCCGCCGCACGCCCGCGCGGCGGCGCTGCACATCAACGTCGACAGGATGCTGCTGGAGGGCTACCGGCGCGTCGACGAGTGGCGGGTGATCGAGCGGGAGATCCCCAGCTTCGACGAAGTGTTCATCCGCAACGAGGACAAGATCGCCGATCTGCCGCGGGGGACTTTCACCCGCGACGAGCTGGCGGTCCTGGCCGAGGTCGATGGCCGGCAGGCCCTGCGCGAGATCGTCCGCAAGCTGCGCATCGGCTCGTTCGACGTCTCCAAGATGTTCTTCCGTTTCCGCCGCGCCCGCCTGGTCCGTCGCCGCGTACCCCCAACCGCGATTTAGCCCGCGCTGGCGGCGGCGGTGAGGGGGATGTCGGCGCGCTGGAGCTTGTAGCCCATCCCCCGAACCGACTGCAGGCGCTCCCCCAGCTCGCCCAGCTTGGCGCGGAGGTTGAGGACGTGCGTGTCGACGGTGCGCACGCGCCCGACGTGGCGGTAGCCCCAGACCCGTGAGAGCAGCTCTTGCCGCGTGAAGACCCGCCCCACCCGATCGGCCAGAAAACGCAGGAGCTGGAATTCGTAGGGCGTGAGACCGAGCGAGCGGCCACTTTCGTAGGCCTGCCGCATCTCGCAGTCGAGCATGACGTCGCCGTAGCGCACCTGCAGCGGCGCACCCGGGCGCTTGTCGCGCGCCTGCAGCTGGCGCAGGCGCGCCGCCAGCTCGTCGGCGCTGATCGGAATCAGGATGAAGTCGTCGGCCCCCATCTCGGGGTCGAGGCCCGAGACGCGCGCCACCTCGAGACAAAGAAGAATCCTCGCCGCCACCAGATCCGGGCGCTGGCGGAGGCGCTTGATCGCGTGCCGGCCGATCTCCAGGTGCTCGCCCGCCTCGACGACGGCGACGTCCGCCACCGCCGCCCGCGGATCCAGCTCGGCGAGGTCGTAGCCGACCACCGTCACGTCGTGGCCCAAGCTGCGGAGAAGCGCCGCGGGAGAGTCGGTTTGCGACGCGTTTCGCCCCGGGTCGAGGGTGACCACCATGACGCGCAAACCGGATCCGACCAGCCGCATGTATGAGCTCAGTGAGGGTGAGAAATCGAAGCCGAGCTGACCCTAGCCCACCACCGGTTAACGACGGGTTTCGTCGCCGTTATATGTTTGTAAACGTATCGCGTGAGCGAAGGCGGGCTTTGCCCGCCGGTGCTCATCGCGGGAGGTCGCAGGAACCCTTCCAGGGTTCCTGTTCTAATAGACCGGCCATCGATGGGGCAGGAAGTACTCTTCGTAGACCCGGAGCGCGTAGCGGTCGGTCATGCCGGTGATGAAGTCGGCGACGGCGCGCGGCAGGCCATCGGATTCCGGGATCCCCTTGGGCCAGTGCCGGGCGCGAAATTCGTCCGCGTGGGTGTTGAAGTACGCCCACAGCTCGCTGATGATCCGTTGCGCTTTTTCGAACTCGCCGCGAATTTCCGGACGCTCGTAGACGGTCTCGTACAGAAAATCGCGCAGCGCGATGAGCGCGCCGAGCACCTCGTCGGTCATCTGGATCTGGCGCTTGTCTTCCAGCCGGGACGCCGACACCATGTCGTTTACCATCCGCGCGATCCGTTCGCCGTGGGTCTGGCCCAGGATGGCGAGAATCGACGCAGGGACCGAGGCCGGATCGACGACCCGCCCGCGAACCGCGTCGTCGAGATCGTGGTTGACGTAGGCGACGATGTCGCTGATCCGGACGATCTGTCCCTCGAGGGTCATGGCCATCAGGTTCGGGTTGTCCGAGATGATGTGCCCCTTGCCCTTCGAGTGCTTGAGGATGCCGTCCCGCACCTCGACCGAGAGGTTCAACCCCTGCCCGTCGCGCTCCAGCTTCTCGACCACGCGGATCGACTGCTTGACGTGGTGAAAGCCGTCCGGCATCAGCTTGGCCAGCACCTTCTCGCCGGCGTGGCCGAACGGCGTGTGGCCGAGATCGTGGCCCATCACGATCGCCTCGGTGAGCGATTCGTTGAGACCGAGCGCGCGGGTCACCGTGCGCGCGATCTGCGCCACCTCCAGCGTGTGCGTGATGCGCGTGCGGTAGTGATCCCCCTCGGGCGCCAGAAACACCTGCGTCTTGCCGGCCAGCCGGCGGAACGCCTTGGAGTGGATGATCCGATCGCGATCGTGCTGGAAGATCGGCCGCACCGGATCGGGCGGCTCGGGCCGCGCGCGCCCCTTGCTGGCCCGGCTCTTCTGGGCGAAGGGCGAGAGGATCCGCTCCTCCTCGTCTTCCAGCCGCTCGCGGATGGTCGCCGTCGTCACCGTCATCGTCATCGACCTCGCTTCTTCGGCTTGCCGTGGCCCTTGTTGCCGCGGGCGTCTGGACTCGACCGGCGATCACGCCCGCCGGCACCCGCGCCCGCGCCCGATCGCCCCGCGGCCCCCGGCCGATCCGCCCCGCCCCCGCGGCGGCGGCGGCCACCGGGCCGCTGGTCGCGCCCGCGATGCCGAGCCAGGTGGTCGGCCAGCGCGAAGTCGATCTTGCGGCGCACCACGCTGACCGACTGCACTTCGACGCGCACCGTGTCGCCCAGCGCGAAGGCACGCCCCGAGCGGCGCCCGACCAGGCGGCAGGACGCTTCATCGAAAAGGTAGAAATCGTCGGAGAGCGCTTCGACGCGCACCAGACCCTCGACGAAAGGCTCGTCGACGACCACGAAGACGCCGAAGCCAGCCACGCCGGAGATGGTGCCCTCGAATTGATCGCCGACCCGATCGCGCATGAAGAACGCCCGGTAGAGATCGATCACCTCGCGCTCGACCTCCATCGCCTGGCGCTCCGAGAACGACGCCTCGGCGGCCATCCTCTGCAAGGCCACCTTGTCGACCGGCTCGACCTTGAAGCCGCCCGCCGGTTTGCCCTGCCCGGCCAGCCGCGATTTCAAGAGGCGGTGGACGATCAGATCCGGGTAGCGGCGAATCGGCGACGTGAAGTGCAGGTAGTCGGCCGAGGCCAGGCCAAAGTGGCCGATGTTCGCCACGTCGTAGGTCGCCTGCTTGAGCGAACGGAGCAACTGGAATGAAAGCGCCTTCTCGGCCGGGTGGCCGTGCAGCCGGTCGAGCACCCGTTTGAGGCCCGTGGGCGTGCGCGCGTCGTCGACGTCGATGGCGATGCCGTAGTGCTCGGCCAGCACCGCGAACTCTTCCAGGCGCGCGCGATCGGGCGCGTCGTGGATCCGCCACACGGTGTCCTCGTTGCGCTCCTGGAAGCTAACGGCCACCGCCTCGTTGGCCGCCAGCATGAACTCCTCGATCATCGAGTAGGCCTGCCGCTCCCCGGGATCGCGGCGCGACTTGCGGATCGCGCGGACCAGCCGCGGATCGTCGTGGTCGAGCTCGACGAACGGCTCCGGCAGATCGAAGTCGAGCGCCCCGCGCGCCTGGCGGGTCACGCGCATCTGCCGCGCCAGCGAATCCATGGCCCGCAGCGCCGGCAGGAACGGCTCGTACTTTCGGCGTTTGCCGCGGGTG
Organism: uncultured Myxococcales bacterium; assembly: GCA_964440665.1. Taxonomy (GTDB): domain Bacteria; phylum Myxococcota_A; class Polyangia; order Fen-1088; family Fen-1088; genus JADGRB01. Next base: position 3,393 of record CAYTTF010000212.1, on the reverse strand, counting down.
TCGCCGCCCAGCGCGGCCGCCACGCCCGGATAATCGAAGCGGGCCTGCGAATGGATCACCGCCGCGCAAAAATCGCGCCCCGTGACCCGCGCCTGCTTGTCGAGATCGATGCGCGCCACCATGGCCAGGCGATCCTCCTCGGGAACCAGCGAGCACATCCGCGCCGAGAGCGGCTCGGGGAGCATCGGGATCGCGCGGCTCGGCAGGTAGATGCTGCAGCCGCGCCGCCGCGCCTCGGCGTCGACCGGCGATCCCTCGCGCACGTAGTGCGAGACGTCGGCGATGGCGACCCAGAGGCGCGTCCCGCCGCCGGGCAAGGGCTCGATCGCGACCGCGTCGTCGAAATCGCGCGCCGTCTCGGGATCGATGGTGGTGAACGGGATGTGGCGCAGGTCGGCCCGGTCCGCCAGATCGCCCGGCTGCACAAGGGTGGCGAGGCCGGCGGCGATCCGCTCGACCTCCTCCGGAAACACTTCGTCGACGTCGGCGCAGGCCAGGACCTTCTCGACCTCGGTGCGCGGGTCATCGGGATCGCCCAGGACCTTGAGCACCTTCGCTTCGATCGCACCGTCGGGCACATCGGGGTAGCGGGTGATCTCGGCGACCACCGCGATGCCGTCTTTCGCCTCGGGGATCGAGCCACTCAGGGTCACCGGTCCGGTGATGCGCGGATCGTCGGGCTGCAGCACCTGCTGTCGCCCCATGCGGGCCAGCTGGCCGGTGATCTTGGCGCGGCCGCGCGCGACCACGCGCAGCACCCGCCCTTCGATGCCGCGCACACCGGGCCAGGCTTCGATCTCGACGGTGTCGGCGTCCATCGCCGCGCCACGGTTGCGGGCCGAGACGTGGACGTCCTCGGATTTGTCATCGGGGACCACGAAGCCGTAGCCCGCGGGGTGAATTTTGATTCGCCCGGATAGCGTCCGGGCCGATGGGCCCGAGTGGCTCGGGCCGGAGGGGAGATTTTCCAGTGTCATGTTCCTCTAGGGTTTTCCCATGGGCGGAGATCCGCTCGGCGCGCGTAACGCGTAGAGGTTGTGATCATCCGAGCCCACGAAGATGGTGCCGTCTGCCGCGAGCGTCGGGGAGCTGTCGACGTCGCCGCCGAGCTCCACCGACCAGCGCAGATGGCCGTCGGGCTCGAGACAGTAAAGGCGGTCATCCTGCGAGCCGAACAGGATGGCGCCATGCGCGTCGATGAGCGGTGAAGAGACGATGCGATCGCCCGCGCGAAACGACCAGGCCAGCGTTCCGTCCAGGTGGACAGCGTAGAGCTGGGCATCGAAAGAGCCGAAATAGATGATCCCGTTGCCGATCGCCACCGACGAACGAACGTCGGCGCCGGTGGTGAAGGCCCAGCGCAGCGTCCCTTCGGGCGAGATCGCGTAGAGCTTGTGATCGTCGGAGCCGATGTAGATCGTTCCGTCGTCGCCGATCGCCGGCGCGGGCTCGATGTCGCCACCGGCCCGGAAATCCCAGCGCTTCTGTCCGTTCGCCCCGACGGCGTAGAGCACGTCGTCCTGACAGCCCGCCACCACCGTTCCGTCCTGCAGCACCGCCGGCGCCGACGACACGTGCCCGTTGGTGGGAAAACGCCAGCGCAGGGAGCCGTCCGGGTTGATGGCGGCCAGGCCATCGCCACCGGTGTAGACCACGCCGTCCGGACCGATGGTCGGCCCGGCGTCGACGTCGCAGCGGCTGGCCTCTGGCCCGATCCCGACGCGTTGCGGGCAGGCGCCCAGCTGTACGATCCAGCGCGGCTTCCCCTCCCCCGGCGACACCGCGTAAAGGTGATCATCGTCGGAACCGATATAGATCGTCCCGTCGTGCGCCACGGCCGGCGAGCTGAAGATGATATCCCCCGTCGCATACGACCACCTGAGCGTCCCGTCGGGACCGAGGGCGTACAGCTTGCCGTCTTGCGACCCGACCAGGACCGAGCCGTCGCCCGCGATGGCGGGAGAGGAGACGATCGGACCGCCGGTCTGGAAGGCCCACCAGATCGCCGGCTTGATGGCCGGGAGAACGAACGGCGACCGACCCCGATGGGTCGGCCCGAAGCGGAACATCGCCTGCGCGGGCTCGACCGCATACTGGGGAAGGGGCAGCGACGCCGTCGCGGTCGAGCTTCCGTTGCCCGCCGGGCGTGAGGCATCGGCCGGCCAGACGCAGCGGCTGGCATCGCACAGCCGGTTGAGCTTGCAGTCCTTGTCGCTCGTACACGGGCGCGCCTCGATATGGGCGCAGCCCAGCAGCAGGGCGCAGAGAGCGGCGAAGCGCGGAAAGCGAAGAGCCTGGCGACAAACAGCCGGCGGCGGACGAGACGTTCGGATGCCGCAAGGTTAAGGCAAATTGGAAAAGGCGCAAGACCGTCTGTTACGCTCGGTCGTGGTGGCACCCTTGGTCAGACACGTCTTGGGGCGCTCCAAGGAACGACACCGCGTCCTCGCGCGGGCTCGCGGGGTGATGCGCCTCGCGACGCTGGTCCTCGTCGGCGCCGCGCTCGCGCTGCCGCTTTCCGGATGCAAACGCCGACAGCCGGCGCCGCCGCCCCCGGCGGTCGCCGTCCTGCGGCCCCCGACCGTCCCGGTCCCGCCTGCGCCGCCCGCGCGGCGGCTCCGGATCCAGCACGTGGTGATCATCAGCGAGGACGGCCTGCGCCCCGACGCGCTCATGAACGTCCTGCCGCCGGTGCACGCCGAGATCCTGAAGCACGCCGCCTACTCGCTCCAGGCCCGCACCATTCGTCGCGCCTCGACCCTCCCCTCGCACGCGGCGATGCTCTCCGGGTTCGACGTCAAACAGCACGGCCTCTACTGGAACTCGTGGAAGCCGGAGCGGGGCTACATCCAGGTGCCGACCATCTTCGACGCCGCCGAGCAGAGCGGCATGGGCGCCGCCGCGTTCGTTGGAAAGAAAAAACTCGAGCACATCGCGCACCCCGGCTCCGTCGACGTGTTCTCGCGGTCGGGCTACTTCTGCAAGAAGGTCGTCGAGGAGGCGGCCCAGTACCTGGTCGAAAAGCGCCCGCAGATCGAGTTCATTCATTTCTCCGATCCCGACGATCTGGGTCACTCCGACGGCTGGATGTCGAACCCTCAGCTCGAAGCTGTGCGGCACACCGACCGGTGCCTCCGCACCCTCCTCGACGCGACCGCGGCGGCCGGGCTCGATCGGGACACCCTCTTCATCATCTCGGCCGATCACGGAGGCCACGGCCACAACCATTCGGGCAAGATCAAAGAGGATCGCCTGATCCCCTGGATCGCCTGGGGCCCCGGCGTCCGCGCGGGACACCGGATCGGCAGCCCCATCAGCACCGTCGACACCGCGGCGACCACCCTGTGGGCGCTGGGCTACCCACCCACCCCCGGCGCCATCGGCCGCCCCGTC
>CAYTTF010000211.1:0-8501 GCA_964440665.1 uncultured Myxococcales bacterium | reverse complement strand
CTCCGACTCCTTCACCTTCTTCTCCTTGAGCTGCAGCGTGTAGCGCATCTTCTCGGTCGCCAGCTCCTCGGCGAGCATCCCCTCCAACCCTTCGCGGTACTGCGCCGGCAGATCGACGTGGCCGAGGTAGAGAGACCGCACCGTGATCCCGTCCTTGCCGAGCAGCGTGCGCAGCTCCGTCTCGATGTCGTCCTGGATCTCGATGCGCTTGTCGCTGAAGATCTCGCGCACCGTGTGCCTCGACAGTGCCCGGTGCAGGACGCCGTCGACGATCGGCTCGATCAGATCGCTGCCGACGTTGGTGGGGAGACGCTTGGCGACCTCGCCGATCCGCGCGGGATCGAGCGCATAGCGGACCGTTACGGCCACGCCGACCGAGAGCCCCTCGACGGTCTGGAAGGGGGCCGCGTCGGTGGCGCTGGCGCTCGCCTGCGGCCGATAGACCTGATCGCGCAGCGGGTACCGGCGCAGCTCGTGCACCAGCGGCACCATGAGCGTCGGGCCTTCGGGGACCACGCCGATGCCGCCGGTCAACCGGTTGATGCGGATCCCGATCTCGCCGGCGGGGACCACCTGAACCGGCGGGCGAAAGAAGAGCAGGAGCAACGTGCCGGTCAGCGCCGCGCCGGCGATGTACCGGCGGCCGCGCGGGCTGCCGAAGACCTCGATGCAGCCGAGCACCAGCGCGGCGCAGGCGGCGCGCACGAAGACGTAGATCTTGAAGGCGGTTTTCTTGAAGCGATCTTTGAACGATTCCATTTGGTGTCTCCTCGGGGTGGCGTGGGCGGTGGACGTCAGAACGCGGTGAAGGTTTTCCTGGCCAAGCGGCGGCCGTCGGGAGCGAACACCTCGACGATGTAGGCGCCGGCTTCCAGGCGATGGCGCGACCAGGTCCGCCATCGGCGGTCGTCGCCCACCGGCATGTAGTGACGCGCGATCTCGACGCCGTCCCGGGTCCACACGTGCTCGATGAAGCCGGCGCCGTGGCCCGAGATGGTGGTGTGCGCGTAGACGTTTTCGCCGCCCCTGAAGGGCGACGCCGGCGTCGGGCCGTCGACGGCCTCGCGGTTGACGATGCGGCGGCCGAGATCGAGCGTCGCCGCGGGGAGGGTGAAGCGCTCGCCCGCGAAGGCGTTCGCCGACATCAGGAATTCGAGTCCGGTCATGCCGAGCGACAATTGCAGTTGCCGTGCCGACCTCCGCCTGGGCGCCAACGCCTGAAATCTCGCCGATTTTTCTAAGATCTATATTTTAGATATCTGTTTCTATAGAATAGATACCATGACCACCGCCCGCTGGCTGACCCGCCTCCAGCACGATCTGGTCAAGCGGATGCTCTGGTCGGCCCGCGATCGGCGAGAGCTCGGCGGTGCGGCCGCCCCCGGGGAGCTGGTGCCGAACCTCATCGATGAGGAGGGACGACCGACCACGGCGGCGGCCCTCTGGGCGGCACTGGCGGCCGAGGTGACGGCGGAGACGGCGGCGGACGGTCCCGCGATGGCCCGGTTCGGCGAGGCGCTCACCCGGGCGATCGCGGCCGGCGAGTCGGGGGACGTCGACGGCGTTCTGGCGCTGGAGGCAGCGTTCGACGAGCTGGCCCGATCCTTGGCCCGATCGTTGGCCCAATCCTTGGCCCAATCCTTGGATGGGACAAAGACGTAAGTGCCCCGCCTCCTCGTAATCGACGATCGCGATCAGACCGTGGAGATGGTCCACCGCCAGCTCCCGCAGTTCGACACGGTCACGCGCTGCGACCGGCGCATCCCCTGTCAGGTGTGCGAAGAGCGCACCCGCGGCTGCCCGCTGCGCTGCGCGCACGACTTCGCGGAGGCCGCGGAGGTGCTGGGGCGCCAGCCCGCGCTTCCCGATCTGGTGGTGCTGGACCTGCATTTCGCGCTGCCCGAGGAGCGCCTCTTGCCCGAGGACAAATCGGATCTGCCGACGGAGGCCAAGGCGCGTCGCACGGCCGTCGAGAGCCTGCGGCGGCGGCAGGGCCTGCTGATTCTAGAAAAGCTGCGGGCGACCTACCCGACCCTGCCGGTGGTCATGTTGACGACGACCGGGTCGGATCTCGGCGCCGAGCGTCCCGAGGACCCGCTGGTCTACCTCTGCGAGAACGAGGTGGTCGACAGCCGAAGCCTGGCCGCGGAGATCTCGCGCGCGCTGGCGCTCTCGCACAGCGTCCAGGAAGGGCCGATCTTCTGGGGGCGCGCGCCCGGGATGGCGGAGCTGCGGCGGCAGCTGGAGATGCTGGCGCGATCGCCGCTCCCGCTGCTCATCGAAGGGGAGACGGGAACCGGCAAGAGCTTTCTGGCGGAGCACGTGATCCACCCGCGGTCGGGGGCCAAGGGACCGCTGGTGGTGACCGATCTGTCGACGATGCCGCCCGCGCTGCTGGCCGCGCATCTGTTCGGCACGCGGCGCGGGGCGTACACGGGCGCGGTGGAAGATCACGCCGGCGTCTTCGAGCAGGCCCACGGCGGCACGCTGTTCCTCGACGAGATCGCCAACTTGGACCTGGAGCTGCAACGACAGCTTCTGCTGGTGCTCGAGCGCGGTACGGTCACCCGCCTCGGCGACACGCGACCTCGGCCGGCGATGCCCAAGCTGGTCGCCGCGACCCACGAAGACGTCGAGGCGCTGGTGCACGCGGGGCGCTTCCGCGCCGATCTCTTCATGCGGCTCAACCCGGCCACCCGGCTGCGCGTCCCGCCGCTGCGCGAGCGGCGGCAAGATCTCCCGGACCTGGTCCGCTTCGCCTTTCTCGAAGCGCTCCGCTCGGAGTCGCTCCAACCCCTGGTGCGCGCCTACCTGGCGCGCTTCCCCACGCCGGAAGATTTCGTGGAGGCGGAAAACACGTTCGTGTTCGGACGGCCCCGTGCGGTCGCCGCGCGGCGCGATGCCTTCTCCCTGTTCGTCAGCCGCGAATCGCTGGCGCGCATGGGCGCGCACGATTGGCCCGGGAACCATCGCGAGCTGAAGCTGCTGGCAGGAAGCGCGCTGGTCTTCTGCCTGACGCAGCATCTGGACACCGCGGACGTCGGCGCGGGCGCCAGGCCTGCCAACACCTCGGCACGCGCGCCGGCCATCCTGGACGTTCCGGATCCCTTGATCGCGCGTCTCCTCGGCGCGGTGACGGCCAGGCGCGGTCGCCCGGGCGCCGCGCCCGACCGTGGGGGTGCACGACGGGTGGAGATCGAGCTCGGCGCCGCCGGCAGCTTCGCGCGCGTCTCCGCCGACGTCGAGCGGCAGTACCTGCGGGCGCTCTACGAAGTTTGCGCGGGAGATCTGGAGAAGATGGCGCGGGAGTTGCTCGGGCCGCGGGGATCGGCGCGCCAGGTTCACCTGCGCCTCAACCAGCTCGGTCTGCGCCTACGCGATCTGCGCGGCGCGGGCCCGCGTGGAGGCGGCCCGTCGTGACGACCGCCGGCCTCCTGTTCTTTTGGCTCGCCAGCGCCGATGCCGGCGTGGAGCCTCCCCCTGCCCCAGCCCCCACCTCCGCCCCCGCGGCCGAGGCCGAGGTGACGCCGCCCGAGCCCGCGGGCGCGCACGCCAAGGCGCGGGTGGAGCACGCGCAGGCGATGGCCCGTCTCAAGACCGGGCGCTTCGAGGAGGCGGCGGCCCTGTTCGCGCGGGCGGCCGCCCACGATCCGTCGAACGTCGCCTACGCAACCGACTGGGGTTTCGCGCTCGGCAAGATCGGCCAGCGCGGGGAAGCGGAGGCCGTCCTGCGCGGGGCGATCGAAAAGGAACCGAAACGCGTCTATGCCTACGTGAACCTCGCCGATCTGCTGGCGGAGGATCCCGGCCGCTGGGAGCGGCGCGAGGCGATCATCGCCTTTCTCGAAAAGGGGCTCGACACCCTCAAGGACGATCGCAAGGGCCGCTTCAATCTGATCGTCGCCCTCTCCGGGTTCGAGCGCGCCGTCGGGCGCGGGGCCGACGCGCGCGCACGTCTCGATCCGCTGCTGTCGGCCGACGCGCCGCCGCTGCTCCGCGTGCAGCGCAAGCGGGTCCTCGATCTCCTGGACGCGATCGCGCTCGACGATCGGGCGCACGCCCTCGAGGACTGGCCGGCGCCCGCCCCGGCGCTGGCCCGCGCCGAGGTCGCGCGCGCCAAGGCGCTCGAAGCGGCCGGGCGGGTCGACGAGGCGATCCGCGCGCTCGAGATCGCCGTCAACCTCGCTCCGGGCGGCGCCGAGGCCTGGCGGGCGCTGGGCCGCCTGCTGGCCACCCACGGCGGCGCGCTGGATCTCGATCGCGCCGACGAGGCGTTGCGCCAGGCGCTCGCGCTGGAGCCCGCCTGGTCCGACCTGCGGGAGCTGCGGGCGCAGATCGCGCGCCGGCGTAGCTCGCTCGCGGCGCCCGCACCCACGGCGCGCGTCGCCGCGCCGTCGGACAAAGCGCGCGCGCTCTACCAGGAAGCCGAGGAGTGGATCGACGTCGGCGATCCGATCGGCATGGGGCGCGATCTGCTCGAGCAGGCGCTCGCCGATTCACCGCCGTTCGTACCGGCGGCGGTGTCGCTCTATGCGCTCACCGGCAGTGTCCCCGCGACGACCGTGCAGGCGCTCCACGACGACGGTCCGGGGCTGTGGGCGCTGGCGGCCGGCGTGCGCAAGCTCGGCAAGACCGGCGCCGGGGCGGCCGACGTCACCGAGGCGCTGGTGGCCCCCTGGATCGATCGCGCGGTCGATCTGGACGTCCAGGACGCGCGTTTCGCGCGGGCGGTGGCCCGCGCCGCCGCCGGCGATCGCGGCGGGGCGCTCGCCGATCTGGTCGCCTACATCGCGCGCGAGCCGAACCCGGAGCATCTGGCCGAAGCCCGCGCGTTGCGCGCCGGCCTGACCGACGGCCCGGCCGCCCGCAGTCGCGAGCGACGGCCGTCGGCGCAACTGGTTGCGCGCATCCGCCTGCTGGAGGATCGGCCGGACGCGGCGCTCCGCGCGCTCGGCGGGACCTGCACGCAGGATCTGCCATCCGATCGACTGCTCGCGATCGGGCTCGTCCACGAATTCGCCGATCAACGCGCCGACGCGCGGAGCTGCTACGAGCTGGCGAGCGCCGCCGATGATTCCGCCGCGCTGCTGCGCCTGGCCCGCCTCGACGCGCGGCTCGACGATGCGGAGCTGCGCCGGGTGGATCGACAGCCGCTCGGGCGCGCCGCCGGCCGCGGCATCCCGGCGGCGCTCTGGGCACTGGCCCGTCTGGCGGCCACCGACGGCGATCCGGCCAGCGCGCTCGCCAAGACCGAGCGGGCGCTGGCGCTCGCGCCCCAGGAAGCCACCGATGCCGACGTCTGGCTCCCCGAGGCGCGCGCGGCCGCCCAGCGCTGGTCGGAGGCGCGGCGCGCAGAGGAGAGCGGGCGAAACGACCGGCGGCGCCGGACCGAGCTGGGTGGCGCCGCGCTGGCCGCTCTGGCGGCGCTCCTGCTCGCGCGCCGTCGCTGGGGGGGCCGAAGCGTCGCCTCTGCGCTGCGGCGGCGGCCGGGCCTTTACCCCGAGGTGGCGCGCGCCGTCGGCGAGCTGCGCCACGACGTCCTCAAGCACCGCGCCGGCGTCCTCGGCGCCGTGGCCGACGGCCAGGCGCCGCGCGCCGAGATCGAGCGTGCGCTCACCGAGCCACGACCGACCTCGGTGGTCGTCGCCGCCATCTACGATCGCCTGACGCAATCCGCCCGCGGCGCCGGCGTCACGCTGCAGCCACTGGCGCGCGAGCCCATCTTCGGGGCGCTCGCGCGCGATCTGGCGCGCGCCGAGCTGCTCTTGCCGCGCGTGCCACCCCACGACGGCCGCGACGAGCTCGTCGCCATCGATGGCCGCCTCCGCGGCGCGCGCGCCGACGAGCTGGCCGCGCTGCTGCGACAGGGGCCGCGCACCCGCCTCGACGCGGCGATGCTCTCGCGCTGGATCGCCGCGCTCGAGGCCTCGACCCGACAGGCCGGTCGTCCCTGGACCGCCCCCGGTCTTTCACTGGCCGATCTCGACGTCGACTTCCCCGTCGAGGAGGACGCGCTCGGTGCCATCTTCGCCAACCTCCTGCGCAACGCCGAGGCCGCCGTGGCCGGACAGACCGACGCGCGGGTGATCGTGCGCGTCGACCGGGAACGCGATGTCACGGGTCGCCAGTCGGTCACGCTGTTCGTCGGCGACGCCGCGACGGCGCCGCTGTCGCTGGAGGCGATCGAGGCGCGCGAGAGCGGCCGCGGCCTGGCGATCGTCCGCGATCTCACCCGCCAGTGGCGCGGACACCTGGTCGTGCGCTCGGAGACCGCGCCGCTCACCAAGCTGGTGGGAGCCTGCTTTCCGCTATGAGCGCCGGGCGGCCCCGTTTCGTGGTGTGCGAAGACGGCAGCGAATACGTGGAGCGCTTCCGGCGCTTCCTCGGCGACGCCTTCGACTTCCTGCCCGCCCAGGACTGGGCCGAAGCTCGGGCCGCCGCCGCTGGGGCCGCCGGGGTGCTGCTGGACCTCGATTTTCGCCGCACGCCGCCCGAGCGTCTGGTCGACGAGCGGGGCCCGGCGCCGACCCCGCTCGACGCCGGCACGCGCGCCCGGCTCGCCGAGACCCAAGGCATCTTGATATTGCGCCAGCTCCGCGTGGCCGGCGTCGCCTGCCCCGCCATTCTGTTCGCGGATTTCGACGACGCCGAGCAGCGCGGCTTCCTCGAGACGACTCTGGCGCCGCTCACCATCGCCGGGAGTCGCCTCGGCCTCGCCGAGATCGCCGCCCTGCTGCGGGCGGCGGCCCGGGCCTAGCGCGACGGCGCTGCCGAGCGGTCGGAGCGCGCGCCGCGTGTTGCACGGTGCGCATCCGACCCCAGCACGCGGCCCGCGCGGGGAGCCCCGCGACCCCGTTACTTGTTCGGCTGCGGGGTCATCCGCAGGTAGGGCTTGATCTCTTTCCAGCCCTTGGGGAACTTCTGCTTCATGATCGCCGGGTCCTTCAGCGACGGGACGATCACCACGTCCTGGCCGTCCTTCCAGTCGACCGGCGTCGCCACCGAGTGGCTGTCGGTCAGCTGCAGCGAGTCGATGACGCGAAGGATCTCGTCGAAGTTGCGCCCCGCGCTCGCCGGGTAGGTGAAGATGAGGCGGATCTTCTTCTTGGGGTCGATCACGAAGACCGAGCGGACGGTGGACGTGTCGCTCACCTCGGGGTGGATCATGTCGTAGAGCGTGGCGACCTTCTTGTCGCCGTCGGCCAGGATCGGGAAGTTGACCTTGGTCCCCTGGGTCTCCTCGATGTCCCCCACCCAGCCCTTGTGGGAGGCGAGCGGGTCGACCGAGAGCGCGATCACCTTCACGTTGCGCTTGTCGAACTCACCCTTGAGCTTGGCGACGCGGCCGAGCTCGGTGGTGCAGACCGGCGTGAAGTCGGCGGGGTGCGAGAAGAGCACGCCCCACTTGTCGCCCAGGTACTGATAGAAATTGATCTTCCCTTCGGTCGAGTCCTGCTCGAAGTCGGGGGCCACGCTGCCGATGTGAAGCGCCATGACGTCTCCTTTTCCGTACCGTTGAACTTCCTGTTTTTCGGGCCGAAGCTTGCGCGGGAAACGCCCCGCGCGCCAGGGGTACGGTCGAGCCGCCGGAGATCGGAGCGCATACCTCCAAAAATGGCTTTCCGCGGCCGTCGTGGTACCATTTTCGGCGAATTGGCCCCCGCTTGCGTTCGCGCCTCCATCGGCGTAGATCCGGCCCCGCTCCCCATGAACGCTCGTCGTCTATCTCTTCATTTTTTCTGCTCGTGAGTTCGTCCGAGTGAAGCCTACAGACGTTCGCAACCCCGACTACTTTCACAAGGTGGTCGACTGCCAGTGGGCCTGTCCCGCGCACACCAACGTGCCGGAGTACATCCGCATGGTCGCGCAGGGACGTTACGACGACGCCTACCTGCTGAACCGCGACTCCAACGTCTTCCCGGGAATTCTCGGGCGCACCTGCGATCGCCCGTGCGAGCCAGCCTGCCGCCGCGTGCGCGTCGAGGAGAAGCCGGTCGCCATCTGCCGCATCAAGCGGGTGGCCGCCGATCTCAAGGGCGACATCAGCGCGCGGCTCCCCAAGGCGCCCGCGACCAAGAACGGCAAGCGCGTCGCCTGCATCGGCGCCGGGCCCGCCTCGCTGACGGTGGCCAACGATCTGATGCCGCTCGGCTACGAGGTCGTCGTGTTCGAGAAGAACACGCGACCGGGCGGCCTCATGCGGACCAACGTCCCCAGCTTCCGGCTGCCCGCCGCCGTGCTCGACGAAGAGATCGCCATGATCGTCGACATGGGCGTGGAGGTCCGCTACGGCACGCCGGTGCAGAGCCTGAAGGCGCTGCTCGAGCCAGGCAATTCCGAACGCTTCGACGCGGTCTTCGTCGGCTCGGGCGCGCCGCGCGGCAAGGATCTCGATCTGCCCGGGCGCAAGGAGGCGGCCGAACGGATCCACATCGGAATCGACTGGCTGGAGAGCGTCGCCTTCGATCACATCGGCTCGATCGGCGAGCACGTCCTCATCA
>CAYTTF010000210.1:0-8561 GCA_964440665.1 uncultured Myxococcales bacterium | reverse complement strand
GCCCGGCAGCGGCAAGCACCACTACAACTTCACGCTCTTCGCGCTCAAGGTCGACAAGATCGAAGTTCCGCCGGGCGCATCGGCGGCGATGGTGGGTTTCAACGCCAACGGCAACGCGATCGGCAAAGCGAAGCTCACCGGAATCTACTCGCGCGCAAAGGCCAAGTAGCGCGCGCCGCTATTGGGGAGGCGGGGGCGACGGTGCCGCTGGCGTCGTCGCTTTCGGTGCCGCGGCCGGCGCCGTCGCTCTTGACCGCGTCGCGGTCGATCCCGCCAGCACGAGGCTCTTGACGAAGGTCGCGTACTCGTCCTTGAGCTTCGGGTAGCTGGCGGTGGTCGCGTTGAGAATCAGAAAGGTGACGGTGCCGTTCCGTTCCAGGGTGGTCACCTCGCCTTGGTGGGTCGCGCCCTCGGCCCGCTCGCGGAACTGTTCGCGGCGGCTCCCGGGAATCAGCGGCGACAACGTCTTGAGCTTGGCGTCGGGGAACATGTTGCGACCGGCCTTGCGCACCAGCGCGGCCGCCGCGGCGGCGTCTGGGTGCTGGACCAGGACCACCACGGTCGCGCGCTCGGCCTCTCCGTCGTCGCGCAGGACACGCCCGGTTGCGAAGTCGATCAGAAGGCCGCTCTCGGGCGTCGCGGCGAAAGCGGTGAGGCGCCAGGCGATCGGCCACTGTAGCTCCAACCCGTAGCGGGGACTCTCGAGCGCGGCGCGCTCGGGCGTGGCCGACAGGCGCAGCGTCGACCCGGGGCCATCCGCGGGCGGTGCGGGCGCCGCCGGCAGCGGCACCGTCGCGCCGGCGCTGGATTTCGCAGCGAGTCGAACGGCCAGCGCGTCGAACGGATCGGCCTGCCGGAAGCGACGCAGCTCGGCCGCGCCGTCGGCCGCCTTCCCCGCGGCGATGAGCGCGCGGGCGAGGAGGTAGTGGACGCGCGGCGAGACCTCCGGGATCGCCGTCGCGGCCTCCGCCAGCGTGATGGCCTTGGCGGCGTCTCCGGCCAGCAGCAGCACCGCCACGCGGGAGAGAGCCGCGTCGGCGCGCAGCGGTGCTCGTCCGAGGACGTCGTCGAGCACGGCGGCCGCCTCCTCGGCAGCGGCGGGCCAGTCGAGCGCCGCCGCCAGCGCCAGCGCGCGCCCGGTCAGCAGGCGCCGCTCCTCGACGAAGGCGGGATCGGCGGCGAGCGACCAGGACTCGTCGAGGAGATCGTGGACCTTCTCGTCGACCGCGCCCGCGCCCCGCTTGACGACGAGCGGCGGTCGCTCGGAGATCGTCCGCTCGAGGTGCGTGAGATCCCGCTCGAGCTCGCGGACGTGGCCCAGCGAGTTGTCCTTCTTGACCCGAATGCGGTAGGCGAACGCCTCGGCGCGCAGCGATTTCCCGTCGAAGAAGATCGGATCGCTCGATCGGGTGGCCTGACCTTCCGCCGGGGCGGCTTCGACCGTCACCCACTCGTCGTGCAGGGTCCCGGCGACCACCGTCATCTTGCCGCAGGCGCCCGCCCCCGTCGCGCGCACGACGATGTCGCCGGTCTGCAGATCGCCCCGCCCCACCGCCTCGTAGAGCCCCTTGGGGTTCTTCGCCTCGGCCGCCAGCAGCGTTGCGGTACGAATCGGGCTCGGGTAACGCCACCAGGCGGGCGGCGCCTGCGTGCGGTCCTCCTCGATGTCGGGCACGACGCCGCCGTGCCGCTCCACCTCTTCCCACGAAACCAGCGCCGAGCGTTCCCAGCCCGCGTAGCCCGCCGGCGTCGGCACCGGATCGTCTTGCAGGCAGGTCGCGTGCGCGGGTGCGGCCCGGGACGCCACCGCGCCGGCGAGCAGCGCGGCGGCAGTCGCGGCCGAGATCGCCAGACGCACGTCAGACGCCGATGAACAGACGGTGGCCGAAGTTCGGCTCGAGGTCGGTGGCGAAGATCTTCTCGGCGGAGGTCTTGACGTCGTAGTCGACGCGCCGGAATTCGAACAGGCGCTTCTCGGTGTCGAAGAGGACGTAGCTGGCGCGCGGATCGTAGTCGCGTGGCTGTCCGACGGAGCCGACGCTGACGATGTACTTCCAGCCGGGGCGCAGCTCGAAGCGGTCGGACACCACCTCGTGAACGCCGTCGGGCGAGAGCGCGAACGACTTGCAGAGGTGCGAGTGGCCGATCAGGGTCAGCGGCGCCAGGTCGTCCCAGATCGCCAGGCACTGCGCGGCCTGATCCTTGGCGAAGATGTAGTCGAACTCCTCGATGTTGAGCGGCGACCCGTGGCAGTAGTGAATCTCCCCGTCGCGAACCTCGTAGGGCAGGTTCTTGAGCCACTGCATGTTCTCGGGCGTGAGCAGCCGCGAGTGCAGGTCCAGCGCGTGGCGGGCCGCGTGGTAGTAGTACGAGTAGTCCATGCGCCCGGCGACGGCGGCGTCGTGGTTGCCGAGAATGGTGTGCGCGGTGCGGGTGCGGATGAGCGAGCAGCACTCGTTTGGGCTGGCGCCGTAGCCGACGGTGTCGCCGATGCAGACCAGCTCGTCGACACCCTCCGCATCGATGGCCTTGAGGACCACCTCCAGGGCTTCGATGTTCGCGTGCGTGTCTGAGAAAACGCCAATCCGCATCGGACGACCGCGTAGGTTAACACCTATTTGGAACCCGGGAGGGGTCCGAAGGACCTAATTCGGCTGGATCTGGATGGTCACGCCGCCGAGGGCGGACGACAGCTCGAGCAGGGCGGTGCGCGGGTGGGCGGCGGCGTGACGGCCGACGTAATCGGCGCGCAGCCACTCGCCGTCGCGGCGAACGCCGCGCAGCGGAACCTTGGTGTCGAGCGGCACCGCCGAGCGCGCGCGCAGCTCGAACGGGGCCGACTCGCCCACCGGCACCATCCGCACGTCGCCGGCGTAGCTTCGCAGATCGTAGTGCGCGCCGGGGCGGATCACGCCGATGAGGACGATCTGTCCGGTGGTGGTCACGAGGCGCACGAAACCCGCGCGAATGTCGTCGGCGTGGATGCTGCCGTCGACCACCCGCGCGTCGACGCGGCCACCGGCGAGATCCTTGAGGTCCATGTCCCCCTCGACGCCGTCGAGATCGACGTCGCCCTCGACGGCCGCCAGGCGCTGTCCGCCGCGCAGCTGGTGGGTGACGACGCCGCCGCGCACGTCGGAGACGCCGATGCGTCCGCCGGTGGTTTCGAGCCTGGCACCGGCGCGCAGCCCCGAGGCCGACACGTCGCCCCCGAAGGTCTTGGCCTCGACCGCCACGTCGGGCGGCACTTCCAGCCACAGATCGATCCCGCTGCCGGCGAGCGGCAGCGAACGCTCGCGCCCACCGATCTCGACGCGGGTGTCGATCTGCACCTCGCCGCTTTCGAAGGAGGTGTAGTGGACCCGCAGACGCCCCAGCGCCTCGGCGGTCGACGCGCGCTTTTCGGCCACCACGTGGATCTCGCCGGGACGCGCGGTGCCGCGGATGCCGACCCGCCCGAGCAGGTTGTCGATGCGGACCATCTCGGCGCCGCGGGCGGGGACGATGATCTCGCGGCGATCGACCAGCAGCGCCTCGCCGGTGCCGGCGGGTTGCGCAGCGCCGGGTTGTGCGGCGCCAGGTTGCGCGGAGCCAGGTTGCGCGGAGCCAGGTTGCGCGGAGCCAGGTTGCGCGGAGCCAGGTTGATCGCCGGCCAAGGCCGGCGCGGCGGTCGCGAGGCCGAGCACGAGGGCCAGGACGCAACCCGCGCGGTTCATGGCGTGCCGACATTTCCAGCGGCGCGTCCGCTTCCGGTCCAGGCGCCGCCGCGATGAACGGCCGCGGCCAGGAACGCGATCTTCTGCTGGTAGGCCGCAAAGAGCTGTTCGTTTCCGGTGCTGTCGCCCGGGTTTCGCCGGGCCAGATCGCGTGAACGCGCGATCGCCTCGTCGAGCTGGACCAGACGTTCGGCGTACAGCGCGCGCTCTTCGGCGCTCCAGCGCGGCTCCTCGCGCGCGAGGAGACCGCGCAGCTTTTCGATCGAGCGTTCGTAGGCGGCGGCGGCGCGCGCGAACTCCGCCTCCGCCTCGGCCAGCAGCGGATCCGCCGCCGCGACCGCGACCGCGGCGGGCGTGGTCGCGAAGACCGGGCCCCGGTGGGTGCGCCACGACGCAAGACCGAGCGCGACGATCGAGACCGCCGCCGCGCCGGCCAGCGCGCCCGTGCCGAAGAGGCGCAGCGACATCCACCAAGGACGGTCCTGTCGTTCCAGCGCACCCGCCACCGCGGGCCAGAGCGTCGGCGGTGGCTCCGGGCGCTCCAGACCGCGCGCGGCCGAGACCATCGCCGCAAGCTCGGCCAGCACCGCCGCGCAGTGCGGGCAGCCGGCCCCATGCGTGCGCACCGCCTGCGCAAGGGCGGCGGGCAGATCGCCGTCGACGAACGCCGACAGCGTTTCGGCCGAATAGACCGCGCAACCCTCGACCTTGCCGCTATCCCGGCTAGCCATTTTGCAACGTCCCCGCGGTGATGCCGTCGGCGGCCAGGATCTCGCGCAGCTTTCCCCGCGCCTTGTGCAGCTGAGACTTCGAGGTCCCGACGTGGCACCCCAGGATCGACGCGATCTCTTCGTGCTCCAGCCCCTCCACGTCGTGCAGGACGATCACCGTGCGGTAGCCGGTCGGCAGGCGCACGAGCGCGCGTTCCAACCGCGCGCGCAGCACGGCGTCGCCGCGCGCGGGCTCCGCGGTCAGCGGCTCGCCGCCTTGTGCGGCCTGCGCCTCCTCGATCGGCAAACGCGCCGCCGCGCGCCGGGTTCGGTGCGAGAGCGCCGCATTTACCGCCAGCCGGTAGATCCAGGTCGACAGCGCCGCGTCGCCGCGGAATTTCGGTAGCCCCCGGAAGATCCGAATGAACGCCTCTTGCGCCACCTCTTCGGCGTCGACCGAGCCCACGATCCGCAGGGCCAGGCCGAAGACCCGCCGCTTGTAGCGGTGGTAGAGCGCCTCCCGGCTGCCCGGATCGGTCCTCTGTATGGCGGCGACCAGAGCGGCATCGTCGAGCTGCACCCGCGTTCCCTCCGCCGGCGCCAGGTGTAGCCCTTCAATTGCCGTGACGCCGAGCATCGTCGTGTGGGGAGGTTTGACTGCCATGCGCCGCGTCCGGTTGCCCCCGAATAGACGCGTCTCGGCCCCCACCGTCAATGGCCAGCATCACGCGGCCGGAATTGCGCCGCCCGGTGTAGAGTGCCGGCCCCATGCGGGTCGTGGTGCTGGCCTGTTTCTTCCTGTCCGGTGCGTCGGGGTTGATCCTCGAGATGCTCTGGACCCGCATGCTGACGCTGGTCTTCGGGTCGACGACGCTGGCGGTGTCGACGGTTCTGACCGCCTTCATGGGCGGGCTCGGCCTCGGGTCGTATCTGGCTGGAAAGTACGCCGATCGGCTCAAGAACCCGGTGCGGGCCTATGCGCTGGCCGAGGCGGGGATCGGCGTCTACGCGCTGCTGGTGCCGCTGGTGATCATGGCCTACCCGGGGCTCAACCGGGGGCTCTGGAGCGCGTTCGGCGATCGCTATGCGTTGCTGTCGTTCCTGCGGTTCGCCGCGTCGGCGGCGCTGCTGATCGTGCCGACCACCTTGATGGGGGCGACGTTGCCGTTTTTGGCGCGCCATTTCGTGACGCGGCCCTGGGAGCTGCGGCGGATCGGGCTGCGCATCGGGACGCTGTATTCGGTGAACCTCTTCGGCGCGGTGGCGGGCGCGTTCTTCGCGGGATTCGTTTTCCTGCCCTCCTTCGGTCTGCGCTGGACCAACGTGACCGCGGCCTCGTTCAACCTGACGCTGGCGGCGGCCATCCTGCTCGCGCGTCGATACCTGCCGGCGCAGGCCGACGAGGGGATCTCGATCGACGAGCGCCTCGACGCGGCAGCCGCGGAGGCCAATCTGGAGTCCCCGGCCTTGCCCGCGATGCCGGTGCTCGACGATCGGGCGCGGCGCGCGGCGCTGGGCGCCTTCGCGGTCTCCGGCGCGACCGCCATGACGCTGCAGGTGCTGTGGACGCGGGCGCTGGCGGTGCTGCTGGGCTCTTCGATCTTTTCGTTCACGCTGATCCTGCTGGCGTTCCTGGTCGGCCTGGGCGTCGGCGCCGCGGTGTTCGGGCGGGCCAGTCAGCGGACGCCACACCCGGTGCGCTGGCTGGCGGCGCTGCATCTGGGGACCGCCGCCGCGGTGGGCGCGACCTACCTGCTCACCGACAAGATGCCGTACGTCTTCACCTGGCTCTTGCAGTCGACCAGCTTCGCCGTCGACACGATCCTGGCCTGCCAGTTCGTGATGGCCTGCATGATCATCCTGCCGGCGACGATCCTGATGGGTGGCGTTTTTCCGCTCACCATGCGCGTCGCGGCGGGCGGACTCGATTCGGTGGGGCGCGACGTGGGGCGGGCCTACGCGCTCAACACCACCGGCGCCATCGTGGGATCGTTTCTGTCGGGGTTCGTGGTGCTGCCCAAGCTGGGCCTGCAGCGCGGGATCTACGTGGCCGTGCTGTTCGATCTGGCGCTGGCGGCGTATCTGTTTTGGGTCTCGCCGGGCCTGCCGCGCCGGCGGCGAAACGCGGGTATCGGGGCCGCGGTGGGGTTGGCGCTGCTGGGTCTGATCTTGCCGCGGTGGGACCTGGTCAGCTTCTCTTCGGGTTTCTTCCGGCTGTCGATCGCGCGCGAGTACATCAGCCGCAAGATCCGCAAGCACTTCTGGCACGACCCCAAGCTGGTGTTCTACGAGGACGGCATTGCCACCACGGTCAGCGTCGACCAGTGGGACGCCAAGACCTACTCGCTCAAGAACAACGGCAAGGTCGACGCCTCCAACGACGCCGACATGCCGACCCAGATCGTCGTCGGCCTGCTGCCGCTGCTGTTCTACGGCGGGGCGGCGCCGCCCAAGGTGGCGCTGGTCGGCTTCGGCTCGGGCGTGACGGCCGGCGCGATCACGCAGTACCCGATCGCCTCATTGGAGGTGGTGGAGCTGGAGCCGGCGATCTACCGGGCCTCGCGCTTCTTCGCCAACGACAACCACCGGCCGCTGGAAAATCCCAAGGTCACGGCGCGCGCGGGCGACGGCCGCAACTTCCTGACCCAGCGCAAGGACCAGTTCGACGTCATCGTCAGCGAGCCGTCGAACCCCTGGCTGACCGGCGTGTCGAATCTGTTCACGCGCGAGTACTTCCGCAGCGTCAAGACGCGCCTCAAGCCGGACGGGATCTTCTGCCAGTGGGCGCAGCTGTACGAGATGGCGCCCTGGAACATCAAGACGATCTACGGAACGGTCCGCGAGGCGTTCCCGTACGTGTACGTGTTTGCGGCCGAGGATCTGTCGTCGGACACGATCCTGGTCGGCAGCATGAAGCCGCTGCCGCTGGACATCGACGTGCTGGAGCGGGCGTTCCGCGATCCGACCACGCGCGCCGAGGCGCGGCGCGGCGGGTTCAACTCGCCCCACGACGTGCTGGCGTATCTGTTGCTCACGCCCGAGGAGCTGGAGTCGTTCACGGCCGGCGCGCCCATCAACACCGACGACAACGCGCGCATCGAGTTCGCGGCGCCGCGCGATCTGCTGGGCTACACCAAGTTCGATCCGTATCTGGCCAAGGTCTACGGCCCGCTGTGGCCCTATGGGCGCCTGACGGAGATCGTGCGCGGCTACGACGGGCCCGATCGCGCCGCGCGCTGCGGGCTGCTCGGGCGCAGCCTGCTGGCGCACGGCAAGGCGCGCGAGGCGGAGCTGTGGACCCGCCGCGCGGAGGCGGCCGGGGATCCGCCCGAGGCCAAGCGCGCCCGGCTCTTGATCGACCTGGTCTCGACGCGACTCGATCGCGATCCGGAGATTCCGCTCGCGCCCGGCGAGGAGCTGGCGCTGCCGGTCGTGCCGGCGAAGCTCGCCGCCGCGCACCCCGAGTACGTCGCGCAGGTGAAGGAAGAGTATCCCGACGTGGTGGCCGCCTACCGCGCGCGGCGCTACGCGACCGGCTACAAGGCCATCGAGCGCTGGCCGGAGGAGATCTGGACCGGGCTCGGTCAGGATTTCTCGTTGCTCGTCGGTTTCCTCGACTACAAGGCCGAGTTCTACGGCGACGCCATCGACGAGCTGAAAGCGCTCTGCGACGACGCCACGTTCGCCGCCCGCCGCCCCGAGGCGCTCTACTACCTGGGCCGCTCGTATTACGCCAACGCCATGTACACCAAGGCCATCGACGCCCTCGAACGCTACGTCAGGTCGCAGACGGTGCTGGGGCGGGACCTCCTGCCCGCGACAATAGAGAAGCCGCCGTCGCGCTGAGGCTCCGCTGGGGTGAACATGCGCACGCGGCAAGACGCACCCTCGGCCAGGCTTTTGGTGCATGACGGGTTTGTCGCTCGTGTCTTCGTGGAGGTACACTCGGAGGTGTCATGTCTGCCGCCGCCAAAGAGATCGTCGAGGCCGCGCTCAAGCTCGATCCGCAAGTCCGCGCCGAGGTCGCCGAAGAGATCTTGGGGAGCCTATAGGACAGTACCTACGGCGAGCTCAGTCCCGAGTGGGAGGCTGAGCTCGATCGCCGGGCGGATGACATCGACAAGGGCTGCGTCCA
>CAYTTF010000209.1:0-8584 GCA_964440665.1 uncultured Myxococcales bacterium | reverse complement strand
ACCTGTCAACATGCGGCGCGAGGTCAAGGGGCGACCAATGCAGCCGACAGGCGCAGGCGCGAGGGTGCCGATTGTGCCGATGCCCGCGATAGGTTGGCTGTTCCGCGGGAATCGTTCATGCGGACTTGACGGCGGCACCGAGAATGGGTTGACGCAGGAGGGGAGACATTGAGGGCCTCGCTCAAGCGCCACGGTTCGATCACAGCGGGCACGGCGGCGGCCGGAATCGGCATGGCCCTGGTCGCGTTCCTGTTCTCATTGACCACGGCCGTTGCGGCCGACCCTGCGGTCCCGGCGATTTCCGTGTCCGTGGTGCCTTCGGCGTTCCAGATTGACGCCGATGGAACGGCCCGCACCCGGCTGATCGCGCGGAACGCGTCCACCTCCGAGGTCACCGGGCTCACCTTGACGGAGACGACGACGGTTGGGACAGTCTGCGTTACGCGCCTCTCCCCGGACGCTGCCACGACGGGATCCTGTGACTCGGCGACTCCCACACTCGCCGCGTCGAGCGATGCAACTTGGGACGTCACCCTTTCGTTGCCGAAGCCGGCCGATGGCGCGAAAGCCACGATCTACCTTGAATACGACCGGCACGACCTCACCGCGGCGGCCCACGAAGTGGTCACGCTGGAGGTGGAACTGGTTGCGGCCCCGGCGGCAACGGCCTCACCCCAGCCGACGGATCCGCCGGCGCTCGCCTCGTTCGGGCTCGTGGCTCCATTCGATGCGCTGACGGACCGGGACGAGGGCAAGGTCTATGTCACGGTCGCGAACACCTCGCGGGAGTCGATCACAAGGATCGACATCACCGGGCATGCCCCGCCCGGCGTGACGCTGAACCCGGCCTCCACCTCGGACCCGAACGTTCTTCCCGTCGGCCAGTCACGGACCTACGCGATCGATGTCTCCACGCAACTGTCGGTTCAGCCCGGCAAGGGTGCCCTCGTCTTCGAGGTGTCTGCGCAGGGCCAGACGCCAGAGGCCAGCCCGGGCGCGTCGGGCGCGACAGCGCCGCAGCCCACGCCTCGCTCGGCGTCGGCTGTCCTAAGTCAGACGGTCACCGTCGCCATCTTCGGGCAGGACACCATCCTTGCCCTCATCGGCGCACCGGTCGTCCCCCTCGTCCCCGGCTTCGTCTTCGTCGCAATCCTGATCGTCGCGTTGCCGTTCGTGCGAACCGGCACGGCTGGCAGCCTCACGGAGACGGACAAGCGGCTGTGGCTGCTCGGTGTTCCGCTCGGGTTGCTGCTGACGTCTCTCTACACACAGCTCACCGGACGCTCGCTAATCGGCGCGTACGGCCTGTACGACATCATGCTGTCGTGGGGCATGGCCGTGGTGGCCGGGGTCATCCTTGCGCTGGCCTGGTGGGCGGCAGAGGTGGGCGTCGCCACCGCGAGGGCCTGGTGGCATCGGCGCCGGTACGTCATAAACGCGACCGACAAGCCGCTCGACGTCGTGACCAAGCTTGGCCGAGCCGGGCTGTCTGTGGTGTTGCCCAGGACAAGCCTCGTGGATGGCAAACCCACGGAGACGATTTTCGTTGCAGATAGCGCGATCCCCGCAACACCAACCCTGGTCTGCGTGTTCCCGGGCATCGAGGCGGAGTTTCCCATCGAACCTGCCGCCGACCCGAGTCGCAGGGCTCTGGAAGGCGCCCTTGCCCCGGGTGCCCTAGCGGCCGACCTTCCCGCGTTGCTCAAGCGGGCAATAGGGGCCGGGGCAACTCTGAAGTGGTCCCAGGTGGGGCCGAGCACCGTTCGCGTCCCGGCGTGGCTGATGTCCGACAAGCTCGTGAGCTCGCCGACGATGGACCGCATCGTCGTGCTCACGGTCAGGGAATGAGAACGAGATGGGCAGTTCCACCATGACGGCGGAACTGCCCTTCGCGTTGGTGAGCGGCTTCCTTGAAGACCGCTCGGCTGTTGGACCGCCCAGTCGGGCGCTCCAACAAAGTCCAGTGGAGGATAGCGATGACGAACGGCGCCGGTCAAGATCCGCCGGGCACTGGAACCATCCTTGAACTGCGGATCTCGACCATCTGGTCACAGACCACCCTCGACATCTTCTCGGCCAAGGCGGACCCGGGCGCGAACGCCAAGCCCGGGGCGGCTATCGGCGATGAGGCCGGCTACATACGGGCGTTCGAGGCCGCGCGAAAGGGCATCTCACCGCTGACGGTGCCGTGGCCCCGGCCCAAAGGTCAGAAGATGTGGCAGCGCTACCTCGGCGGGACCGACGGGGGCAACGTGACAGCGTCGGCCGCATGGAATGCCCTGGTCCCGTTGCGGTGGGCTGCAAGGCCGAGACCCACCGACACCACGGGCGCGTTCCGCTTGTTCGCCGAGGCGTTCGTTGTGCCCGGAGGTTACGCGGTCGCGCTCACGGCCGACGCGATCGGGCCGCTAACAATGGCGGAGGCGGCCAACGAGGCGATCGCCCTTCGAGTCGCCCCGAGGCGCGTTCAGGTGGCCAGCGACCCGCCGATGAACTGGGACACCGCAGGTTCCACCTGCGTCGACATCGTTCGCCAATCCGTGCTCGGTCTTGCCGGAGCAGCGGGGCCCGCACCGGAGGCGTTTACAGTGGCTACTTTCATCACCACCAGGGACGTCGATCCGGCGATTTCGACCTCCAACGACGCGCGTCTCGCGCTGGACGGGATCGCGCTCGCCAACCTGAATTGGCGGACCGCGACCGTGCAGCCGCCAGAATCGACAGATCTCGCGCTTTCCAAGTCGCGACGTCCACCCGTGTCACACATCCTCTATGCAACGAATCGCGCCCGCGTCGTGTGGTATCCGCAGAAGGCGCAGACGGTGGGCCTTGAATCACTGGGCTGCTACCACCGCAATCTCGTCCTGCTCTCGGCGCAGGTTGACGTCCTCGCCGGTCTCGCCGCGGCAACGGGTGCACAGCTCACGGGTGGCGTGGACATTCTCGGGCTGCCGCTTGGCCAGCAGGCGTGTGCCCGAAACGCCCTGCAAATCCTGAGCGACCTGTGGAACGGGGAGCGGCGACGCACGTACCGGAGCTCGAGCGCCCCCCGACAACTGAAAGACGAGTGGCTGACAGACGTCAACCAGGCGCGCACGTTCCTCGGCATGCCGGTCCTTGCTTGAGGCGAATTGACGACCCGGACCGGAGTTGGGACGGTCAAGCCGCGACGGCCATCGGCACAATTCGGCATCGCACGCGCGCGTGCGCGCGGCGCGGTCCCTCCGCAATCGTGAGTATCGGCGAGCTGCCGACCGAGCCCGTCCCTCCATCGTTAGAGACCGCCGTCGCAGTCTCACCCGTTGGCTGACGTCGGCACGATGGGTAGATAGTGTTGGGCCGACGGGCAGACCTGCCGAGCCCGACAACAAGCTCGCCGGCATAAATGTGACTGGCGAGTGAGGCTCCGCTTGAAGCCGTAAAGAGAAGTCGGCGGGCTAGTCTCTATCTGGGCGAGGCCAACTCTCGCTGATTCTGAGGTAGACCCGCCAACGCTGCCCGGGATCCAACCGAACCGCCGACGGTATTCTCGCAATCTCCTTCGCAGTCTCCGCAGGATCAAGCCCATATTCCAAGAGGGCCCTATCCACCGCATCACGTCCCGCCTCCCGCCGCAGGTCCTCGGTCTCGGACTCTCGCAGCAAGGTGCGGAGGTGACGCAAGCGAAGGCCCGCCAGACCACGGAATAGCTCGTAGCTCTCCTTGGCATCGGCGAGATGTTGCACACTGGTGAGCAGTCCTGGGCCGGCTCCATCGATGACGCCGGGAGTAGATATGAGCCTTTCCACAATGCGGATAGATAGGCCTAGCGCCCGGATGCTGTCAATGACGTCGCCGGCTATCACCTTCGCGCCGCGACTGTTCATGCTGTCGATTAGCTCGTAGCACAGGACAACGTCCTCGAACTCTGCGCGGCCCAGGAGCTTCGGACTGATGCTGACGTAGGCGGCCGTGCGATATGTACCCAGCTTGCAGCCACAGTTAGTTAGAGGGTCAGGCCGCTCGCCTCGGCGCAAATAGGCAGGTATGACGCAGTCGAGGAAGAGTTCGAGGCCGTACTGATGGCCAATCACCTCGGCGAGTATTGCCCGCCTATATGCGTTCCACTCATCCGCAACCGCGAGCGCCTCTCTAACCTCGTCTCGCCGTCGGTTCACCTCGGCTCCAATTGCTGTAAGACCGATGGCGACCACTGCAACGATCGCTGCCAGAACCGTCTGCGAGGGCACGAAAACGGCGGCGGCGGCGACCGCTGCCGAGCCAATGACGACTGTCATAGCGATACGCCGCCAGAACCACGTATCCCTAGCTGCGTTCATCGACGACACCAAATCAAGCTGTTCCGCTGTGAGTCCGGAGCGGACGCAACTTCAAGTGTGCGCGCGTGGGTGCCGCATGTGCCGATCATCCCGCTAGAGCGCGCGCGTGGGCCGCGGTGTCGACTCGGTGCAGGACCCCTCAGCCGATGTGCATGCGGTTCGCCTGCTCGACGCGGTCACTCTGGCAAGCGGAAGCTGCGCAGGAAGGTGCCGAGGGTCGAGGGTGCCTT
Organism: uncultured Myxococcales bacterium; assembly: GCA_964440665.1. Taxonomy (GTDB): domain Bacteria; phylum Myxococcota_A; class Polyangia; order Fen-1088; family Fen-1088; genus JADGRB01. The sequence goes on along the minus strand of CAYTTF010000209.1, from coordinate 4,035 downwards.
CACCACGAAGCCCAGTACCCCGCCGGTTGCCCCGGCTCGCACCGGCTCTGGCCCTTACACGCCCTCATACCTTCCGTGCCCTCGCGACCGAGCTGCGCTTCGCCGCGGCGACGGTCTCGTCCGATGGCGAGCTTCCGATCAGTACGTAAGTGAACGCGAACGTCCAGAGATACCGCAGGGCATCCCAGACATAAGCGCCCGACCTGACCGCGTTCTGCTCCCATCCTGGCGCCCAACCGTTCGCCCACCCGCGCAGGTCGGATGCTGTCGCCTGCCATACTTCCTTAGGGGTCAGCTCACTCATCATCAGCGTCACGGCGGCCGAGTGTCGGGCCACCGGGTCTGTTTCGTTGCGGAACATCCAGCCGACGGCGGCGATGGCGCCCGCGTCGGCGATCGCTTGTATCCCGAGGTAGTGTGCTGCAAACGTTCGAACAACAGGCGCAGGGTGTCCCAAGGCTTGCACTAGTCGTTCGCGCGCGGGAGCGCCTATTGTTCGCAGAAGAGCTAGGGCTCGGTCGAGGACGTTGTTGAGTTCACCCGGCGAAAGCGCAGTCCCGAATGCGCCGCGGCGTGCTGCCTCGACAATGCCGCCGAGCGAAGACAGAACCGCCGGAAGGGCGTCTCCTCCCTGCCAAACGAGCGCGTCAGGGGGCTGCGCTGGACCCGTCCCCGTGAGATATGCGTAGGTCGCTCCGAAGTCGGCTCTCACCTTCCACCTCCAGATCTGCCGCCGGTCGGTTGCTGTCGGAACACGACCGCGGTTCAGCGCCGGCAATTGATCAACGCGTTCGCCTCAGGCTCGGCTCGACTACCAGACGCAACCGCATTTGTTGCACATGTGTGAGTACTTCAGCGTGGTGTATCCGAAGTAGCCAATGATGGCGGCGATCACCGCACCGACCGCGATCGCCCAACCGCCGAAGACAAAGCCCAACCACAGCACGATGACGGCGATCCCGACATCGACGCAGCCTTCGACCGTCCTCCCGAAGCCCTCGGAGATGTCCGTCTCGTCGCATTTCGGATTCGGACAGGCGCGTACGAAATCCTCGCGACCGGTCCCGTTGCACCTTGCGCACTTGAAGCCCATGGCGCGGTACGTCGCGTCCACGTGCCGACCGTCTCCATGACACACCCTGTAGGCGGTCATGTGCGGATCTCCCTCCTGGAATAGGAGCGCGGGTCCGGCGATGAGCGAGGATCCGAGCAGAGCCGGAGGAACGCGGAGCACGCGTTGAGCGCACTACCCCTGTGGGCGTAGCTGAACGCCGCAGGCGTGCATCCTCGGAAAGTCGACGACTGGACGATGATCGGCGGCGAGCCGCACGACATGTCAACTGGGATGATCTAGTCCCCGGGGAGACGCTCGACAGCGCTCAAGTCATCTGCGTCAATACCCCATGGGCGGAGCTTTCTGACGGTTTCGATGGCTTCGCCGTAGACCTCATGAGTTGCGTACTGGCGGAGTCGCGTGGGTCTGGCGGTGAAGTCTTCTGATACGACCACAAAGGCTCCATGGAGCAAGGTCAAAGCACACGGCTCCCATGGGATGTCTCCCTGACGAGGCTCGTCGAACCAGATCTTCAGTACCTGTCCCCAGCGACCCGACTGAAGATCAGTGAGATAGCGCATCAAGGCGTCCCTACGACCAACGGATATCTCGTCGCTCGGGCTATGTCGTCTGACCCAGTGGATGGCGCTGGGCCAATTCCTGACCTCGCGCTCCCACGGGTCTCCCCTGTCGCGTCCAAAGGGCATGTCAACCTCCCCTTTAGAAAATCGAAGCGCCGCCTCTGAGACCTCAAGTATGGCTCGCTGGCCGGCAGTCGGCGGCACCTTCGGCACGCCTGTGCCGCGTCTAAGCACCTGGCCGCACTGATCCGGTCACCCGGCGCAGTTACTCGACGGCGACTGTGGCGCAACGGCAACCGCTGGGACCGGTCCCGCCGTGTACACGGCCATCACTCCCCGCAGCTAAGCCCAGTCCCTACAACGCGCGCCGCCCATCAAAGTGGGCGTAAGGCGTCAGAAACGCCTGGCCGACGGGTGGCGGTACCAAAAACTGTCCGGGCCCACGATGCCGGGAGACGGACGAACACCTGGGTCGCGTCCCGCCCGCTCGAATTCGTTCGTTCGAAGAGTGCGTTCCTCAAGTGCGTCTTGTAACTCTGCGGAGGTCTGGGCCATTGGCTGTTGGCCGCGGAACGCCCAAATTTGGTCGATTTGCCGCTGGTACCCATCTTCGATCTGCGTCCGAGCATCCCAATAATCTCCCGCCTGGATGTCTCCGGCCTTGTAAGCAGCCGACCTGTTGCGCCTGCACTCAAGCATGTCGCTCTCCGGTTTCTCAGAAGGCAACATGGGAATGGCCCTCCCAAAATGTCGCGTCAGGCATCACAGCGGTTCCTCAACGCGTGTCGCCCGCCACCGGAGGGCTAGTTCGGCCATGCGAGCCGCCTCACTGGTCGCCAAATTGAAGCCGACATCCGCGATCCGTTACTCCGGACCTGACCGCTGCAACCGGGATGCGCCCTAGTCGGGATTCCATGATGCTTCCGCTCATCGGTCAGTGTGATGACACTAGATTGACAGGGGCCGTCAATAGGCGCCATGCCGGGCAAGCGCGGCGTGAACGCCGAGATCGGGCCTCCGCTTGGATCGGCTCACAGCATCGCAGCCGTGACGTTGCACTGAATCCGTGCGCCGCTGATGCGTCGGCGAGTAGGACCTTGTCCTGAGGTCGGCTGACTGCTCGCCACCTCCGCTGTTCGGGCACGCCGCGAAGGTAATGAGCGGCGCGGCTCTGCACTGCCCGCTGGGCAGCCCGCGAGTCAGGTCGAGCGGAGGGCAGCGTGAAGATTCGCAAAGTCAGCGCCGAGTTGCTCGAGCCGGCCAAGAAGACCAGCCAGCGACCACTCAGCGCCCGCGACCGTCGTCGCCGGGCACTCGAAGCGAGTCTCGAGGCGGGCATCCGTCGCGCCGACAGAGAGCACCAGGCGGCACTTAGGATCGACCTTCAGGAAGGCGACAAGGCGGCGACCATCGGGCTCGTACTCCTGCGTGCTGATGGCCGTCAACTTGTGGCCGTCAACTTGTTCTCGCGCGAAGGCGCCCCGCGGCAGAATCGGCACCTTCGCGCGCGCCCACGCGCGTGGTGCCGAAATGTACCGACGCCGCGACAGACCGCGCGACGGTCCCAGAAGGTGTTGGGAGGGCGATCGACGAATTCGCTTACGATCTTGGCTCCAGACCGTCCATCCAAAGACGACGTTATGCATGAGGTCGTGCTGTTGGTGCAAGTCAGAATGTCACGGACGTACCCCTAGAGTCACAAACGTGACTTGGGTCTGGAAGTTGATGCCGTCGACGTCGTGGTCAAGTCACCTGGTCATCGTCGTCTGCGGGCGATTGGGCCCACGAGCTAGACCATGGCCCACCTAGATCCGTGCCGCGTCTAACGGCGTCCGCCAGAGATGGACGGCGCGGACGATACGTTGGCGGTGATCGGGTGCTAGCTCGCTGAGCTCCGCTTCGGCCCGTGACGGCAAGAGATACAGGTGGTGGTTGGTGCCACGTGGTACTGCAGCCGACGGTGAGCAGGGCAACCGTCTGAGCGAATAGAAGACTGAGTCGCGCAATCGGAGAAGCGCATCATGCAACGCTACGGAAGGTCGGTGGTGACGGCGCAGTGCCAAGATGAGGCAGAGGGGCCCGGTCAAGGGCCGCAGCCCGGCGACAAGCTACAATTCCCAGCGCTTGGCGGCCGACGACAGGGGTGTCCAGACAAATGCTGCGCCAGACATGGTGGGCCGTCTTCGTCTTGATCTTGGCATCCAGTGCCGCGTGTGGATCACCGGCCTCATCGCTGAGCGCAAGCTCCTCCGGCCACCCGGAGTCTTCAGTTGGTCCGAGCGAGATCGCTACGGCGCCCACTTTGACACCACCTACCCCCGGGCAGAGTCTAACGCTGCTCGCTCTCGATGAGAGTCGAGCGGCGCCGACAAACGGTGAGATAGATGTCGACATCCAGCT
>CAYTTF010000208.1:0-8627 GCA_964440665.1 uncultured Myxococcales bacterium | reverse complement strand
TCCATGTTGGGGCTGTGGTACGGCGGCGGCGGTGGCAGGCGGATCGCGACGGCCGCCGGCAGCGGCGCGGGCCCCTTGCCCGCGGCTTTACGTGCGGGGCGTTTCGACGCGGGCGGCGGCGCGACCAGCGTGCTCGCGAGGACCGCTTCCGGTGACGTCCAGCCCAGCGCCTGGCTGGCCGCCTGGGTGGCCGCCGCGATCAGATCCGGCGCGGCAACGATCTTGACCGACGCGTCGGCAGCGGGTGGTCCGGCAGCCGCGGGCGGCGCGTTCGCCTGCGGGGCCGCCGGCGGCGGGCTCGACTGCGGGGTGGCCGGCGGCTGGTTGGACTGCGCGGTCGCCGTCGGCTGATTGGACTTCGGGGTGGCGGGCGCTGCGCTCGACTGCGCGGTCGCGGGCGCGGGCGCCGGGTGATCGGCCTTCGCGGCGCCCGGTGGCGCGGACAGTGGCTGGAACTCGGCGGTGTCGATCACGCGCCCCTGCACCTGACCTTGAACCCCCAGCGCCGAGCCGTCCTCGATGAGGCCGGTGACGTCGACGACGCGCGCGCGCAAGGCCCGCAGCAGCGCCCGGAAGTCCTGCTCACGGCTGTCGCCGAGGAGCGCGGCGCGCGTCTCGAAATCGATGTTTGCGTTGTCCGCCAGCATCTGCAGATGCTGGTAGGTCTTCAGGCCCTCCGACGTCCGCCGATCCATCCGGCCGGAGGTCGCTTTGCCGGACAGCAAATCCTCGCAGCGCAGGTGGGCCTGCATCGCAATCACCGCGCGCTTTTCTTGCGCGGTCAACGGTCGCGGCGAGATGGTCCGCCCGGTCGTGACCATCGGCGTTTCTTTGGCCGTCGCGGGGTTGGGGTTCGGAACTTTCTCGGCCTCTTCCGCCGGGATCACGTTCCTGGGCGATAGTTCCTCGAGGACGCCGTCCTTCACCCGCTCGTGGCAGGCGTGGCGCTTTTTGTCCGCCAGCCGCCGACGCAGCAGGTTCAGGCTCGGGAAGATCCCGAATGCCTCGAAGAAACGGTCCTCGCGGGCGCGCGAATAGGCGCTGCCCGATCGGAACCGCCCGTTGGCCAGATCGATCAGATAGGGGCGCATCGGCTGCGGCTTCCCCGGCTCCTCCGAGAAGACATACGGCAACCAGTCGTCCGAGAGATCGACCACCGTCAGACCGTCCCGGTGCGCGCTCTCGGGCGTCGTCTGGCCCGCGACGCGCCCTCCCTCGACGATCATGATCGCGGCGCCTGGCGACGCCGCCTCGGCCGGCGCCGTCTGGCCCGCTGGGGCGGCCGCCGCCGGCTGCTTCGCCTGGGTCCTTTGTCCGCTGCCGACCAAAAGACCGGCGAGCGCCAGGGCGCTCGCGCCAGCCCCCGCACGGCGGGTGTGGGAATGTCTCTTGGCCCGGCGCCGTAGGTATTTCGCCAGCACGAGCCAGAGCCTAGGATCTTGGCCTGCGCGATTCAAGGCGGCGTTTGCTGCCGCCACCCGATGCCACGAGCTCCGTCGCCGGCGAACGACCTTCAGATTCTGGGCGTGAACAACTTCTCGAAGGCGGTGCCGGGCACGCGTACGAAGAGCTGGAGCGCCATCCGGTCGGTGGTTTGGGCATAGAGGAGTCTCAGTTGATGCAGGCCGGTCTGCAACTGGATCTTGCCCGACCGACTCGTCGGCTGATGTTTTCCGTCGTTCTCGATCACCATCGTGCCATCGATGAAGAGGTACGATCCGTCGTCCGAATGAAGGCGGAATTCGTAGGTTCCGCCCTTGCCGACCATGAAGGCGCCCGTGTATTCGATCATGAACCAGCTCGAACGATCGGTGATCCCGGGGAAACCCGCTGCCTGCTGTCGCTCGCGGACGTCGAAAGTGCTGGTATAGAAAATGGCCATCGGGGCGCAACCGTGAACGTCCGCGATGCGCAAGACGCCCGGGCGGATGAAGCATGCGACCCCCTTGAACGCGGCGCGGGTATCGCCTCCGAATGGAAATTTCCGGGAGACAAGCGGCACCGCGGCGCCGCCCGCGCCGGTGCCGCGACCGCCCGGACCGCCGCGCGATCCGGGTCCAGTGCCCGAAGCCCCCTCGACGGCCGGCGGAGCACCCGCATCGGGTTCCTTGCCGAGAGCCTCGTCTACCCGAGACGGCGCGGCGACAGCGTCCACGGTTGCCGCCACCGGGGTTTCGCTCTCGCTCGGCTCTACGGAGGGCGGTGGGACCAACTTCGGCTCTGCTGTCTCCGCCTTGCGATTGGTCCGGCGGCGCGATAGCGGCACGGGCACGATCGGTGAATCGTTGATTCGGAGCGCTGGGGCGCCACCGCCGGGCCGGGTCGTCTTCGGCGCAGGCGGAGGCGGGAAGGTTGCAACTTCGACGGTGACGATGGTGCCGCTCATCGCAGGCAGGACGGGCGCCGGATCGCCGCGGCACGATTTGAGCGAGACCAGCCCCACGGCAGCGGCATGGAGGGCCAGCGACGAGAGGAGATAGTAAGACAGACGAAGGCGCCTCGGTCCGTCGCGCTGAGTCGTCGTCATTCGATGGCCACGGCTATGGGAGCTCACCCGGCTGAATCATCTGGTCGCGATGCGGGTCGCCGATTACCCTTCGAGGCCGAACATGCCGTCCGTCTTTACCCGCTACCAGAAGTTCGTGATCGCCGTGCTGGCCTTCCTGCAGTTCACGATCATCCTCGACTTCATGATCATCGGTCCGCTCGGCGCTCTGCTGCTGCGGGACATGCACATTACCACCCGGCAGTTCGGGCTGGTCGTCTCTGCCTACGCCTTCAGCGCGGGCGCCTCTGGTCTTCTGGCGGCGGGCTTCGCCGACGAGTTCGATCGGAAGAAGCTGTTGCTCTTCTTCTATGGCGGATTTCTGCTGGGCACGTTGCTTTGCGGCGTGGCCGACAGCTACGGATTCCTGCTGGGCGCCCGCATCGTGACCGGCGTGTTCGGCGGCGTCATCGGATCGATCAGCATGGCGATCATTGCCGACCTGTTTCCGCTGCAGGTCCGCGGACGCGTGATGGGGACAGTGCAGACTGCCTTCGCAGCCAGCCAGGTCATGGGCATCCCGCTGGGCGTCTTCCTGTCGAATCGCTGGGGGTGGCACGCCCCCTTCCTGATGATCTTCGTCGTGAGCGGCGCCGTCGGGGTGGTGATCGCGACCCGCCTGCAGCCGATCGTCGAGCACCTGAAGATCCCGGCGGGCGGAAATCCAGGCCAGCTCGAAAATCGTCGCAATCCGCTCCTGCACCTGATCGCGACCGTCCGTCAGGGCCGCTATCTGCGGACGTTCGCGGCGACGATGCTGCTGGCGACGGGCGGCTTCATGCTGATGCCATTCGGCAGCACTTTCACCGTCAACAATCTCGGCATCTCGCTGCACAAGCTCCCCTGGATCTACATGATCACGGGCGCCGTGACCTTCGTGGCCGGGCCGCTCCTGGGAAAGCTGAGCGACACCATCGGCAAGTATCAGGTCTTCTGCATCGGGTCGCTGGGCGGCGCCGCGGTGGTTGGCATCTATTGCCACCTGGGCGTGACCCCGCTGGCCATGGTGATCGCCATCAACGCGGTGTTGTTCGTGGCCGTCACCTGCCGGATGATCTCTGCCAGCGCGCTCATCTCCGCCGTGCCCGACATGCAGGACCGAGGCGCCTTCATGTCCGTTAACGCGTCGTTGCAGCAGTTCTCCGGCGGCGTCGCATCGTCGCTGGCGGGGCTGATCGTTGTGCAGGCGCCCGACGGAAAACTCCTCCACTACGATCTACTGGGATACGTCGTGATGGGGGCGATGACGCTGGTGATCGCGCTCATGTATCCGATCCACCGGGCCGTGATGCTCAAGACGGCAATGACGGCGGCGAAGCCGGAGGTGGTGGCGGCCGCGGGGTGAAGGATCGTACGGAGATGACGTCCGAACCCAAGCGCCCGCGTTGGCGTTTTCAGCGCCCCCGGGTCACCGATGGACGCCGGCGCCGCGCGGCGAGCATCAAGCCCAACGCCAGGAGCATCGTCACCGCGAGCGTGCCGGTCGCGCTGCCGGGTTCGGAGGCCAGCTTGCATCCGCAGCCGCTGCTGCTGGGCGGGTGCGCGGCGCTGGCCAGCGCCACGGAAAGGCTGATCTCGGCGGTGTTGCCCAGCGAATCGGTGACCTGGATGACGTCGGTGCCGGCGTGGGCGCCCGCCGTGTAGGCGCCGGTGGCGGCGACGATGGTGCCGCCGGAGCCGGAGCTGACGACGGTCCAGCCGAATCCGGTGCCGCTGCCGCCGCTGGCGGTCAGGGTCTCTGGCTGCGCGGTCTGGACGGGGCCTGCGACTGGCGCGATGGCAACGCCGGGGCCGACATGAACGGTGATGGTGACCGTGGCACCGTTGGCGTCGCGGACCGTGGTGACGTCGGTGGTGCTTCCGAGGGCACCGGCCGTGTAGGCGCCGGTGGCCGCGTTGATGCTACCGCCCGAACCGCTGGTGGTGAGCGCATAGGTGAGGGGCGCCGCGCCGCCCGAGACCGCGATGATCAGCGACCCGCGCGGCGGCGAGGTCGTGGTCGCGACCGTGGCGGTCAAAGCCCCCGCGACGTGGATCTGAACCGTTGCCGTGTTGCCGAGCGAGTCGGTGACGGTCACGACGTCGGTCCCGCCGCCCACCGCGCCCACGGTGTAGGCCCCGGTATTCGGATCGATGGTTCCGTGTGAGGTGTTGGCGGTCAGCGCGAAGGTGTAGCCGACACCGCTACCGCCGCTGACCATAAAGGTCATCTGCGCGAGCGGCGCGGTGTTCACCACCGACGGAGTGACGTGCAGCCCGTCGCCGACGGTGATGGTCACGTGCGCCGCGTTGCCGAGCGTGTCGGTCACGGTGACGACGTCCTGGACGTTGCCCATCGAACCGGCGGTGTAACTTCCCGTGGACGCGCCGATCGTCGCGCCGGAGGCGTTGGTCGTGAGGACGAAAGTGAAGCCCGTGCCGCTGCCGCCCGCCGCCGTGAAGACCACCTGACCGCGTGGGGCCACTGTGGGAGCCGCCGGGTTCACCACCAGGGCGCCCCCGACGGCGATGGCCGCGCTGGCCGTGTTGCCGAGCGAATCGGTCGCCTCGACCCCGTCGGTCACGTCGGTCGTGCTGCCCGCCATGTAGACGCCGGTGGTGGCGTCGAGCGTGCCGCCCGACGCGTTGGCGGTGAAGGTGTAGTGGTAACCCGTGCCGCTGCCCCCGACCGCCACCAGCGCGAGCGTGCCGCCGGGCGGCGCGGCCAGGACGGCCGGCGTGATCGAGACGCCCGGGCCCACGTGGATCGTCAGGATGGCGCTGTTGCCAAAGGGGTCGGTTGCCTCGATCACGTCGGCGGAGCTTCCGGTGTCGCCCGCGATGTAAACACCGGTGGTGGCCACGATGTTGCCCCCCGAACCGTTGGTGTGGAGGGTGAACGTGTAGCCGCCCCCGACGCCTCCTACAGCGACGAAGGTGGTCGTGCCGCGCGGCGGGACAAGGCTGGCGGCGGCCGTCAGCGTGACGCCCGGACCGACGCCGACGGTGACGGTGTCGGTATTGCCGAGCGAGTCGGTCACCGTCACGACGTCGGTCGTGCCGCCGCTCGGGCCCGCGGTGTAAAGGCCGCTGGCGCTCACGCCGCCGGTCGAGCCGTTGGTCGTCATGGCGAACCGGTAGCCGGTCCCGCTGCCGCCAGCGGAGGTCAGCTGGATGGTGCCGAGCGGAGGGGTGCTCGCCGAAGGTGGCAGCACGGTCAATCCGGGTCCAACCGCGACGGAGACGGTAGCGGTCGCGCCCAGCGAGTCGGTGACGGTCAGGACATCGGCGACGTTCGGGAGGACGCCGGCCATGTAGACGCCGCTGCCGGGATCGACGCTGCCGGCCGATTGGTTGTCGGAGAAGGCATAGACATAGCCGGTGCCGCTGCCAGCGAAAGCCACCAGGGTGAGCTTCTCGCGCGGGGCCACCGTGGCGCCGGCGGGACCAAGCACCAGGTGCCCGCCCACGGCGATGGACACCGATGCGCTGTTGCCGAGCGAGTCGGTCACCGTGACGAGATCGGCGACGCCGCCCTTGGCGCCCGCGGTGTATGCCCCGCTGGCGCCATTGATGCTACCGCCCGACTGGTTGTCGGCGAGGACGAAGGCGTAGCCGGTGCCGCTGCCATCGGTAGCGCCAAACGCGATGGAACCGAGGGGCGCCGCGGCGGGCTGGGCAGGGCTGATGGCCACACCGCGTCCGACGTTGACGACCACGTTGGTCACCGCGCCGTTGTGATCGGCGATCAGAACCACGTCGGTGCTGTCGGGGTTGGATCCGGCGGTGTAGGCGCCCGTGGCGGGATCGATGCTGCCACCCGAGCCGTTGCTGGAGATGGAAAAGACGTAGGCCGGGGCGCCGCCGCTGACCGCGATGGTCAGGCTGGCTCGCGGCGCCGCCGACACGGTGCCGGCCGTGGCGACCAGCGCCGCGGTGACGGTCATGGTGGCCGTTGCGGTGTTGCCCAGCGCATCCAGCACGGTGATCACGTCGGCCACGTTGCCGATGCCGCCGGCCGTGTAGAGGCCGGTCAGTGGGTCGATGCTGCCGCCCGAGGGATTGAATGACAGCGCAAAGTTGTATCCGGAACCGGTGCCGCCCGAGACCGACAGGGTCTGTTGAGCGAGCGGCGCGATCGTGGCGCTGGCTGGGGTGACCGCTAGTCCAGGTCCAACTGCGATGGTGACGGTGCTGTGATTGCCAAGCGGATCGACGACCGACAGGACGTCCGTGGCGGACCCGATCGCGCCCGCCGTGTAGGCGCCCGTCGCGGCGTCGACCGTTCCGCCGGAGGGGTGGCTGGTCAGCGTGAAGACATAGCCCGACCCGTTGCCACCGCTGGCGGTGAATGCCTGGGAGCCACGTGGCGGCGTGGTCAGCGACGACGGGGAGACGGCGACTCCCCCGCCCACGGAGATGCTGGCGGTCCCGGAGTTGCCGAGCGAGTCGGTCACGCTCACCAGATCGGTGCTGCTGGCAATGCTGCCCGCCACGTAGACGCCGGTGAGGAGACTGATCGTGCCGCCCGAGACGCCGGTGAGGATCGCGAAGGTGTACCCGGTGCCGCTGCCGCCGCTGGCGGACATGGTGAGCGTCCCGCGCGGAGCTACCGATGGCGCCGGTGGGGTCACGGTGACGCCTGCACCGACGGTGACGTTGGCAGCGGCGACGTTGCCGAGGGAATCGGTCACGGTGACCACGTCGGTGACGCCGAATGCCCCGCCCGCGACGTATACGCCGCTGCCGGAGTTGATCGTGCCACCCGAAGCGTTGGCGCCGAGCGCGAAGACGAAGCCCGCTCCGCTACCGCCCGAAGCGCTGAAGGTCAGGGTCCCGCGCGGCGGCGTCTGGGTGGCGCTGGCGGTCAAGGTGACGCCCGCGTCCACCGCGATATTGGCGGTCGCTGAATTGCCGAGCGAGTCGGTGACGGTGACGATGTCGGTGACGCTGTCGTTCTGGCCGGCGACATAGTGCCCGCTCGCGTCGATCGTGCCACCCGACCGGTTGGTCGAGATCGCGAAGATCAGACCGGTGCCGCTACCGCCGACGGTGGTAAACGCCGCCGAGCCGCGCGGCGCCACGTGGGTCGGGCTCGACGACAGGCTGAGGGCGGCACCCACGGTGATGTTGGCGTGGGCCGTGTGGGCCTGGTTGTCGGTGACGGTGATGACGTCGGTGACCTGGGGGGTAGCGCCCGCGGTGTAGACGCCCGTCGTGGGATCGATCGATCCGCCCGAGGGCGCGCTCTGCATCGCGAAGACGTAGCCGGCGGTGCTGCCACCCGCCGCGGTGAAGGTGACCGATCCGCGCGGCGCGACCGCGGCGCTCGTCGGGCTCAGGGTGAGCGGCGCCTGGTTGGTGAGCGCGAAGGAGGCCTTCGCCACGACCCCCGTGACCGAAGCCGACACCGCATAATTTCCGGCGGTGGCGTTGGCGGTGGCGCCGACGCTGGCGACCCCGGAGGCGTTGGTGGTGGCCGTGGCGGCGCCGAGCGTCGCCGAGGCCCCCGAGGCCGGAGCCAGGAAGGTGACCGTGGCCCCATTGACCGAGTTGCCGTTCGCGTCGACGACGCGGGCGGCGAGCGGCGCGGCGAAGGCCGCTCCGATGAGCGCGATCTGCCCGCTGCCGCTGCTGACCGCGATCGATCCGGGCGCACCCGCCATGTTGATCAGCATCGCGCTCACGCTGGAGCCGGCCGGGATCGACGCCGAGACGGCGTAGCTGCCGGCGATGGTGTTTGCGGTGGCCGTCGTCTGAGCCAGGCCGCTGGCGCTGGTGACCGCCGTCGGGCTGCCCAGGGTGGCCGAGGCGCTACCCGCCGCCGGCGCTGCGAAAGTCACGGTGGCGCCCAGGATCGGGTTCAACGACGCGTCCGTCACGCGCACGACGATGGGCGCTCCGAAGCCTGCGCCAACGGTGGCCGTCTGCGGACTGCCGCTGACCAGCGTGACGAGCGAGGCCGGGCCCGCGAGGTTGGTGAGCGCGTAGGCCGCCGGTGTGGCGACGCCGGGCGCGGTCGCGTTCACGCTGTAGGAACCGGCGACCGTGTTGGCGGTGGCGGTGACGCTGGCCTGACCCGCAGCGTTCGTCGTGACCGTGG
>CAYTTF010000207.1:0-8704 GCA_964440665.1 uncultured Myxococcales bacterium | reverse complement strand
GATTTCGACGAAAAGCCCGCACCGCCAAACGCGTCGAGAATGATTGAAGAGCCGGAAGCATCATAGACTCATTGGGGGACCCACGTTTATTTTGTTGAGGGTTGGGCCCGGACGTCGCGGAGCTCCCAAGGCTCGGGGTACCTCTTAGAGGCCTCTTAGGTTCCTCCACCGCGGGAATGGCAGTCACCCTTCAGCGGGCAAAGTGCTCTAGAGGTCACTTCTCGTCCGAGCCGCTTACCGGCTCGGACCCTTGAGCGAGTCCCTAAGTCCCTATCCCGACGCTACGGCTCCGACGAGACGCTCGAGCCCGACATTGACGGCTCCTCGCCTCGGGCTTGTTGACCCATCGCGCCGGCTTTGAGCGCCTCGACGATCGTCCGACGATCCATTTCGGTCTGAGCCATGGCGTCGGCCAAGTCTAGCTTGTTCTGGGCGATGTAGGCGTAGTCGCGACACACGTTGGTATCGCCGTGCGCCGCCAGCTCCTGGTTCGCCTTCTCCAGAGCTTTCCTGGCATCGTCGAGCTCGACGGGCGTCAGCTTCGCCGCCGGCCCGCTGCTGAGGTCCGTGTAGGTGTCACGCGCCACGCCCAGCTGCGCCGGGACGTTGGTGGTGGCGCAAGCGCTGAAGAGTCCCGCCAGTGCGAGGGCTCCTATCAGGATCGTGTTCGTGGTTTTCATCTGGAGCTCCCCTGGATTGAGTTGTTGGCAAAGGTTACGGCGTCTTGCGAACCTCGGGCAGCCCTCAAATCCTCGGTCGCTTCGAGGGCGCGCCGGTGCATCTCTGCTTTGCGGGCAATCGCGACGGCCAGGTCAGCGTCGGACTGCGCGCGCGCCAGAAGCAAGAGAGCCCGCGTGTCGCCGGCCCGGGCCATCGTCTTGGCGACCTCGGCCTGGTCGGTCGCCAACTCCAGGTGCGTCCGGGCGGCGGACATCCCGAAGGCACCGCGCTCGCCAGCGGTCGGCTCAACGAACGACGCGATGGTATTCGCGCTGCGGACCTTGGCTTCGAAGTGGTCGATCTGGTCGGGGGGGAGCTGCACCGAGGCGCAACCCACCACCCCGAGTGCCGCGAGAGCAAGAATCAGCTTGTTCATCACGGAGAGTCTCAAAAGCAACGAACGGGCCAGCGCGCGGGGACACCAAGACCCCAGTGTCTTCAATGAGATCCCGTAGTTCGCAGTCGCTTTTCCGTCGCTCACGGGGAATGCGGGCGTCGGTGTGCCGACGCCGCCAGTGAGGTCATCCGGCAGGAAAGCCGCCGCGTCCGCCGTCTCGGCGGCAGCAGGCCGTGGGCGTACAATGCCCCCATGACGGTTCTCGTCGCCGACGACGACCGGCGTTCGCCTGGAACAGCTATGGGCACATGACGGTGGTCGCCGTGGCCTACAAGAGGCTCAGACCTGGGGTCCGCCAGACGGTAGACGCCCTCGTCAGGTTGAATCCGGACTACACGGGATGGGTTGCGAACGCTTCCGCCGGGAATCGCGATCAGGTCGTCGTCGCTAAGGCGGGCTCCGGCGATGGCCACCATCTTCAAGGCGATCGTATGCGTTCGCTTCTCATAATCGAGTCGACGGTGAACGGGCCTTCCGCGTATCGCTTTCGTCATCGACGACCAGAACGCGATCGGGATCCTTCGGTGATTCAGATTCGACCATCCTCTCCCCCTATCGAATCCGGTCGTTGATCAGCGCCCGCAGATGCAGGGTGTCGAACGGTTTCTCGACCCGCTGATTTGGCGTTTCATCAAGGAAGGCTCGTGCCCCGGTGGTGAATGCCCCTCCTGTAAGGAAGATCATCCTGCCGGCCTGCTCCCGAGCGACTCGACAAAGCTCAGCATGCAGGTCCATGCCCGTCATCTGGGGCATCATCAGGTCGCAGAGGATCACGTCGAATCGCTCTCCGGCGCCGATTCGCTTGAGCGCCTCGTCGGCGCTCCCGATGGTGACGACTTCGTGCTCGGCGGACAGGGTGCGCTGAACGGCTTTTGCGATCATCGGCTCGTCGTCAACCACCAGGATCCTGCCGCGCCTTCGGGCGACCATGTCGAGCGCAACATGCGGCGCCTCTTCCGACAGTTCGGTACGTGCCGGCGGGAGCGAGATCCGGAACGCCGTCCCCTTGCCCACCTCGCTCTTCACATCGATCGAGCCCCCGAAGGCGGTGACGATACGATGGCAGATGGACAGGCCAAGGCCGGTCCCAACGCCCACCGGTTTGGTCGTGAAGAACGGAGTAAACAGGCGACCCAGCACCTCCGGCGGCATGCCCGGGCCGGTATCGGCGATCTCGATGACGACGCCCCCGCTCGGGTCCGTGGAGGTGGAGATGCGGATCTCGTTGTCTTCTGCGCGGCCCTCGGCAATCGCTTGGGCCGCATTGACGACGAGGTTTAGGAACACTTGCCCAAGGCGAGACTCGCTTGCCTCCACCAACGGTGTCTTTCCATAGTTCTTCACAAGGCGTGCGCGGTGTCGAATCTCATTCCATGCCATCCGGAGGGTCGACTCCATGACCCGCTGGATGTCGACGGGACCCGTCTTGTCCTCTTCGGAGCGCGAGAAGATCTTCAAGTCGCGGACGATGTTTCGGATTCGCTCGACGGCCTCGCGAGCATCATGAAGCTCTTCTCGCACTTCGTTGAATTCGGCCATCAGACCCAGTTTTTCTGCCCGCTCAATGACGTCTCTTGCGGCCAAGTCGAGGTTCGCCATGACGCAGGCCAGTGGGTTGTTGATCTCGTGCGCAACGCCGGCTGCGAGCGTCCCCATCGAAGCCATTCGGTCGGAAACCATCAGCTGATCCTGCATTTTCTTCTGCTCGGCGCGGAGGATCACGTCGCGCAGCTCACGTTCAATGGCCGGGATCAGGCGACTGAGCTTTCCCTTCGCCATGAAGTCATGCGCACCCCCGTGGATCGCCTCAACGGCGATGTCTTCGCTAACCGTACCCGAGATGATGATGAACGGCAGATCGAGCTTCCGCTCCTTCACGAGAGCAAGTGCCATGGGTGCGCTGAAGCGGGGCATGGAGTAGTCGGAGAGGACGATGTCCCAATGCTGCTTTGCCAGCGCGGCAGACATCGCCTCCGGTGTGTCCACCCGCTCAGACGTGACGTCGAAGCCGCCACGCTTCAGCTCGCGCAGCAGGAGGACGGAATCTTGCTCGATGTCCTCCACAAGCAGGGCTCGCAGCGGCTTCCCCATATGACCTACGGCTTCCCCGGAACCGGCGCAGTCTCGTTTAGAATGAGCCAGTACAAGCCGAGCTGCCGCACCGCCTCGATGAACTGGACGAAGTCGACGGGCTTTCGCACGTAGCTATTGGCCCCGAGGCTGTAGCTACGAATGAGATCCTGCTCCTCGACGGAAGAGGTCAAGACGACGACAGGAAGAAGCTTGGTGAACTCGTTGGCGCGCAGCGCCTTGAGAACCTCGAGGCCGTCGACCTTCGGAAGCTTAAGGTCGAGAAGGACGACCTGCGGCATCCCTGCCTGGTCCCGGTTCGCGTGAGCGCCTCGAGCGAACAGGTAGTCGAGCGCTTCTACACCGTCGCGCGCGACGACAACTGGGTTCGCGATGCTGCTCTTCTTGAGGGCGCGAAGCGTCAGCTCCTCGTCCTTTGCATTATCCTCGACCAATAAGATTACCCTGTCGTTGCTCATGCCACGCGATCCTTTTCGTAGAGGGTGAAGAAGAAGGTTGCTCCGCGGTCGACTTCTCCTTCAGCCCAGACGCGGCCTCCGTGTCGGCTGACGACGCGTTGTACGGTGGCAAGTCCTACTCCCGTCCCCTCGAAGTCGGTGGCGGCGTGGAGGCGCTGGAACACGCCGAAGAGCTTGTTCGCGAAGGCCATGTCGAAGCCGGCGCCGTTGTCGCGCACGAAGTACACGCGATGACCGTCGTTCGAGGTGGCACCGAACTCGATGCGTGCCTCATCGCGCCTCCCAGTGAATTTCCAGGCGTTCCCAAAAAGATTGTCGAGCACCACCGTGAGCAGTCGAGGATCTCCTTCGCCCGGTAGCCCTTCCTGGATCACGACCTCCACACGACGATCGGGCTGGCTCCTTCGAAGGCGCGTGATCGCTGCTTGGGCGAGCGCACTCAGGTCTACCCGCTCGCGGTGCAACTCGCTTCGTGTAACTCGCGAGAGCGCGAGCAAGTCGTCGATGAGCTGCGCCATTTGCTGAGCGGACTCGCGGACGAAGGAGAGATACGTCTTGCCGTCCGCGTCGAGCTTTTCGGCGTAGTCCTCGAGCAGAGCCTGGCTGAATCCGTCGATGCTCCGGAGAGGGGCGCGAAGGTCGTGAGCAACCGAGTAGCTGAAGGACTCGAGTTCGCGATTCGCGCCTTCCGCAGCGTCCTTCGCGCGGGCGAGAGCTTCTTGAGTCCGCTTGCTCTCGGTCACGTCGCGAGCGATCGCGTACAAAGTGCCTGAGTCATCCGGGGCGCTGCTCCACGAGAGCCAACGGTACGAACCGTCCTTGCAGCGATAGCGATTCTCGAAGTGGATCGTGGGTGCGTTCTTGGCGAGCTTTTCGACCTCGGCCAGCGTCGATGCCGTGTCATCGGGATGAACGAAATCCAAGAACGGCCGCGAGAGCAACTCCTCGCTGCCGTAGCCCAGAGCGTCGAACGCGGGGCTGACGCGCTTGAAGTACCCGTCCACGCCGGCGATGCACATCATGTCGAGCGAGAGCGTGAAAAAGCGTTCGAACACTTCGCGCTGGTGCGCAAGCTCAACGTGCGTCCGAACGCGGGCGAGAAGCTCGCGCGCGGCGAATGGCTTGACGAGGTAGTCATCGGCGCCTGCCTCCAACCCCTCGATCGTCGCCTCTTCGCCTGCCCGGGCAGACAAGAGGATGAAGGGGATGTCGCGCAGGGTGGGGGCAGCGCGCATCGCGCGTAAGAGACCGAAACCGTCGAGGCGCGGCATCATCACGTCGCTAAGGACGAGATCGGGCTTGTGGAGTCGCGCCGCTTCCAAGGCGGCGAGCCCATCAACAGCGGTCTCCACCGCATAGTGCTGACCCAGGAGGTTGACGATGTAGTCGCGCAGGTCCTTGTTGTCGTCTACCACGAGGATGCGCACGTCCGCCCGCGCGGGGCTTGCCGGTGTCCCTGCGGAAGGCCCGAGCGCGTCGAGTTTTGAGCCACCACCTGACCAGCGTAGGGCCTCCTCAACGAAGGGCGCCGCGCCCTTCGCGGTCCACGCGGCGGACAGCTTGGCGACGACGTGCGCCGGCGGCAGGTGCGCACACCCTCGTGGGATCGAAACAGTGAACGTCGTGCCCTCGCTTGGCCGGCTCGTAACCTGAACGGTGCCTCCGTGGAGCCGCGCGAGATCGTGTACGAGTGCGAGCCCGATTCCCGACCCCTCGTGCGTGCGCGACTTGGCCCCGTGAATCCGATGGAACCGCTCGAAGAGGTGGGGCAACTCCTTCTCTGGGATGCCCGTGCCTGTGTCTCGGACCTTGAGCTCGGCGTGATCTCCGCACCAGCGAACCGAAATGCCGATCGAGCCCTCGAAGGTGAACTTGAGGGCGTTCGACAACAGGTTGAGCACAACCTTCTCCCACATGTCGTGGTCGACGTAGATGGGCTCCGGCAGCGATTTGCAGTCGACATCGAACCTCAGGCCGGTGCGCTCGATGGCCGAACGGAAAGCGCTGGCGAGGTAGGTGGTCATCGCGGACAGGTCGCTGGGCTCGTAGGACGCCTGTACACGGTCGGACTCGATTCGCGAGAAATCGAGGAGCGAGTTGACCAGCTTCATCAGCCTAAGCGTGTTTCTATGGACCATCTGCAGAGGCTCGCCGGAGAGAGATTGGCCGGGGGAGCTGAGTGCGTCCTCCGTCGGGCCGAGCATGAGCGTCAGCGGCGTCCTAAACTCGTGGCTGACGTTGGAGAAGAACGCAGTCTTGGCTCGGTCGATCTCGGCTAGCGCCTCCGCCCGCTTCTTTTCCGCCTCGTACGCCCGCGCGTTGGCGATAACAGTCATCACCTGAGCAGCGGTAGCCCGAAAGAACCTCTGATACCGGTCGTCCAACACGCGGTGTGGGCTGATGCCTGCGACTAAGAATGCGTAAGGCGTCGACTGGCCCGCGCGCAACAGCGGCAGGACGATCGCGCGTTCGGGACGCCCGTTCCAGCGCCCCACTGGTAGCGGCCCAAAGCGCCGAGAGAAGTCGTCGATCACGACTTCATGAGCTGTTCGGATGACCTCGGCGAACGCCCAGTGAGCCGCGCTCACGTCCTCGGCGATCGGTACGTGAGATGGCTTGGCAGGCCCCTCGTAGTCCTTCCATCCACCCACGCCGACGAGCTGCGCGTCATCAGCCTTCTCGTTGAGGGAGTAGAGAAGAGCGAATGGGAGATCCAACTCATTGGCGGCCAGAACTTCCACCACAATGCGATACGCTTCGTCTTCGGATTTCGCGTCGGCTGCCCGCGCGGACAGATCGTGCAACATCCGGATCTGACGCTCGCTCTGCACCTTCGCGGTCGTTTCCTGCACCGTGTTGAGCAGGCCACCGACTCGCCCGTCGTCTCCAGGGACAGGGCTGTAGGAAAATGTGAAGTAGGTCTCTTCAGCCATCCCCCCGCTATTGATGAATAGCTGGAGGTCCTCCGTCCAGGTCGCTGGTCCTCCCTCCTGGACACTCCTCGCCATGGGTCCGGCGACGTCCCAGACCTCCGCCCAAACCTCGGCCGCTGGAGCGGCAAGCGACGCGGGGTGCTTGTCTCGCAGGATCGGTCGATATGCATCGTTGTACAGGTGCAGCAGGTCGGGGCCCCACCAGAGGAGCATCGGGAACCGGCTGCCGAGTACGACGCCGAGCATCGTTCTGAGACTGGTCGGCCAGTGTTCGACGGGACCGAGCTTCGTCTCAGACCAGTCCGTCGAGCGCATGAGCGCGCCCATCTCGCCCCCACCGACGAGCCAGTCTTGTGGGAGGGCGTCCTTCCGAGGGACGCCAGCTACTGCCTGATCGATGGTCATTCCCCCACCGACCTGGCCGTGCCGTTGACTGCTCCGGCAGCCGTCGAGGTCTTCACGAACTCGGTGACCGCGGACTCGATGCCTTGGCGATTGCTTCGCGTCCACCGCTCGCAATCGTCACCCGGTATCCCTACCTGCAAAGAATGCGTCCTGTGGCCCGCCCGACAGCCAGCTCGTCGTCGACTATGAGGACGGACGACTGCTGATCAGCGGCGTAAGCGATGCGCACGTCGCTTGCCATCGCTCCCCCCACGCGAGCATGATTGCAAAGGCACGCACATAACACAAGCTCCCCGTGCAATATTTGCGGGCATTACGCAAACGATTCGTTGACCGTCAGTGACGCCGCGGTCCGGGCGCGCTGTGTGGGCCGGGAGCCTGGCCAGTTTCGAAACTCGCCGTTACCTCGACGAAGTGGCTCAAACCGTCGATATATCGGGCTAGCCAATTTGCCGGACCGGATCCAGGAAGACTGACGAGACGGAAAGCTTCGAAACTCAGGCCAATCGCAGCGGCTCATCCATTTATCGTTGCCTGCGCTGCAGACCGTTGTCGCTCCCCGTCGGGTCCCAAAATAGGATCGATCCCTGATCAAGCCACATTGCGGTGGTAGTAGTTGAGCAAACCATCGAGCCGTTCCCGCCGGAGCACCTGGTCTCATCCTGTTCGTTCGGCGTTTCCGCGGCTTGCCGGTTCCGACCGCGCCAATGCTCCATCAGCGGAAAGGTTCATCTCAAGGTCGGGCCGACACGCAGGCCGCCCAGAGCGCAGACCGCGAGTCCTGGGCCCGGGAGATGTCGCACAGCTCTATGGTGATGGGCTTTGTCCCGCGTCGGCGGGCGAAGTCCCACCGACGCAGAGCGCCCCGATCGGCGTCAACGCCGTCGACGACAGCGCCCGGTAGAAGTTGTCGACCAACACGACGTCGGCTCCCGACACCTGGAAGAGACCGGGTGCGGTCAATTCGGAGACAATCATTTCGACCGGGCCGCCCGCTTTGGGTACACGCGCCACACCTTCCGAGAGGAAGTAGAGATAGTCCGGGCCGAGGGCGATGTCGCCCACGCTGCCGCCGTTGTTCCTGGCGTCCACGAGGGCTACCTCGTTCTGGCCGTCGAGATCGGTGCGTACGGCGCGCGTGTTCCCAAACGTGCCGACGGGCGGCTGGTCTATCCTAGGTCAGGAAGCCCTTGGCCTTGCCCATGGTGATGAGCTCACTCCAGATCCACCTCTCGCCCATCGGCGCGGGGCGCCTCGACCCCCGCGGACACTACGCGAACGCGTCCTTCACGGCCCTGACCAGCCGCGCTTTCACCGTCGGCTCCTTGGTCAACGGATTGATCCCCTTGCGCGTCGCCGGCTTCTTGACGACGATGAACTTCGCGAACCCAGCGAACTCCGACTCCCAAACAGATCCAACCATCCCAAACTCGAACCGACCAGCCCTCACGAAAGTTGCGGCAAGCGCGCGGGAGTCTGTGCAAGCCCCCGAAGTATCGGGGTTAACGGACGTTTTCGTTGCCCGGCGCCCGTAGTCGCGGATCGGCGAGCGCCTGAACACCGCAGATCCTCGCAGCTATGATCGCAGCGCATACCTTCGCGGGCGAGGTCCGCGCCCGTCGAAATTGCGGTCGACGCGACGAAGATCTGAGGTGTCGGCGGCGCTTTCAGCCGAATCTTGCCTCCGAACCGCATCTCCG
>CAYTTF010000206.1:0-8709 GCA_964440665.1 uncultured Myxococcales bacterium | reverse complement strand
CCGCGTAGGCGTCGTGCCCTGGACCGGTCGCGACCGGCACCGGCTCGCCGCCCGCGATGATCACGCCGAAGCTATGAATCGGATAGCAGGGATCGGGCGACAGCACGCAGTCGCCCTCGCCGACGATTGCCAGCAGCAGATGCGCCAGCCCCTCCTTCGCGCCCAGCGTGACGACGGCTTCCGTCTCGGGGTCGAACGTCTGCCCGTAGCGCCGACCGTACCAGTCACAGATCGCGCCGCGTACTTCGGGCAGACCGCGCGAGGGCATGTAGCGCTGGTTACCGGGGCGCTGCGCCTCGGCGGTGAGGCGCTCGACGGCGGCACGCGGGCTGGGGCCGTCGGGGTTGCCGAGGCCGAAGTCGAACACGTCGTGCCCTTCGGCGCGCAGCCGCGATTTGAGCTCGTCGACCGTGGCGAGCACGTAGGGCGGGAGCGCGGCCAGGCGCGCGAATCGATCCGCGGACTTGTCGGGGGGACCGGCCATGACGAAAGCGGCGCGACACTACTTGATCGATGGCGGGTCGGCTAGACGCGATCGTCCGGAACCCGCGCCGGCGCCGCGGCCCCCCCCCCGCCTTGACTGAACGTCTGTGCAGTCATAGAAGATGGGCGTGCGTCCGGTTCCGATCTCCAACCCGCCCAACCCCTGGGCGACCACCGAAGTGGAGTACCTCGAAGGGGCGCCGGAGGTCCGCCTCGAGGTGTTCGTCGATCACACACGCAGCATCCTGGCGAAGAACGACAGTCCGGACGTCGGGTTCACCTGGAGCGTGAACCCCTACCGCGGCTGCTTTCACGCCTGCGCCTACTGCTACGCCCGCCCGTCGCACGAGTACCTGAGCCTGGGCGCCGGCACCGACTTCGATCGAAAGATCGTGATCAAGCCGGAGGCGCCCGCGTTGCTGCGCGCGGCCTTTGACAAGAAGAGCTGGCGTGGGGAGACGGTCGTGTTCAGCGGCGTGACCGACTGCTACCAGCCGCTCGAGGCGTCGTATCGGCTGACCCGCGGCTGCCTGGAGGTCTGCGTGGAGCGCGCGAACCCGGCCGCGATCATCACCAAGTCGGCGCTGGTCGAGCGCGACATCGACCTGCTGTCGGCGCTCACCGAGATAGCCGCCGCGCACGTGACGGTGAGTATCCCCTTCTGGGACCCTGAGCGCGCCCGCGCCATCGAGCCGTTTGTGGCGACGCCGGCGCGCCGGCTGCGTGTGGTCGAGACGCTCGCCAAGGCCGGCATCTCGGTGGGCGTCAACGTCGCGCCGATCATCCCCGGCCTCAACGATCAGGACATTCCGAAGATCCTCACCGCGGCCCACGACGCGGGCGCGCGCTCGGCCGGCTACGTCCTGCTGCGCTTGCCCGGGTCGGTCAAGACGGTGTTCGAGGAGCGCCTTCGCGTCGCGCTGCCGCTGGCGGCCGATCGGGTGCTCCACCGCATCCGCGAGACACGCGGGGGCCAGCTCTACGATTCGCGTTTCGGCGTGCGCGGCAGCGGCGAGGGCGGGTACGCGCAGATGATCCATCGATTGTTCGAAAGCACCGCGACCCGTCTCGGCCTCCGGCACCACTGAGCGCGGCGCGATGGGCCCGCGCCGACGGACCCCGCCCGCGCTCACGCGGTCAGTCGATCCGGCCGGTACACAGCGCGACCGGTAGCCCACCGTTGCGCAAGGGATGTTTCCCGTCGATCGAGAGCCGGAGCGCGGCCGCCGCCGCGTCGAGGCGCTGCGGGATCACGACCGCCGCGCGCCACCCGCGGAAATGGGCGCGGAGCGCGCGGCCCAGATCGCGGTAGGCGCGGACCGCGGCACCTGGATCGCCTAGTCGACGGCCGTAGGGCGGATTGGCGATCACCAGACCGGCGCCCGCGGCGCCGACCGGTTGCCAGTCGGCGGGGGGGGCGGGCGTCGCCGACGTCGCGGCAGGCCAGGGTGATCAGGGTATCGAGCCCGCCGCGGGCGGCGTTGTGGCGGGCACTTTCGACGGCGCTCGCGTCGCGGTCCGAACCAACGATCGGCGCGGCCAGCGCCGAACGGGCCCGCGCGCGCGCTTCGGCCCGCAACGATTCCGTGGCGGCCGCCAGCGCCTGCGGGGAAAACAGCGGCCACTTTTCGAGCGCGAAATGCCGGTCGATGCCAGGGGCGCGATCGAGTGATTGCAGCGCCGCCTCGATCACGATGGTTCCCGCGCCACACATCGGATCGCAGAGCGCCATCGCGGGATCCCATCCGGCCAGCGCCAAGAGGCCGGAGGCGAGCGTTTCGCGAAGCGGCGCCGCGCCGGTCTCCAGCCGCGCGCCACGCCGGTGCAACCGCTCGCCCGAGGCGTCGGCGCTGAACATGAATCGGTCGTCGGTGCCGCGCAGCAAGATGGTGACGTCGGCGTCCGTATCCGCGGCCGCGCGGTGCGCGCCGGCCACCGCATCGCCGATCGCGAGCAGGGTAGTCTCCGCGAGCGCGCCGGTGTGGTAGAGGCGGCAGTGGCTCGCGCTGGCGCGCACGTCGATCGACGCGCCGGGCGGGACGAAGGCCGCCCAGGGCAAACCGGCGGCGTGCCGGCGCAGCTTCCCGAACTCGCGCGCCCCGATCTCACCCACCCGGGCCAGCACGCGCGTCGCCACCCGCAGCCAGAGGTTCGCGCGGAAGCCGCTGGCGGGCGGGCCGGTCCATTCGACGCCGCCCAGCTCGCGGCGCAGATCCGAGATGTCGGGGAGCGATGCGATCTCCCGGGCCGCGATCTCCTCGAGCCCGGGCGCCACGATCGCGAACCACCGTAGAGATTTCGTCTCGGCGGATCGTGTGCGCCGCGCCGGTTTGGGCGGCAGCGCGCGACGGCGCTCGCCGGGCGCCGGCAGCGTGGCGGGCCGTCCGGCGAACGTCAGGTGCGCCAGGATCTCGATCGATCCGCTGCCGCCCGCCACCGGCGAGTCGATCTCGGCGACCATCGCGAAGCCGAGGGCCTCGGCGCGAAGCCGCACCTTGCCGACCGCCGCCCGCCGGAGGTTCGGATCGCGGACCTCGCCCCCTTTGACCTGCCGGTCGGCCAGCTCGAATTGCGGCTTGATCAAGACCACGCCGGACGCGCCCGGCCGCAGGCGGAAGGCCAGGCCGCGCAGCATGTTGCGCGCGGCCACGAAGCTCACGTCGACGGTGAAGAAGTCGAAGGGCCCCTCGGCCTGCCCGAGCGGCAGGCGCTTCCAGTCGACCCCTTCCAGCGAGGTGACGCGGGCATCCGCGCGCAGCGAGGGGTGGAGCTGCCCGTGCCCGACGTCGACTGCCAGGACCGTCGCCGCGCCGCTTTCGAGCAAGGCCTCCGTGAAGCCGCCCGTCGACGCGCCCACGTCGACAGCGCGCGCGCCGCGCACCGACGACGTCAGCCCGAAATGCTCGAGCGC
Source organism: uncultured Myxococcales bacterium (assembly GCA_964440665.1). Lineage (GTDB taxonomy): Bacteria > Myxococcota_A > Polyangia > Fen-1088 > Fen-1088 > JADGRB01. The sequence continues at coordinate 5,315 of CAYTTF010000206.1, read as the reverse complement.
CGCCTGCAGCTTCCCGCGCGCCCGGCTGACGGCCATGTCGGCGGTTTATAGCAGGGCGCCCGCCGCTTTAGTCCGCGGGACCGGACGGGTTCAAGGAGGTCCGGCCGAAACAGGAGGCGCACAGTGGGATGCCGGCCGCGCGCGGGTCACGGCGAACCTTGTCCTGTGGCTGGTCCGCGCCGCACGCGCCGCAAGCCGCTCCGTCCGGTTCGGCGCCGTCGGCGGGTCCGATCCCGACCGCCGCCAGCGCGGCGCGCGTGATGATGCCGACCAGGAAGGCGCCGGTCACGACCGGGAGGCACGAGACATGCTGATCGAACATGATCTGCGCGGCCTCTTCGAGCGTGGTGTCGGGACCGATGCACAGGACTGGTGAGCTCATGCAGTCGGCGACCAGCGCGTTCCGCGCCGCCGCTCGCAGATCGCCCTTGCAAACGATCCCAGTGAGCGTCCCGTTGTCGAGGACCAGCAGATGATCGATTCCGTTGTCGATTGCCAGGCGTTTCGCCGACGCGACGACCGTATCCGGCGTGAGCGTATAGAGCTCAGTCCCCATCACCTCGGCCACGGAGCAGGCGCCAACTTCCGCCATGACGTTCATGACTTGCCTCCTCCCTAATTCTAGCGAGCGTTGCCCCGACGGCCACCACCGCGCGTGTCAATTCCCCAAGTCCGCGCCAACACTGGGTCCGGTCGCCCCCTTTGCGCGGTCCGCGGCGCGTCACCCAGATTTCGACCGACGGGGAGTCCTCCCCGCTCGGGGTCAGCGCGAGAAGAAGCCGCTGTTTGACGATGCAGGGGCCGGCTTCGGCGCCGCGGCGGGCCCCGCCGCCTTGTGCGCCTCGGGCGCCTTCTTGAGGCTGACCCTCAGCGTCTGCGGACCGCGACCCTCGAAATGGTAGTGGCGGGAAACCGGCGCATAGCCGGTCTTCGTGAAGGTGAGGTCGTAGAAATTTCCGGGGCGCAGCTTCAGCGTGAGGGGCGTCGTCCCGAATACCTTGGGTCCGGTGGCGACGTGCGAACCTTCGGGATCGCTCTGGATCAACACCGGGACTTGCGGCGGTTTGAATTTGAAGGCGCCGTGCGTCTTGGACGACGCGTGATCCTTTCCGTCGTCCTCCGCAGGCGCCTCCGCGGGAGCCTGGTCGTCGGGAGCCGCCGCGGCGTGCGCGCCTTCGGCGGCCGCGATCTCGTGCCCACCGACGATGTCGCGGGCGACCGTCGACGCGTCGTGGATCGTCGCCGCGGCGGCGCCGGCGGCGCTTGCCTGCGCGTCGGCGGTCGCGCCCGCGGGGGCAGGCGCACTCTTGTCGGCCGGCGGTGACGGCGCGATCGCGGGCGGCGGACTCGGCTGGCCCGCGGCGCTGCCCGTTGGCGTGGCCGTCGTTCCCGTGGCCATCGCCGGCGCCGCCGGTCGATGCCGACCGCTGAGTGCCTTGGCTGTCACGATGAGCCCCAGGAGCAGGACCGCGATGGCGCCCCCGATCCGCACCGACGGACGGCCATGCCAGGGGCGATCCAGCGCCTCGAATTGCGGCGGCTTCAGCATGGGCACGGTCGCACCCGGATGGGGTGGCGGTCGATCGGACCGCCGAACCTCTTCCGCGTCGTCGAGAGTCAACACCAGGCCCGACTCCTGGCCCTCGCCCGCGCGCAGCGGACCCACCGTCGAGCGCGAAGCCGGCGGTTCGGGTGGCGCTTCGCGGGTGAGCGTCGGAACGCCGTCCTTGGTGCTGAGGTCCGCGAGCCAGCGCTGCAGCTCCGTCTGTCCGACGGGACGAAACGCCAGCCGCATCACCTGCTCGACGTCGACGAGCATGTCTTCCGCTTTCTGATAGCGATCGGCCGGCGTCTTCCCCATCGCCTTGCGGAGCGCGCGGTAGAGCTCGGGGTTGAGGCCCGGGCGCGCCGTTTCGGGCGGCATGAAGTCGCCGTTTTTGACCAGCATCAACGTCTCGTAGTCGGTGGGGGCATCGAAGGGGTGCCGCCGCGTGATCATCACGTAGAGCATCGTCCCGACGGAGAACAGATCCGAGCGCGCGTCCAGCTCGCCTCCGGACGCCTGCTCGGGGGACATGAACGCGACCTTGCCCTTGATGAGGTTGCCCAGACTCTTTTCTGTCTTGTTTTGGGCCTTGGCGATCCCGAAGTCGGTGATCTTCACTTCGCCCTGCTCGCTGAGCAGGACGTTGTGCGGGCTCACGTCGCGGTGGACGATGCCCAGGGGCTTGCCGTCGCTGCGCTTCTTGTTGTGCGCGTAGGCGAGCGCGCGACAGACCTCGGCCGTGACGTAGAGCGCGAGCGCCGGGGGGATCGGCACACCGGCCGCCTTGGAGCGTTTTAGGATCCGGTCGAGCGTCCAGCCGTCGACCAGCTCCATGGCCAGGAAGTAACGCCCCTCCGCCTCACCGAGGTCGAGCACCTGCACGATGTTGCTGTGGTTGAGCGACATCGCGACGTGGGCCTCGTCGACCAGCATGTGGCGGAACTGCGGGTCGGCGTAGAAGGTGGTGAAGATGCGCTTGAGCACCACCGTCTTTTCGAACCCCTGCGCGCCGTGCTGCTTGGCCAGGAAGATCTCGGCGGTGCCACCGTCGGTAATCTTGCGCAGGATCGTGTATCGGGATTGGGCGCTCATGGGCGGCGATTCCAGGGCCGCCCAAGTTACCATGTCGCCCACCGGTCGCCACCATGTCGTCCCGCTTGCCGACCTGAGATCGGCGCCGCAGGTGATATTGTCGAAGCCGGTATGGATCCCCAACGTCTGCGCGCGATCCTCGAGGACGTCGAGGCGGGCCGCGCCACCGTCGATCAGACGATGCAACAGCTGCGCGAGCTGCCGTTTCGCGAGCTCGATTTCGCGCACGTCGACACCCACCGCCACCTGCGCACCGGTTTTCCGGAAGTGGTGCTCGGCGACGGAAAGACCGCCGAACAGATCTCGGCGATCTTGATCGAGCTGGCACAGGGGGGCGCGACCGTGTTCGCCACCCGCGTCACCGCTGCCGCGGCCGCGGCGGTGGTGGCGGCAGTTCCCGGGGCGCGCTATCTGCCCATCCCGCGGGTGGTCGTGGTCGGCCCGATGCCCGCGCCCGATCGGGGCCGCGGCGTCATCGCGGTGGTGAGCGCGGGAACCTCGGACATTCCCGTGGCCGAGGAGGCGGCGGTGACCGCGGCGCTCGCCGGCAATCGGGTCGAGCGGATCTTCGACGTCGGTGTCGCGGGGCTGCACCGCCTGATCGCGCACCGCGAAACCATCGCCGCCGCCGAGATCGTCATCGTGGTGGCCGGGATGGAGGGCGCGCTGCCGAGCGTGGTGGGGGGCCTCTTCGCGCGACCGGTGATCGCGGTGCCCACCAGCGTGGGCTACGGCGCCAGCCTGGGCGGGATCGCTGCGCTCCTGTCGATGCTGAATTCCTGTGCCGCGGGCGTCGCGGTGGTCAACATCGACAACGGTTTCGGCGCGGGGCGCATGGCGGCGATGCTGAACCGGAAGCGCGAGCCATGAGAGCGCCGCCCCGACCTCTCCAGCGGCTGCACCTGCATTTCGAGCCGACCTCGGGCATCGCCGGCGACATGGCGGTGGCGGCGCTGGTCGACGCCGGTGTGCCGGCGGCGGTGGTCAAGGGCGCCGTCGAGGCGATGGGCGTGCGCGGGTTGGTTGTGGGATTCGGGCGGCGAAAGCGCGGGGCCTACGTCGGCCGGAGCTTCGAGGTGAAGTGGCCGGGTCAGAACCGTGGGGGCGTTGCGCACGCGGCCGGGCATTCACACGCGCCCGGGCATTTGCGCGCGGCCGGGCATTCGCACGCGGCCGGGCATTCGCACGCGGCCGGGCATTCGCGCGCGGCCGGGCATTCGCACGCGCCCGGGCATTCACACGGGCACGGCCATCCGCAGGCACACGTTCATCGGGACTACGCGGAGGTGAAGCGGCTCCTGGCGCGCGCGCGTCTCGATCCCGACGCGCGGGCGCTGGCCGCCGACATCTTTGCGCGGATCGCCGAAGTCGAGGCGGCGCTGCACGGAACCCGGATCGATCGGGTCGCGTTTCACGAGGTCGGCGCCTACGATTCGATCGCCGATGTGGTCGGGCTCGCGGCGGCGATCGCCCACCTCGCGCCCGCGTCGATCGGATCGTTGCCGCCGGTGGTGGGAACCGGCCTGGTTCGCACGGCGCACGGTCTGGTTCCCGTGCCGGCGCCGGCGACCCTGGCGCTGCTGGCGGAGATCCCGATCCGCCCCGACGGCGACGGGGAGCTGACCACACCGACGGGCGCCGCGATCCTGGCGGCCGTCGTCGACACGTTCGGGCCGCTGCCGCCGATGCGGGTGCGCGCGGTCGGCTACGGCGCCGGGACGCGCGAGCTCGTCGATCGGGCGAACGTGCTGCGGGTGGTGCTCGGCGAGGCGCTGGGCGCGGAGGACCTACCGGCCGCAGCGGAGGTGGTGCTGCTCGAAGCCAACCTCGACGATCTGAGCCCGCAGCTGGTCGGGCCGCTTTACGACGCGCTCTCCGCGGCGGGGGCGGTGGATGTCTGGTCGGCGCCGATCTTGATGAAGAAGGGGAGACCGGCGCTGCAGGTGTCGGCCCTAGTTCCGCCCGCGGCGCTGCCGGTCGTCGAGCGGGCGTTCTTCGAAAACTCGACGACGCTCGGTCTGCGCCGCCGGGTGCTCGATCGCGTGGTGCTGGCCCGCTCGTTCGCGACGGTGGAGACGCCGTACGGGAAAATTCGCATCAAGCTCGCCGCGCTGGATGGCGAGATCCTAGGCGCGCAGCCCGAGTTCGAAGACTGCCGGCGACTCGCGGCCCGCGCGCGGATCCCCGCGCGCGAGGTGCTGGCCGCCGCGGCGGCCGCGGCCCGCGCGCTGCTGCCCGCTCGGGCCCCGGCGGGCCGTCCCGGACCGGGCCGACGCGCGTGGAGACCGCGCGGGTGAGCGACGAGTCGCCTCGGTCGGATCTGGACGGGCTGGCGCAGGCCGCCCAAGTGCTGGCCGTCGGAACCGGGGAGAGCCAGCTCCACGCGGCGGCCGAGCACGTGGCGCGCGCCCTGGGTGCGGCGTCGGTCAGCCTGTTCGCGATCCTGGCCGACCCCGAGGCGGCGTACCTGGTGGCCGACAGCGAGGAGGTCGAGGTCGGCCGGACCCGTTTGACGCTGGCGCAGTACCCGCACGTTCAGCGCGCAATGGCGGGGGGCGAGGTGACCTTCACCGGCGGGGGCGAGGGCGCGCCCGGTCCGGGCGAGGTCTCCGCCGTGTTTCCGGTTCTGATCGGGCGCAAGCCGGTCGGGGCGCTGGTCGCGCGGTTCGTGGGGGAG
>CAYTTF010000205.1:0-8709 GCA_964440665.1 uncultured Myxococcales bacterium | reverse complement strand
CTGTCAACGCGCCCGGGGCGCCATCGCGCTGCCGCTCGGGCCTCTGACCCGGCCTGAGGTAGGCTGAGCGACAACGGTGGCCAGCCTCGGACTCGGCAGTTTGTTCTCGCGCGCGCGGGACAAGAACCTTCATCGGTGGGGCCCGGGGTATGCGCGCTGGGCCGCGCGGACCGCCGCCGCGCGCGCCGCGGCCGGCTGGCGCCGGTCGGGCGACGGCCCCCGTCACCTGCTGTTTGCCTTCTGCGATCACTTCGAGCCGCTCTGGAGGACCGAGGATCGGGCGCGGGGCGCCGCGCGCGTCCACGCCTGGCACCAGGGCTACCCGGCGCTGGCGGCGCGCTTCCGCGACGCCGACGGACGGCAGCCGCAACATTCCTTCTTCTTTCCCGGCGAGGACTACGCCCCGGACTACCTCGAAGCCCTCGCCGATCTGGCCCGCCAGGGGCTGGGCGAAGTCGAGCTGCACATGCACCATGGCGGCGAAACCGCCGCAGAGCTGCGGGCCAAGATCGAGACCTATCTGCAGCTCTTCGACGAGCACGGTCACCTCACGCGCGATCCGGACGGGCGGCTGCGCTACGCGTTCATCCACGGCAAGTGGGCGCTCGCCAACGCGCGCCGCGACGGACGCTGGTGCGGCGTCGACGACGAGCTCCCGCTGCTCTTCGACACCGGTTGCTACGCGGACTTCACCTTCCCGTCCGCGCCCGACGAGACCCAGCCGGCCATCGTCAACCAGATCTACTGGCCAGCCGGAGATCTCGCGAGGCGACGCGCGTACGAGCGTGGCACCACGGCCACCGTCGGTGAAGTGCGGCGCGATCGGCTGCTCATGATCGAAGGGCCGCTCGCGCTCGCCCTCGAGCGCGGTGCCGGGCAGCTCCCCCGACCGCGGATCGACAGCGCCGCGGTCACGGCGCAGGATCCCGCGACGCCGTCGCGCATCCGGACCTGGGTCCGCCAACAGATCCACGTGGCCGGACGCGCCGACTGGGTGTTCGTCAAGGTCCACGCCCACGGCGCGCCCGAGGCGCAGGCGGCCTCGCTGCTCGGCGACGGCGGCCGAATGCTGCACGAGGAGCTGACCACCCGTTACAACGATGGGCGTCGCTGGCGCCTGCACTACCTCACGGCGCGAGAGATGTTCAACGTCGCCATCGCGGCGATGGACGGACACGCGGGCGACCCCGGGGCCTTCCGAAACCACCTGCTGCCGCCGCCCCCGATCTCGACCGCGGAAGAGGCGCGTGCGCGCGGATGAAGGCACGCAGCCGGGCTATCCGAACTGCCGAACTGCCGACTGGGAGCACATATCCGACATATCCGGACATCTCCTACGAATCCTCAGAGTCGGCGGACCCATCTATTGCAATGACGCGCCGCTAGAGCCTATCTTTCCCGACGTAGGTGACTTTGTGTGGAGGCGGCCACGTCCGCCCGCGCGGGGTTGGGGCTCACGGAATCCGTTGGGGCGCGACCATTCCAGCGAGATGAGCGGTAGCACCAGCCCGATCGTCGAGCCCATACTCGTCGTTCCGCCTAATTTAAGGAAATGATGCGTCGGAAACAGCAACACGCGCCGCGATCCCTTCTGTCGGTCGTCTTCCCGATCGTCGTGCTCGCGTCGGCCTGCGCCGGCCGCGCCGGCGATGCCAGCGGCGGCGCGGGCAGCCCGGGCAGCGCCGGCAGCCCCGGATCGGCTGGCTCCGGCGCGACCGGCAGCGGCGGCTCCGGCGCGACCGGCAGCGGCGGCTCCAGCGCGACCGGCAGCGGCGGCTCCGGTGTGACGGTCATGCAACCACCGTCGGTCGGCTTGACGCTCTTTACCGAAACGTCGCTCTGCCAGCCCGGGGTCCACGTCGGCTCGACGCCGCTGCGACGCCTCTCGCGCATCGAGTACAACAACATGATCCGGGACCTCGGGCTCGATCCCAACAACACGCAGCCGGCCAATCAGTTCGTCTCCGAGCAGAAGATCGACGGCAACTTCAACACCAACAGCTACGCTTCGATCTCTGGGACGATCTTCAACCAGCAGTACCTCGAGGCGGCCGAGACGCTGGCCGCCGCCGCGGTCGCGAGCAACCTGAGCTCGCTCGTCACCTGTACGACGCAGGACGCGGCTTGCGCGACCCAGTTCATCAACGATTTCGGCGGGCGCGCTTTCCGTGGACAGATGGACGCCACCGAATCGGCCGCGTTGCTGACGCTCTATAACAACGTCCGCGCTGCGCCATTCGACTTCCCCACCGGCATTCAGGCGGTGATCACCTCGATCCTCACCTCGCCGCGCTTCCTGTTCGTTCTCGAGTTCGGGCAACCGCCGGCCAGCGGAACGGCGAGCGCGATTCCGCTGACGCCGCTGGAGCTGGCGACTCGGCTTTCGCTTTATCTGTGGCGCTCGCTGCCCGATCAAACGCTCATCACCGCCGCCACCGGCGGGCACCTCGCCACGGCCAGCGACGTCGCCACGCAGGCGACGCGGATGCTGGCCGACCCCAAGGCGGCCGCCGCGCTTCACGACTTCGCCGATCAGTGGCTCGACATCGAGAACATGGCTGCCGTCACCAAGGACACCGTGTTCAAGACCTGGAGCGCCGCTCTCGCCCAAGAGATGCACATGGAAACCTTGGTCACGTTCAGCTCGACGGTGCTGGCGGCCACCAAGAACGGGCTCGGCGATCTGCTGACGTCGGGGTCTTCCTACGTGAACAAGGATCTGACGACCTTCTACAATACCCCGGCCAGCTACGTGCTGAACACCGCCGGCCCCGGCGTCGCCGCGGATTACAAGTCGACGGCGGTCGGTTCCGCCAGCGCCCCGCGCATGGGCGTTCTAACCGACGGGAGCGTGCTGGCGATTCACGCGCACACGACGTTGCCCTCGCCGACCAAGCGCGGTCGGATGGTGCGGCAACAGATCCTTTGCGAACAGGTGCCCAATCCGCCCGCCGCCGTCGGCGGGGTACCCATCCCGCCGCCCCCGACGACGATCCCGGCGGGCCAGACCACCCGCAGCCAGTACGAGAACCACGTCGCGCCGAACAGCGTGTGCAGCGGCTGCCACGAGTACATGGACCCGATCGGCTTCGGCTTCGACAACTACGACGCGACGGGCGCCTACATCACGCAGGAGAACGGGACGCCCGTCAGCTCCAGCGGAACCTTTACCGCGCACCCGGGGTCGACCGACATCACAGGCAACTTCACCGGCACGACCGACATGATCAGCAAGCTCGTCGCCAGTCCGCAGGTCGATCAGTGCTACGCGCTGGAGCAGATTCGCTACGCGCTCGGCCGCGTCGAGAGCAACTCGGACGCCTGCTCCGCCCAGCAGATCTACAGGACCTTCTCCACCAACAATAGCTTCAACCTTCAGCAGCTCCTGGTCGCCGTCGTCAGCAGCGATTCGTTCATGAATCGAACGCCGGTGAACGCGGGGGGGGCGTGTCAATGAACAAGCGCAAGATCCAGCTCGAGCGACGACACTTCCTGCAGATGGTGGGCGCCTCTGCCATCACCTATCCCTTCTTGCGCGGCGTCCCCAGCTACGCGGCTGGGACCCCGGCCACCTACTTGATCTTGGTCTTCACGCCCTGCGGTTGCGTGCGCCCGTACTGGGGCGCGACCGACGCCAGCGGGAAGGACGTCCTGCCGCCGCCGGCCGGAAGCGCGCCGACCCTCACCCCTACCTTCACCTTTCGCGACACGCTCAAACCGTTCGCAACGGGCGGCACCGTCGGCGGCGTGCCCTGGACGACGAACCTGCAGAGCAAGGTGATCGTCCTCGACGGCCTGAACAACAAGGCCGCGCAGGGCTCCCACGAAGCGGGCATGGCGTCGCTGTGGACCGGGCAGATCTCGACGGGCGCCGCGGCAACCAGCATCAGCATCGACCAGCAGATCGCGGCCCAGCTCAAGGCCGGAACGCCGTTCCCCTCGATCCAGCTCATGGTCCGCAGCCCGGCCGACTTCACCGATCGCGAGGTCAAGACGCGGATGCTCTACAACGCCGCCGGCGTCTACATCGATCCGGTCGACAATCCGACGGCGGCCCGACAGCAGCTGTTCGGAAATGCGGCGACGCAGACCGCCGGACCCGACAAGACCACCTTCATCCGGCAGCAGCTCTTCGGCAGCGGTGCGGGCCAGCTCAACAGCGAGCTGTCGGCGCTGATGCCCAAGGTCTGCAACGACGACCGGGCGACGCTGCAGGCGTTGCAGGACGGCTGGAACAGCCTGGACATGCAGCTCAAAGCGGCGGCGACGGCGACGCAGAACTGCACGCCTCCCGGGGCGGTCACCGCGTCGACCGACTTTCCGACCAACGCCAAGCTCCAGATGGACATCCTTGCGCTGGCCCTGGCCTGCGATCTGACCCGGGTGGCCAGCTTGCAGTTCTCGACCTCCACCAGCCAGGTGACGCACACCTGGCTCGGCTCGAACCAGATGGACACCCACCACAACTACTCGCACAACGGGCCGACCTCGATGTACCAGATCGCGCCCTGCACCATGTACAACAACATGGGCCAGTGCGCGAGCAGCCCGGACATCTACAACGCCAGCAACGTCAACCTCTATCAGAACATTGCCCAGCAGAAGGCGATCGATGCGTGGTACGCGACCCAGGTCGCCTACTTCGCGCAGAAGCTGAACGGCCTCACCGGGGCCGCCGGCGGAACGCTGCTCGACCAGTCGGTCATCTGCTGGGGGAACGAGCTCGACATGGGTGCCGCCCACAACCACGACGACACGCCCTTCCTGTTGATTGGGGGCGCCAACGGCAAGCTCAAGACCGGCCAGATGGTCACCTTCCCGCTGGATCTGACCGACGGCGACGCGAAGGTCGCTGCCACGAAGGATCGGTCGCACAACGATCTGTTGCTGACGCTGGCGCAGGCGATGGGCACCCCGATGACGACGTTCGGCGAGCCGACCTACTGCACCGGTTCCATCACGCAGATCCTGAATTCCTAGGAGGGCGTTGCCGTAAGGCAACGGTGAGCGAAGCGAACCATGCCCGACGCCGTGCCGCCCGGGCGGCCTAGCGGCGCCGTTGTCGGCCCCCGGCGGCACTATCGGCGCGCGCGGGCGAGGGCGGCGCGCATCACGCGCGCGAAGTCGCCCGCCAGCGCGCGTCGGTCGAAGCGCGCGAAGTCCGTGGGGCGCGGCGCGGGCGGGCGGGTGCCGGCGACGAAGGCGCGAAGCTCGCGGGCCAGGACCTCGGCGATCGCCGCCTCGTCGCGCGGGGGCAGCACCTCGCCGATCCGATGCGTGCGGACCAGATCGGCGAGCGCCCCGGGTGGCGACAGGGTGAGGACACGCAGCCCCCGGCGATCGGCCAGGTGGCCGAGCTCGAAGATCTTCGCCGGGTAGATCCGTTCGACGTGGGGCGCGTCGTCGAGAATGCAGAGCGCGAGGTGGCTGGCCGCCAGCGCCCGGGTGACTTCCGCGTGCGGGACATAGCCCTCGCACTCGACGCCCAGCGCTTCGCTCCCGGCGAACGCGTCCAGCTCGGTCTCGACGATGCGCCCCAAGAACCGCACCCGCAGGCGCCGGGCCAGCGCGGGCTCGGCGGCGTGTAGGCGGCGGACGGCGCCCAGGAAACCGCGCGCGCTGGTGAGCCGGAAGATCGTCCCGGCGTAGGTGACCGTCAATCGATCGGCCGTCGCGGACGGTCCCGGAAGCGCCGCCGGAAAATCGTCGGGATCGTAACCGTTCGGAATGGCCACCACGGCGGCCGGATCGAGGAACGGAAACCGCGCCAGCAGGTTCTCGCGAAACGCTTCGGTGGCGGTGGTGATGGCGTGCGCGCTGCCGACCACGGTCCGTTCCAGCGCGGCTCCGACCCGCGCCGGGAGCCGCGCGTTCATCTCGTAGACCTCGCGCACCGTGCTCCATTCGTCGCGGTAGTCGAGGATCACGGCGGTGCCCGGGCGCATGCGCGCCAGCGGACCCAGCAGGAACTGCGAGAACGGCGGCCCGCTGATCAGCACGGCGTCGTCGGCGCCCCGGGCCAGCCGCCGCGCCAGCGCGAGCTCTGCGGCGGGCAGCCACAATATCTGGGGATCGGGAACGAGCGCCTGGTGACCGACGGCGAGCGCCAATTTCAAGGCGCGCTGGCCGAGCGAAAGCTGCGCCGCCGCGCCCGCCTGCGCCAGCGACCAACCGACGCGCTTGACGCCGTACCCCGGCTCGAACGTCCGCACACGCACGATCTCGGTCCCGGTTGGGATGTCGGCCAGCAGCGACTCGTCGCGCACGGGCGACGACGGATTCGACGCGGTGAGCACCGCCGGCCGCACCCCGTGAAGGCCGAGATACTTCACCAGCTTGACGGGCCGGCCGACCCCGGCGCCGCCGGTGGGCGGGAAGCTGTAGGCCACCACCAGGGCGCGAATGTCGCCGTCGGCGTCGGCGTCGGCGCCGGGCTCAGCGAAGACCGACATGGGCACCTCGCTCTGCGACGGCGCGCGCAAGCGTCGCCTCCAGCCGCGCTGCGCTGTCGTCCCAGCTTCCGCGGGCGCCGAGCGCCGCGACCGTCGCGCCGTCGGGGTCGGTCTCGAGCGCCGTGCCCAGCGCCGCCGCGAGCGCCGACACGTCGCCGACCGGAACCAGCGCACCCAGCTCGGGGCGGTGAACGATGTCCGGAATGCCGCCCACCGGCGTCGCCACCACGCGCCGGCCGCACGCCAAGGCCTCGAGAAGAACGTTGGGGGTCCCCTCGTGGCGGCTCGGCAAGGTCACCAGATCCGCGGCCGACATCCACAGCGCCACCTCGTCGAACGGGCGCGCGCCGACCAGGATGACGCGCGGGCCGAGCGGCGCCAAGGCCCTCTCCAGCTCGGCGCGCGCCGGCCCCTCGCCCACCAGGACCAACGCGGCCTTCGGATGGCGCGCCGCCACCGTCGCGAAGGCCGCCGCCAGATCGAGCACACCCTTGTCTTCGGCAAATCGGCCGACATAGAGAATCCATTTGCGGTCGTCGGCCCCGCGGCCGAGCGCCGCGCGCGCATCCTGCCGCGCGCGCGGGTGAAAGAGCGCGGCATCGACGCCGTTCGGGACGACCTCGATCCGAGCGGGGTCGACACCCAGGGCCGCCGCCTCGGCGCCGAGCCCGCGGCTGACCGCCACCACCCGCGCGGCGCGCGGTAGGGCGCACGCGAGCTGCCAGCGCAACGTCGTCCGCCCGGCCAGGATGTCGATGTCCGACCCGTGCAGCTTCACGACCACCGGCAGGCCGAGCGCACGCCCGAGCGCCACCGTCGCCACCCCGTCGGGATAGGCCCAGCACGCGAGCAGGACGTCGAAGCGCGCCCGGCGTCGTAACAAGGCGGGCAAGACCGAGAGCGCGTACAGCCCCGCCGAGAACGCATGGCCAACCCGCGGCAGGTAGAGCGTGCGCGGGTGCGAGACGTCGAGCCCCTCGATGCGCTCCGTGCGGGGGACCTCGGGGGGCGGCGCGCTGCGCGTGAGACGCGCCACCGCACGGGAACCCGGGAACCAGGGAACCGTCGCCAGCACCTCGATCTGGCACCGCCGCCCGAGCGCGCCCAGCTGTTGCCGGTTGAACGGCGCGGAGAGTGGCTCGGCGGCATTGGGAAACAACTTGGTGATCACGAGAACACGCATCGCCTCACCAGGTGACGCGCTGGCGCCCGGAGAGATATCGCCAGAGGCCGGCCACCGCCGCCGCGTTCAGCACGACGAACGTGCGCGCGATCCCTGCCACCCGACCGGCCCGCGCCCCCAGCGCGGCGGCCAGGTAGAACGCCAGCTGGGCAACGACCAGAACCTCCATCGGCGTGCTATCGGTTCCGCGCGCTGACCAGGCCACCGAGGAAGACGTCGCGAGGAGGCCGGCCAGGAGCCACGGCGCGCAGAGGCGCAACACCTTGTGCGAGAACGTCTCCCACCAGATCGGATTGCGGAACGGCAACAGCAACGACGGCAAGAGCCCAAAGAGCTGGTAGTTCCCGGCCAGGGTCCGCACCTTGCGCCGAAACTCGCGGTCGTCGTCGAAAGCGGCGTCGTACGCCTCGGCCGCAGGCACCAAGAGGACGCGCTTGCCGGCGAGCGCGAGGCGCATCGGGATCCAGACGTCGTCGAGGATCAGCGCCTCCGGCAGCGGGACGAAATCGGCGCGCCTCATCATGGCGATGGCGCCGGTCATCCCGACCACCCCGCGAAAGCGCGACTCCTGCGTCCGGATCCAGTTCTCGTAACGCCAGTAGGCGCCGCTGCCCGCGCGCCCCGCCAGAACCAACCGTCCGGTCGCGCAGCCGACGCCGGGGTCCGAGAGCGCCGCCGCCAGCGCGCGAACGGCGTTCACCGACAGAGGCTGGCGAACGTCGGTGAGCAGAAGCAGATCGCCACGCGCTTCGGCCGCGAGCCGGTTGATAGCTGCCGGCTTGCCGCGCCGATCGGGGTTGGAGAACACGCGGATGCGGCCGGCGGCTCGCGGGCCAGCCTCGGCCACCCGCGCGACCGCCTCGCTGTCGTCGCGGCATCCGTCGCAGTAGATGAGGATCTCAAGTCGCGAAGCCGGGTGGTCCTGCGCCAGCAAGCTCTCGATCTTCCGCGCCAAGGCCGCCGAGCCGCCCGACACGGGGAGGAGCACGCTCACCAGAGGCGGAGAGCCCACCGGATCGGAAGCGACCCGCCGGCCGGAGGCGAGGCGTGCGCAGAGGCCGATGAGCGCGGGGT
>CAYTTF010000204.1:0-8733 GCA_964440665.1 uncultured Myxococcales bacterium | reverse complement strand
TGCGCGCGACGTTGTCGGGATCCTCGGGATCGTCGCCGAAGTGGACGGCGATGAAAGTGGTCTTGGGGTGGCGGGCGACGCGGCGTTCGAACGCGTCGTAGATCTGCTGCCAGCTGGGGACGCCGCTTTCGTGGAAGGACCAGTCGGGGTGCGCCTGCAGCTCGTCCCAGCGCTCGTTGTCGGGGGTGGCGGGTTGCCAGAAAGCCTTGGGATCGCCGACGTGGATCGCGACCGGCATGCCGATCTCGCCGGCGCGTTCGAAGAGCGGATCGAGTCCCGGATCGTCGACGGTCAGGAGGTGCTGCCCGTCCGGCGCGGGATAGCCGAGGCCCAGGCCCTTGGTGATCTTGAGCCCGATCGCGCCCAGCCGGTGGGCCTCGGTCAGCTGCTCGGCCATGGCGATGCCGTAGTCCGGGCGTTGGCGAACCAGGTGAAAATCGGGCGTCGTGAAGACGGCGATGCGACCGCCGCTCTGCGCGGCGGCGGCCAGCTGGCGCTCGAGCGGGTTGCGCGGCGGACCCGGGTGCATGCCCGACAAGTTGACCATCCCGTCGATTCCCCATTCGTTCATGAGGCGAAGCGCGTTGCCGATCCCGTCCGGCGCGATGTGCGTGTGGACGTCGATCCGGTGCAGGCGGCGCGCGGCCGTCGGATCCGCCGACGGGGCCTGGCGGCGACAGGCGGCGGCCAGGATCGCGATCGCGACGAGCTTGAGGTGGCTCGGCGCAGACATCGGCCGGGGCGACGTCATTACGGGGCGTCCGGCTTGATTTCCTTGATGTACGGGCCGCCCGAATCGTCGGCCGGCTCGGCGTTCTCTTTCGGCGCCGCCGACGGGGCCGCCGCCGCTCGGCGCAGCTTGACGTTGACCTTGAGCGACGGCGCGCCGTTTCCGCGCGGACGCGACCAGTCGAGACCGCCGATCATTCGTTCGGCGGATTCGTAGCCGTCCTTCTTCACGGTGACCGCGTGCGGCGCCGCCGGATCGATGGTCTTGCTGGTAAAGGGGGTGGTTCCGACCGAGCTGCCGTCGATGATCACTTCGGCCCCCGCCGGCGTGGAGGTGACCTTCAGAACTGGCGCGGGCGGTGCCGGTGGGGCGGCCTCTGTCGGGGGCGGCGCCGCGGCCGTCGCGGCGCTCTTGTCGGTCGCGGCTTTTTCGTCGTCGGCCTTCTCGGTGGCCTTGGCTGGCGCCTTGTCGGTCGCCTTGGCAGGGGCCTTTTCGGCGGATTTCTCGCCCGGCACCTTTGATTCCGCGGGGGAGCTTCCCGCGGGCGCTTCATGCGCACGGCGGCGAACCGCGGCGTGCTTCGTCGAGGCGTGCTCCTCGCCTTCGGCGGCCGGCCCTCCGCTCGCGGCCTTGCCGGTGATGCCGGGCGCCGACTTCTCCTGGGGAGGCGCCTCGACTTTGGAAGGCGCTTCGACTTTGGAAGGCGGGGGGGCCGGTGTCGGCGCCGGCGCCGCGATCTCGCCTTTGGCCTCGGTGCCTCCACCGGCGCCTTCGGGGGCCGCTGCTGCCGTCGACGGCGCGGGGTTGGCCGCCGCCGGCGCGGGTGCGGCGGGAGGCGGCGCCTCGACGACGGCCGCTGGGGCGGTAGGCGGCGCGGGGGGAAACAACCGCTCCTTCCAGTGCAGCTTCAAGACACCGATGATCGCGACCGAACCGACGACGATGACGGTGACGCCCAGAACGGTGAGCCTGCGCCGCTTCAGCGTCGGATAGGCGGACGACGCCGCCCGGAATCGCGTGCTCTTCTCCGGAGCGACCGCCTGCTCGACCCCGCCCGATTTCGGGACCGGGCCGGCCTTTCGGACCTGCGGTTCCGGGGGCAGCGGTTGCGCCGGCTCCACGTCTTGCAGCTGGAGCTCGATCGGCGCGTCCAGCGAGGCCGCCCTTGGGCTGGCTTCGGAACGTGTGTGCTTGCCGGTCTCCACGTTGCCGTCATCCGACGCCGTCGCCGGGTGATCGGGCGCGCTGTCGGACAGCGCCGGCGGGTGGGCGGCGGTTCCCCCCACCAGCTCCTCGACCACGTCGACCACCCGGGTCGGCTCGTTCGAGGCGTCGTCGGACACGAACCGCGGCGCCTCGGCGGAAGGATCGGCCAGCGGCGTTGGCTGCACATCGGAGGTGGGCGAGATCGGGGGTGGCACGTGCGTCCCGCTGGTCTCGGCAAGCGCCTCTAGGGCCTTGTCGATGTCATCCGCGGTCGGTGGCTCGAAGAGCGCAGAGGGGACCGGCGCCGGACGCACCCCCGAGGCGGTCGTCGTGCGCGCGCGGAACGGACCGCCGGCGTTCGCCACCGGCGCCGGGGCCGCGGTACGAGAAGCCATGAAGCTGGTCTTCGAGACCGAGGTGAAGGGCGAGCCGGATCGCGATGGGTTCGAGATCGGCGTCTGCTCCGCGGCGCCCGTCGGGGACCCGGGTGGCGTCGATGCCACGGGCAACGTGGGCGACGTGGGCGCCGTCGATGCGGTCGACGCCGCCTTGGCCAGAGCGGCTGCATCGACGGCCGGGAAGACCCCCGAGCGCCGAACCGCCATCCCGCCGCCAGTCTTGGTGAGCCCGGTGGGCGCGCCCCCGACCTGTTGCAGCCGCGTCTTCTCGGCGAGGATCTTCTCCAGCGTCGGTTGGCTTTCGGGCGTCAGCTTGTCGAACCGGACGCCCATGCCGGGCGTGACGTTCTCTCGCAACGGGTCGGGCTCGCGGATCCAGACCACGGTCCCTTCCCCGGCCAGCAGCGGCGCCGCGTCCAGGAGCTGGAACTCCAACCTGAGCCGCGTTCCGACCGAGAGCGGCTCACGCGTGCGAATGAAGATCCCACCGCGGCTCACATCGACGGAGTAACGCTCGATGAACTGATCGAGGCTGGCGCTCCGAAATTTGATGCGGAGGTTGGTGGGTCCGCGCGGCTCTTTCTCGGTGGGCTCGGCCATGGGTCAGCGTACGACCGAGACTATAAGCCCGCTCGGCCTTTGCAAAGTGGTGATTATCCCTGATATTCATCATAAATCGGGAGCAGGCGGATGAGACTTCACGGATGTGCTGCGGCGTTCGTCGTTTGCGTCGCCAGCTCCGCGGGCGCGGCCACCCCGCCGCCGCTCCGCGTGGCGCACGCGGCGGTCGCGTCCGATCATCCGCTCGCGTCCGCGGCCGGCGTCGCGGCCCTCAAGGCCGGAGGGAACGCGCTCGACGCCGCCTGCGCGACGGCGCTCGCGCTGGGCGTCGTGCACCCCGACTCTTCGGGGATCGGCGGCGGCGGGTTCGCGGTCATCTACCTCGCGAAGGAGAAGAAGACTTACGCGCTCGACTTCCGGGAGCGCGCGCCGGCGGCCATCACGCAAGCGATGTTCGTCAAGAACGGCAAAGTCGACCCCGAGCTGTCGAAGCACGGCGGGCTGGCGGTCGCGGTGCCGGGAGAGGTGCGGGGCCTGTCCGAGATGGTGCGGCGCTGGGGCAAGCTTCCGTTCGGCCGCTGCGTCGACGGCGCGCAAAAGCTGGCGGCGAGGGGGTTCCCGGTCTCCTGGCGCCTCGCGCAGAGCCTGGGCGCGATCGATCGGAAGGCGGTCGGCGCCGACAAGAAGTTCACCGAGGTCTTCGCGAACAAGCCGCTCGCCGCCGGCGACTTGTGGCGGCGGCCCGATCTGGCCTCCACGCTGGGCAAGCTGCGCGCCGGCGGCGCCGACGCCTTCTACAAGGGCGAGGTGGCGAAGGAGATCGTCAAGGCGGTTCACGAGGCGGGGGGCGTGCTCAGCGCCGACGATCTGGCGGACTACGCGGCCACCGACCGGACGCCGCTCGCCGCCGACTACCGAGGCCTGCGCGTGTACTCGATGCCGCCGTCGTCGTCGGGCGGCGTGGCGCTGATCGAGACGCTGGGGATCCTGGCGGCGCATTATCCGACCGACGCCGATCTGCAGCGCGATGGGCGCGAATCGTCGGCGTATCTGCACGTGCTGGCCGAGGCGTTCAAGCACAGCTTCGCCGATCGGGCCCGTTTTCTGGGCGACACCGATTTCGTGCCCGTCGACACCGCGCACCTCACCAGCGCCGCCTACCACGCCGAGCTGGCCCGGCGGATCAAACCGGACGCGGTGCTGCCGCGCGACGCCTACGGGACGCTGGGCGCGCCGGCCGCGCACCACCGCGACGGCGGGACCACACATCTGTCCATCATCGACGCCGACGGAAACGCGGTCGCGCTCACGACCACGGTGAACCTCGGCTTCGGCGCGCATCTGGTGGCCGGCAAGACCGGCATCTTGCTCAATGACCAGATGGACGATTTTTCCCTGGAGCCGGGCGTCCCCAACGCCTTCGGCCTGATCGGCAACGAGCAGAACGCCGTCGCGCCCAAGAAACGCCCGCTGTCGTCGATGACACCCACCATCGCGGTCGACGGGACCGGCCAGGTTCGGGTGGTGGTCGGCGCGGCCGGGGGGCCGACCATCATCTCGTCCACCGTCGAGGTGTTCTTGAACGTCGTCGACTGGAAGCTGGACGCGCAGGCGGCCGTCTCGGCGCCGCGCATTCACCACCAGTGGTTCCCCGATCTGCTGGGGATCGAAGGGGAGATCCCGCGCGACGTGACGGGCGGCCTGGAAAAGCGGGGTCAGAAGACAAAAGAGTTTCCCCATATCGGCACCGTCAACGTGTTGGTCCGGACCGACAAGGGGATCGAAGCCGGCGCCGAGCCGCGCAGCCCCAGCGCGCCGGCGGGATACTAGCGCTCCCGATGCCGGCCCGGCGGATCACCAAGGTCCTGATCGCCAACCGGGGCGAGATCGCCTGTCGGGTGATTCGCGCCTGCCGCGAGCTCGACCTGCGGACGGTCGCCGTCTACTCGGAGGCGGATCGCGCGGCGCTGCACGTGCGCCTCGCCGACGAGGCGATCGCGATCGGGCCGCCGCCCGCCCGCGAAAGCTACCTCGTCGCGGACAAGATCGTGGACGCGATCCGGAAGAGTGGCGCCGACGCGGTCCATCCCGGCTACGGGTTCCTCTCCGAGAACGCCGATTTCGCCGAAGCGGTCGCGGCCGCCAGGGCGACCTTCATCGGACCGCCGCCGTCGGCGATCCGATCGATGGGGGGCAAGACGGCGGCGCGCGCGCTCATGCAGGCGGCCGGCGTTCCGGTCGTGCCGGGCGACAACGGGGAGGGCGGCCGGGGATTCGCGCGGGCGGCCGACGCCAAGGCCGCCGCGGCGCGCATCGGATATCCGGTGATGCTGAAGGCCGCGGCCGGGGGTGGCGGGCGCGGGATGCGCCTCGTCGACGCCGAGGAGAAGCTGGAGGCGGCGCTGCAGAGCGCGCAGCGCGAGGCGAAGGCGGCGTTCGGCGACGACACCGTGTATCTGGAGAAAGCGATCGTCCGGCCGCGCCACATCGAGATCCAGGTTTTCGGCGACGAGCACGGCGGCGCCGTTCACCTCCACGAGCGCGACTGTTCGATCCAGCGGCGAAACCAGAAGGTGATCGAGGAGTCGCCGTCGCCGGCGCTCGACGACGAGACGCGCGCGCGGATGGGCGAGGTGGCGGTGCGGGCCGCGCGCTCGGTCGGTTACGTCGGCGCCGGGACCATCGAGATGCTCTACGACGCGGCCACGCGCGGGTTCTACTTTCTCGAGATGAATACCCGCTTGCAGGTCGAGCACCCGGTCACGGAGCTCGTGACGGGCGTCGATCTGGTGCGCTGGCAGCTGGCCGTCGCGCAGGGCGAGAAGATTCCGCGCGCGCAGGCCGACATTCCCCGTCGCGGCGCCGCGATCGAATGCCGCGTCTACGCGGAGGACCCGGTGAAGTTCCTGCCCTCGCCCGGAACGATCACCTCGCTGCGCGTGCCGGCCGGGCCCGGGATCCGCGACGACTCGGGCGTGGTCGCGGGCAGCGTCATCTCGGTGCACTACGACCCGATGATCTCCAAGCTCTGCGCCTGGGCCGACGGCCGCGCCGCCGCCATCGATCGCATGCGGCGGGCGCTCGGCGAATATCACGTGGGCGGGATCCGCACCAACCTGCCGTTTCACCGGCAGGTCATGCGCCACCCGCAGTTCATCGCCGGCGACTACGACACCGGGTTCATCGAGCGCCACAAGGCGGCGCTGGCGCCGCCGCCACCCGACGCAGAGACGGCGGCGCTGGCGGCCATCGCGGTCGCCGCGCAGACGATCCGCGACGGGAGCACCGCGCCCGGCGATCGCGAGCTCGCGCTCGATCTCTCCCGATCGCAGCCGTCGGCCTGGCGGAAGTGACCACCAAGAAGTGACCACCAAGAAGTGACCACCAAGATTGGTTCGGCGGGGCCGGGCTCGGCCGCGGTCCGCGTCAGGTCGCAGCCGAGCCGCACCACGCTGCTGGTCGCCTTCGCGACGCTCTACGTGCTGTGGGGCTCGACCTACTTCGCGATCCGGGTGGCGGTGTCGAGCTGGCCGCCCTTCGTTCTGGCCGCGGTCCGCTTCGCCGTGGCCGGCGGCGGCCTGTATATTTTTCTGCGGGCGCGCGGGGCGCCCTCGCCCAGCCCGCGAAACTGGGGCGCGGCGACGGCGGTCGGGGCCATGTTGCTCGTCGGCGGCAACGGACTCGTCTGCTGGGCCGAGCAGTGGGTTCCATCGGGTGAAACGGCTCTCATCATCGCCACCGTGCCGCTGTGGATGACCTTGCTGCCGTGGCTCACCCGCCGGGCGCCTGCCCCGCGGCCGGCGGTGCTGATCGGCGTCGCCGTGGGCCTGGTCGGCGTGGCGACGCTGGTGGGCGGCGGGACGCCGGGGGCGCGGGGCGGCGGACCCACATCGGCCGTGATCGCCGGGCGGATTGCCTTGCTGGCCGCCAGTCTCTCCTGGTCGCTCGGCTCGCTGGGGTCGCGCTACTTGCCGCTGCCCGATCAGCCGTTTGTCGCGACCGCCATGGAGATGCTGACCGCGAGCCCACTGCTGGCCGCGATGGCGCTCGGCGCCGGCGCCTGGGGGCGATTTCACCTGGCGGCGGTGACCCCGGCCGGGTGGATCGCCCTTCTGTACCTGATCGTGTTCGGGAGCATCGCGGGCTTCGGCTCGTACGTTTTTCTGCTCAAGCACACCAGCGCCGCGCGCGCGTCGACCTACGCCTTCGTGAATCCGCTGGTGGCGGTCGCCCTGGGGGCCATCGCCGGGGGCGAGGTGGTCGGTCCGCGCACCGCGGCGGCCGCGCTCTTGATCGTCGCGGCGGTGGGAGCGGTGATTCTTGGTTCTTCCGCGTCGACGCCGCCGATCGAGGACCTACCATGACGGCCGTGACCACCAGACCGGCCGGCGTTCGCATCATCATCGGCTACAAAATCACCAAGGCGATCTTGCAGGTTGCGGCCGCGCTGCTGTTGTTCTACGGCGCCACGCACGGGTTGGCCGCGGCGCTGGCCGAATTCGCCGAGAAGCTTCGCGAACACGCCGTCCATGCCTGGAGCAACATCGTCGCGGCGGCGCTGCTCCGTTTCACCAAGGGGCGGCACAGCCTCTGGCTGGCGGCGTATGCGCTCCTCGGGGACGCACTCCTGAGCGGACTCGAAGCCTGGGCGCTCTGGCGCGGCTTCGCCTGGGGCTCCTGGCTCATCGTGGGCGCCACCGCCTGTCTCCTCCCGTTCGAGATCCACGCGCTGGCCCGCCACATCCGCGTCGGGCGCGTGATCCTGTTCGTGGTCAACCTGGCGATCGTCGCCTATCTGCTCCGCCGCGTCGCGGGCGAGCACCCGCACCTGCACGACACGAAGTCCGACCCGAACAGGCGCCTGTGACCCTCCCAGCAACATGGGGCGCCAGCATAGGGGTTTATCTCGATGTTTCCATTGACGAACCCCCCCCGATTCGGTAAACGACCCGCGGGTTTCTCTGCATGAATTCCGCTCAACTCTTGCTGGTTCCGAGCGCGCCCGAATCGCACGAGCCACAGCTCATCGATTTCGATCAGACGGTCTTCGTTCAGCTCGGGATCTTCCTCTTGCTGATGCTGGTCCTCTGGCGGTTGCTGTGGCGCCCTTACCTGCGCGTGCGCGGCGAGCGGGTGACGCGCGTGGATGGCTATCGGCAAGAGGCGGTGCGGATCGAGGCCGACGCGGCCGAGCGGCTGGCGCGGGCGGACGCGGCGCTGACGCAAGCGCGGCGGCATGGCGCCGGGGAGCGCGCGGCGGCCCGGGCCGAAGCCCAGGTACGCGAGCAGACGTTGCTGGTCGAGGCGAACGCCGACGCGCAGCGGACGCTGGCGGCGGCGCGGGTGCGCCTCGAGGCGATGGTGGCGACCGAGCGTGGCAAGCTGGGGGCGGAGGCCGCCGAGGTGGCGCGCGCGGCGGCGCGCAAGATTCTGGGCCGCGAGGTCACGACGTGAAGGCGGGACGCTGGCGCGCCGGCATCACCGGCATCATTAGATGGACCGTGATCGTCCTGGTCGGCTCGGCCTGTCTGGTCGGCGGGATCGCCCGCGCCGACATCGTGCCGGCGGGCTCCGCCGCGATCGACGGACCGCCGGAGGAGAGAGGGACGCCCGCTGCCGAGGAAGCGCCCACGATCAACCCCAAGAAGCTGGCGCTTCAGCTGCTCAACTTCGGCGTGCTGCTCTTCATTCTGATCAAGTTCGGTGGGCCGGCTATCGGCAAGGCGCTCGCGGCGCGCCACGAGCATCTCAAGGCGGAGCTGGCCGCCGCGGCGGCGGCGCGCACGGCGGCGCTGGCGCGGCTCGAGCTGCAGGAGCGGCGACTGGCGGCGCTGGAAC
>CAYTTF010000203.1:0-8759 GCA_964440665.1 uncultured Myxococcales bacterium | reverse complement strand
CTCGAGCTCGGCTGGCGGGCGCGGGAGGGCAGCCAAAGATGAGATCAATCATGAGAGCCTTGGGCTGCCCCAGCGTGCCGGCGGTGGTCGCCGTGATCACCAGGTGGGCGTGGTTTGCTGCGCGGGGCCGTACACCCAGGCGTCGAACAACGCCGAAAGGTCTCGATCGGTTTCGGCCGCGAACACGCGGTGAAAGTCCTGGCTCTCGACCGCGCGCCCGGCGAACCGACGGGTGTACGTCTTGAGCGCCCTCCAGAACGCCCGGTCCCCCATCGTCACGCGCAGCCGATCGAGGAACAGCGCCCCCCTGCTGTAGACGATGGCGCGCTTCATCCGCAACGAAGGTACGCGCCTCCAAAGGTGAGGGGAACATCCAGCTTCGCATCGATGGCGGCCTGATACCGGCCGCGAAATAGGCCGAGCTCGTGTTCGTATGCCGGTCGACCCCAGCGCCGCTCCTTGTAGGCGGCGACCATGAAGACCGTCAGACCTTCGTTCAACCAGAAGTGCGACCACTCGGCGCAGGTGATCAGGTTCCCCCAAAATTGATGGGCCATCTCGTGCGCAACCAGCCAGTCTTCGGTCGGGTCCGTCAACCGGGGCTCGAGCTGATCGCGCCCGAGGATCGAAAACGAGCTCACCTCCTGGGCGGCGCCACCCTCGACGACGACCTGGCGATAAAACGGGCGGGGCAGCGGCCGTCCGGCCTTCTCGACGAAAAAGTCGAGCATCCGATCGTCGTTCGCGAACCACCGTCTCAACACGCCCTCGTCCACGCCGGTCGCGAAGTATTCCAGCGTGACCCCGCGATGCATGCGCGCCGTTCGCGAGAACTTTCCGATCGCGAACCCGAACAGATAGGGCGACGACGGCAGGCTCTCCTTCCAGATCTGGCGACCCGGCGCTCCGTCCGGTTTCTGTCCACCGACGGGCGCGCCGCGCGCGACCAAGGTGAATCGGTCGGCCACGGTCATCGCGAGGGTCAGGGTGGCCTTGTCGTCGGGGCGATCGCGGCAGACCATCCAGTGGCAGGTGTCGAAGCTGGTGTAGATGGCGTCGGGGTGGAACACGACCCCTTTGGGCTCGATCGCGGAATACGCCACGTTGATCGCGACCTCCTGGTCGTTCGCCAGCGCGATCGGGAGCCGTATTTCGGTGCGGTCGTTCGCGGTAACGACGGGGAGCGCCTCGCCGCGCTCCGACGTGACCGATGTTATCTGGATTCCGTTTGCGGGGAAGTCTATGACCGCCAGTCCGTCGCCCGCGCTGCGCAATCGAAGCTTCTCGCGCCCGGAGAGACTTTTGTGGTCACGGTCAATCTGTAGCTCGAGCTCGTAGGCGAACACGCTGAAGTCGTGTGGCCCGGATACCGTGGGCGCGGGCCTCCGGCTCGCGCCCCAGCCAAGAACCGTGAGCGGCACGACGACGCACGCCAGGCCGATCGCGCTTGCCCTCCATCCGATCGACCCGCCACGCACACGGCGATGTTACGGGCTCTTCGGCGCGAGATCGATGCCGCGCCGCAGATTACGCCCGTCAATCGGCCTGGGGTATCCAGCGTCCATGAAAATCCTCATATGATCTGATTATTTTCATGGTAGATTTATCGGGATGATGCGCAGGACAGCCTACGTGTCCCTGGTACGTCAGGCTCTCAAGCGCAGCCCGATCGTGTCCCTGCTCGGCCCGCGCCAGTCGGGCAAAACCACCCTTGCGCATGCGCTGGCGGGTGACCGCCGGGTGACGTTCTTCGATCTGGAGAGCCCCGGCGACCTCGCGCGCCTGTCGGTGCCGATGCAGGCGCTCGAGCCGCTTCGTGGTCTGGTGGTCATCGACGAAATCCAAAGACTTCCGAAGCTCTTCGAGATTCTCCGCGTGCTCGCCGATCGTCCGCGAACCCCGGCGAGATTTCTGATTCTGGGCAGCGCCGATCCCCGCTTGGTGCGCGGCGTCTCCGAGAGCCTCGCCGGCCGCGTCGCTCATGTCGACGTCGCCGGCTTCAATCTGACCGAGGTCGGCCCGCGGCGATTCGAGCGACTTTGGTTTCGCGGCGCTTTCCCGCGTTCGTTCCTGGCGAAGTCCGAGCGCGCCAGCCTCGCTTGGCGCCGCGACTACGTGCGGGATTTTCTGCAGCGCGATCTCAGCGAGCTGGGCGTGACCATCCCCGCCGCCACACTCGGGCGGTTCTGGAACATGATCGCGCATTTTCACGGAGGGATCTGGAACGCCGCCGAGTTTGCCCGTTCCTTGGGCACATCTGAAAACACTGCCCGCCACTATCTGGACGTTCTCTCCGGTGCCTGGGCCGTTCGTCAGTTGCAGCCATGGTTCGAGAATCTGGGGAAACGTCAGATCCGCTCGCCCAAGATCTACATCCAGGACGCGGGCCTCTTGCACGCTCTCCTCGATCTCCAGAACTACGACCAGCTCATGGGCCATCCCAAGGCCGGCGCGTCATGGGAGGGGTTCGCCATCGACCAAGTCCTGACCATCCTGCGGGCGCGGGACGCGTACTTCTGGAGCACCCACCAGGGCGCCGAGCTGGATCTGATGATCACCCGCGGCGGAAAGCGTTACGGCTTCGAGATGAAGATGTCGGATGGCCCCACTGCAACGAAGTCCATGAGGATTGCGCTCGCGGACCTGCGGCTGGAGCGACTCTTCGTGATCTATCCCGGCCGGGATTCGTACCCGCTCGATCAACGGATCGAGGTGGTTTCAATTCTGGATCTTCCATCCCGCCTGACGGCCCTGAAATGACGGGGATGGGGATGGGGCTCTGCGTGTGTGATTTAGATTCCGGGCGCGCGGCGCACCCGGTGGCGTGAATCGACGGCACGAACGGTGACCGGCTCGTGGCCGCGATCACCGCGCTTTCGACGAGCGCGCGCGGGCCCGGTGCGGTGCTCGATGGCCCGTGGCTTGCGATGTCTGGGCGGCAAAGGAGCACCTAATGAAGCGCGCCAAAGTCATTCCCTTGTTCGCCATCGCTTTCACTGGTCTGTTTTCGGTCGGCGGCTGTTTCCGGGTACGAGATCCAAATAGCACCGGTTACGGCGGGTCCACGTACACGCTGTGCGTCTGCGACGCGGATTGTCCGTCCGGCCAGATCTGCGATCAGTGGACCGGTGAGTGCCAGATCGGCGGATCGGCCAGCGGAGGTGGCATTGGGCCCGGCGGCGCTGGCGCGGTCGACGCCGGTCGGGCGGGAGGCCACGGGGGCACACCCAGCGGCGGCGCGACGGGCGGAACGGGCGCGACCGACAGCGGCGCGACCGGCGGAGCGGGCGCGACCGGCAGCGGCGTGGGTGGAACTGGCGCGACCGGCAGCGGCGCGGGCGGAACGGGCGCGACCGGGAGCAGCGCGGGCGGCGGGGCGGGGGGCACCTCGATGCCGCCGACCTCTTGCGAAGCGACCAGCGACTGCGGTTCAGGTGACTGCTGCGTGTCGGGAGCTTGCAGGCCTCTTCCGCCCGCGACTCCGCTCTGCCACTTCAACAGCGAATGCGGGGTTGGTGCGCGCTGTCTGGACGGCTCCTGTCAGCCGGGGTGCGCAACCAACGCCGACTGTGGAACGGGCGACATCTGCTTGAGCGGTTTCTGCCAGCCCAACGTCGCCGGCGGAGGCGCCTGCGTGCTCAACGGGGACTGCCCGGTGCCGGCCCGCGATACCTGCATCAACGGCAGCTGCCACGGCGCCTGCTCCAGCGACACCGATTGCGGTCCGCACGACATTTGCGCCGACGGCCTCTGTCAGCCCAACGATCGCCCGCATCCGAGCTGCCGAGCCAACGCCGATTGTTCCGGCGGCCGCACCTGCGTGGACGGAGTCTGTCGGGACAGCTGTCGCAGCGATGCCGATTGCTGCACCTGCTCGGCAGCCTCGGTCTGTGGCCTCGGGGGATTCTGTGAAACGCCGGGCGAGGCCTCGCCCCAATGTCAGCTGAGCGCCGAATGTGGCGACACCAAATCCTGCCTCGACGCGCGCTGCATCTAGGCCCAAATCACCCCGACCGGCCGGTGGAATTTGCCACCGGCGGCTGAATGTAACGTGCGCACCTTGACCAAGAAGTAGTCGGGGCCGGCGAGGGATCGGCGGGCGTTGGTTGACGGGCCTTCTCGACCGTACGTTCATGCGGTGGCAGAACGGCCCGTTCAGCCGCACAATGGCTCATGCTGAAGCCTTCCGTTTCGGTCGTCGCGCTCGTGTTGCTGCTCGCATCCCGCCACGCGTCCGCGGAGGCCGACCCGATCGCGCCTCCTCCCCCGCCCTCCGGCGCCATGCCGGTGCCCGACGCCGCGGCGCCGGCGCCGGCCCCGGCCCCATCCCCGCCTCCGGGCGACAGCATACCTCCGCCAACCCTGACCGAGGTGCCGACCCCGGCGCCCGTCCTGCCGCCGCCGGTCGCCTCCCCTGAGGTCGCCGTCGTTGCGCCCCTGCCGGCTCCGCCACCGCCGCACGGCAACCGCGTCGGCCTGGTGGTCGGCATCATCTCCCTGCCCCGCCCTGTGGAAGCAGAGCTCAGTGCCAAGCTCGGCGCCGCCTGGGCCTTCGGGGCCGAGCTCAACATGCTCCCCACCATCACGTTCCCGGGGGGCAGCGCGAAGATCGGCATGCTGGCATTGCAGGGGAATGCGCGCTGGTTTCCGTTCCGCGGGGCGTTCTTCCTGGGAGCCGGGCTCGGGTATCAGACCTTCAAGGCGTCGCTCGACAAGACCGTAGACAACGGTAGCTTGGAGGTTACGGCGGACATGTCGGGCGTGTTCGTGGCGCCTCAGATCGGCTGGCTCTGGGTGATGCGCTCGGGTCTGGCGCTGGGGCTCGGCCTCACCTTGCAGATTCCAATCCCCAAGGATCCGGTGGTGACCTCGACCTACGGAGGCCAGCCGGTCCCGCAGCAGGCCAACGCCAAGTTCTCACAAGACGTCGTCGATTCGGCGCGCCGTCAGGAAGACACGATCCGGACCGGGGCGCGGTACATCGTCAAGTACCCGCTCCCAACCCTCGATCTCCTCCGGGTCGGGTTCTTCTTTTGATCTCCTGACTCAGGGCCGACAGCCTCACCACACGCTCCCCGCCCATGGAGGATAGACTCCGACGATCGCGGAGGCGTCCGGGGTCATCGCCAGCGGCGCGCCGGTTCGGCGCCCGGTCACGCGTCAATAGGTGGTCCGTCCACCGTCCCAGCTGGCCGCAAACCCGGACCGTCTCAACCTACGAGGTCGGACACGGGCCAGCGGAGATCCAGCTCGGGCAGATCGACGTCTTGCCCAGAGACAAGGACACGCTGCTGCAGATACTTCCCTTGGTCCGACGGTTCGGCGAATACTTCGAGCCGTTGCAGCGCGAGATCGATCAGCCAATACACCGGTGCTTGCGCGGAGGCGTAGATACTCGCCTTCTTGCGATCGATAGCCTGGCTCGATCGCGCCACTTCGATAACCAACCGTACGTCGCGTCCGGTCGGATGGCGATCGCGATAGTCGCGTGGCTGGCCCTTTACGACTGCGAGATCCGGCTCGGGCAAGCTGTGCGGCTTCGCATCTAGCGGCAGCTGGTCGCGAACGTGCGAATTGCGCCCATACGCATCGGCGAGACGCTGGTGGAGCTCGGCGAGGTGGGCAGCGTGCGACGGATCCTGTGGACTCACAAGGACCAGCTCTCCATCGAGGAGCTCGACCGCCTCGTCTTCATTCAGGATGCCATCCTCCGTCATCCGATACACCTCGTCCACGGTGAACCGTCGGCGGGGAAGCTCGGTCGGCAATGTCCCCGCGCTCATGCCGATATCATAGCAACAAGTTCGATGAAGGAAGAGGGCGCGGGACTCTGACTTGATGCTGGCCTGGGCATCCACGCGGGGATGAGCATCCGGGACGGCGGAGGTGGATCATGATGTTTCCGCGTCTTACTTCGATTGTCCTTGGGGTCTTTCTGTCTTTGGCCGCTTCCGCATCGGGCGCGGCGGGGGCATCCACCGCGCAGGCGGCAGCGGACTCGCCGGTCCCCGATGCGCCCGCCGAACGACGCGTGACGCCCCGAAAGGCGCGCGTCGAGAAGGACGACCCGGCGATCGCGGCGCCGGTTCCCCTATCCGCCGACTCGGTGGAGTCCGCGGCTCTCGACCGCCAGATCCAGTCGCGTTTCACGCTCCTCAACAACTGTCCCGCCGAGGTCGCGCGGCACCAGCGCCTCACTCCGGCCGCGCTCAAGGCACGCCGGCTCACGTTGCGCTGGACGATCCTCCCGAACGGTCAGGTGTCCGACACGGCGGTGGTTGCGACGTCACCCGTCGACAGCCGGGTGATGGATTGCGTGAAGCGCCAGATGAGCCTCTGGTCGTTCAGCCATCCGCTCTCCCCCCTGCATCTCGAACGGCCCTTCACTTTCCAGCCGCAGCCGCAGACATCGCCCCGACATTGACCCGCTCAGCGGGAAGCCGTAGTCCGACGCTCGGTCGCAGCGGCTAGCGGCGCCTGCGCCGGAACGTGGCCACCAGCAGCACCACCAGCGCGATCAGGCCGGCGCCCGCGGCGAGCCGCGGCCCGCGCAACGATCCCAGGGCTTCGAACAGCAGCCGAATCAAGGCGCCCAGGCCGCGCAAGATGATGGCGCCGGTCCGGAACACCAGCGGCAGCGCCACCAGCAGGGCCGCGCCCTTCATGAACCGGCCCCTCATCGCGCGATCGGCGGCGTCCCGCGCGGTGCGGTTCTGCGAACCGGCGTCGAAGGCGGCCCGGCGCGTGGGGTCGGAGAGGAGCTCGTAGGCGCGGTTGATCTCAGCCATGCGCGCGCTGGCCAGCTCTTCCAGCGGATTTCCCTGGTGCTGGTCGGGGTGGTAGCGCGCCGCCAGTGAAAGGTAGGCGGCGCGAATTTGTTCGCCGCTCGCCCTCCGCGGCACGTTCAAGACGACGTACGGATCCCACTCGACAGCGGCCATCAGTGCTTCGGGGCGCGCTCGTGTGGGGCCGCGCCGGCCGAGTTCGCCGACTGCAAGTAGCGGAAGACGTCGGCGTTGGTCGACAACACCAACCAGCTCTGCTTGTCGACGGCGGTCTTGTAGGTCTCCATGGTCCGCAGGAACTTGTAGAGCTCCCGATCGCGGTTGTAGGCCGCGGCGTAGATGCCGGTCGCCTGCGCGTCGCCGCCGCCCATGACCTCCTGGGTCTTCTTGTAGGCCTCCGATTCGATCACCTTGAGCTCGCGTTCCTTCTTGCCGCGGATCTCGGCGCTCTTGCCTTGTCCTTCCGAGCGGTAGCGATCGGCGATGCGCTTGCGCTCCGAGATCATGCGATCGAAGACCTTGGCCTGGACCGTTTCGATGTAGTTGATGCGCTGGATCTGGACGTCGACCAGCTCGATCCCGTAGTCCGGCATCACTTGCGTGGCGCGCGCGAGAATGAGGCGGGTGATCTTGTCGCGCCCGAGATCGACCTGGCGCATGGTCTCGGCCTCCATGACGTCCTCGGCCTCCTCGGCCGCCTCGAAGGCGCGGTTGCTGACCCGCACGATCTCGATCAGGTTGTGGCTGGCGATCACGTTGCGCGTCTCGCCGTCGATGATGTCGTCGAGGCGCGACTGGGCGCCGCGCTCGTCGCGCAGCCGCTGGAAGAAGAGGAGGGGATTGGAGATCCGCCAGCGCGCGTAGGTCTCGACCCAGATGTACTTCTTGTCGCGGGTCGGCACCTGGTTGGGGTTGCCGTTCCATTCCAGCCAGCGTTTGTCGAAGACGTTCACGTCCTGGGTGAAGGGGATCTTGACGTGGAGGCCGGGGGAGACGACGGCCTGACCTATCGGCTCGCCGAACTGTGTGATCACGACCTGCTCCTGTTCCGACACCGTGTAGAACGTCGAGAACAGCGTCGCGATCACCAGGACCGCGAGGGCGCCGCGGATGATCAACCCGCGCGTGGTCACGGCGCCTCCTTGGTGGCGTCGGCGCCCGAGCCGAGGGGGAAGAGCGGCAAGATTCCCTTGGCCTTCTCGTCGAAGATCAGCTTCTTGCCCGCCGCGGGCAGCACCGTCGAGAGCGTCTCGAGGTAGATGCGCGTGCGCGTCACCTCCGGCGCCTTGCGGTACTCCTCTTGGAGCGCGATGAACCGCCCCGCGTCGCCCTTCGCCCGGTTCACCCGGTCGACGGCGTAGCCTTCGGAGGCTTCGATCTTCTGCTCGGCCAGGCCGCGCGCCCGCGGGATCTCCTGGTTGTATTCGGCCCAGGCCTCGTTGATGGCGCGCTCCCGTTCCTGGATCGCCTGGTTCACCTCGTTGAACGACGGCTTGACCGACTCGGGCGGATCCACGTCTTGCAGCACCAGCTGCTGGACGGAGATCCCGTTGTCGTAGCGCTTGCAGAGGTCGGAGAGCAGCTCCTTGGCCTTGGCGGCGATCGCCTCACGCCCCACGGTGAGCAGCTCGGTCACGCTGTGATCGCCGACCACGGTGCGCATCGACGCTTCGGCCATCAGCCGGAAGGTCTGCTCGACGTCGCGCAGCTTGAAGAGATACTTGTAGGGATCCGAGATCTTGTACTGGACGATCCACTCGACCGTCGCGACGTTGAGATCGCCGGTCAGCATCGACGATTCGGCGGCGGTCTTCTCGTCCTTGCGATAGGTGCTGTCGACGTCGGCGTGAACGGTGCGGAATCCGAACTCCTGCTTGAGCTGTCGCTGGACAGGGACCTTCTGCACCTGCTCGATGCCAAAGGGGATCTTGGCGTGCGGTCCCGGATTGGTGGTGCGAACGAACCGCCCGAACC
>CAYTTF010000202.1:0-8807 GCA_964440665.1 uncultured Myxococcales bacterium | reverse complement strand
GTGGCACGGCTGGCGCAGCGGGCGGCACTTCGGGCGGCACCGCGGGCGCGGCTGGCGGGACGTCGGGGACCACGCGTATGTACTCCGTCGCGCTGAACGGCACCCAGGACATGCTACCCACGGTCACCGGGACCGGAACGGCCACGGTCACGCTGAACACCGTGACTGGCGCCGTCACCGTGACCGGGACGTATACCGGTCTCACCGGAGCGGCCACCATGGCCCACATCCATGGCCCGGCGGCCCCGACCGCGACGGCAGGCGTACTCATCACCTTGTTGGTCACTCCAGGCACCGATGTGACCGGCGGTACCATCAGCACCATGAGTGGCGCGACGCTCAATGCAGCGGGGGTTACCGCAATGCTCGGAGGATTGACCTACCTGAACGTTCACACGGCCGCCCACCAAGGCGGCGAGATCCGCGGCAATATCAACGTGCAGTGATCGCGCTTTAGGTGGCGCCAGCTGGCGTTGACCTGAGCTCCAAAAGGCGCCCCGCCGCTCGGCCGGGCGCCTTTTTCTATTGGGGGCGCTCCAACTGAACTAAACTGATGGGTATGCGGCGTCTAGCTCTCCTGCTGTTTCTGGTGGGGCTGGGCGCGA
This sequence comes from uncultured Myxococcales bacterium, assembly GCA_964440665.1. Taxonomy (GTDB): domain Bacteria; phylum Myxococcota_A; class Polyangia; order Fen-1088; family Fen-1088; genus JADGRB01. The sequence goes on along the minus strand of CAYTTF010000202.1, from coordinate 8,202 downwards.
TGGTCGCCTGCGAGGACGACTCCAAGTACAGCATCGGCCCCTCGACCTTCGCCAACGACACACTGGACGGCGGAGCGGGCGCGGTGGGGAATGCGGACGCGGCCGCCGATGTGGCCTCGGGCGGCACGACGGGGACAGGCGGAACCAGCGGCGCCGCCGGAACCACGGGTGCAGCCGGAACCACCGGTGCGGCCGGAACCACCGGCGCGGCCGGCACGACGGGCGCGGCGGGAACCGGCGCCGGCGGCAGCTGAGCCCAAACTTGCCGGGCCCCCTCGGGCTGACGTACTCTGCTGGGGGCCTTTCCCTTGGCTAAGGAGATCTTGATGCCGGATCAGCGTTTCGTCCCGAAGTGGATGGGCAAGTCTGTCGGCGTGTTGGCGGTGGTGGGGCTGTTGGCCGGAGCGGGAGCGCTTTTCGGGTCGAGCTGCACCGACAACAGCGGAAACGGAAAATTCGTCGAGCCCAATCCCGGCACCGGAACAGGCGGCACCTCGGCCGACGCGAGCCCAGGTGACGCCGCCGACGCGGGTGACGCCGCCGCGACTGGCGGAACGGGCGGCGAAGCGACCGGTGGATCGGGCGGCTCCGCGACCGGCGGCGCGGGCGGCTCCGCGACGGGCGGATCCGGCGGCTCCGCGACCGGTGGAGCGGGCGGCTCCGCGACGGGCGGAGCGGGCGGCTCAGCGAGCGGCGGAAAGGGCGGCTCCGCGACCGGTGGCGCCGGCGGTTCCGCGGCCGGTGGCGCCGGCGGCGCCTGAACGACGACGGCGGCAACGCCGACGCTCTCTAGAACGCCCCCTCACGGATTGAGGTGCATCAAGAAGCCGCCACCGCCGGTGCCGCTGTCGAGCGTCACCGCGCCGGCGCCGAAGGTCGCGGGGCCGGCATAGCGGCCCACTGCCCAGGCCGTGCCGTCGGGCGCGGCGGCGAAGTCGTCGGCTTCGTCGTCTCCGAGACCTCCGCCCGTCGTCAGCCAGTCGAGCGCTCCGTCCGCGGCGAGCCGGATGAACGCGGCGTCGTCGTCCCCGCCCGAGGTGATGTGCGCCGGATGCGGTCCTTCGGAGTCGAGTAACACCGTTCCGCCGAACGACGCCGCCAGGTAGAGCGCGCCGTCGTCGTTGCGGCGTACCCGCCAGGGGTGAATCCCACTGCCGGCGAGGCGCCGCACCCAACCGAGCGCACCGCTCGCACCCACCGCCGCGAGGAAGCAGCCGGGCTGGGTCGGGGTGTCGCTGGTGAACGTCACGGTGGTCGGAGAACCGATCGAGCCGAAGGTCGACTTCCCGAGAAAGAGACCCGCGGCGACGAACCCGCCGCCCGGCGCGTCGACGATCGCATCCCCCTCCCCCATCGCACCCGCCAGGGGGAGCGCCCAGGCGAGCTTGCCTTGACCGCTCCAACCCGCGACGAACGCGCGTCCGATCGCGGGATCGACGGTGATGGTCGCGCCGTCCGGTCCGGTACCGAACGGCGCCGGACCGTTGACGTAGCCGGTGACGCCGACCAGGCCGCTGCCGTCGATCGCCACCTCATACCCCTGCCCCGGGACCTGCCCGCCTGGAAATGCCGCCCAGCCAAACGTGCCATCGGTGCCGTCGAGCTCGGCGACGAAGATCGGACCCGTGCCGGCGGGCGACTGCGTGGCGCCGATTTCGCCCGCGCCGAAGAGCGCATCGGCGCCGATGGCGCCGGTGAGCGCGATCGACACCGCCCCGCTCGGATCGAGCCGACTGGCGATGCCGCGCGCGATGTCGTCGCCGGCGCCGCCGGCCTGCTTGGCCCAGCGGACACTGCCGTCGGAAGCGATCCGCGACACGAACAGATCCAGTCCGCCGGCGCTGGTGAGGACCCGTTGCCCAGCGCCGTCCGCGGGGCCCTCGATCGTCAGCGTGGAACCGAACCACCCGGTGATCGCGACCTCGCCGGCGTCGAGCGGCGCCAGATCGGCGATCACCAGGTCACCGTCCGGCGCCGAGAGGGTGGTGACCCAGACCAGGCGACGGTCGCTCCGATAGCGGGCCACGTAGGCGCCGCGCGGCGTGCTCGCCGTCTTCGTCACGTCGGGGGCGAAGCTCACCGTCCCGGTGAAACCGCCGGCCACGATCACGCTCCCGTCGGCGAGCGGCACGACGCCCGTCGCGGTCATCGAGCCACCGGCCGGGCCCGCTGCGCCGACGGCGATTCCCCAATCGACGGCGCCGGGAGGCGGGCCGCCGTCCCCGGGGGCGTCGGTGCCCGCGTCGACGCCCGTGTCGGCGCCCGCATCCACCTCGATGCGGGGGGTCTGCGGCAACGGGCGATCGCCACAGGCCGACGGGGCGATCGCGAGGACGGAGGTGATGAAGAGGCCTATCCGCACGGGCCGCATGGCCCCTCGAGGATACTGCTAGAATCGCCGCGCATGCTGGACCTCGCGCAGGGACCGCTGCTGGTCGCCGTCGCCGACAGTCCCGACACGCTCGCCCGCGCGGCCGAGTCGGATCCGCTGACCCGCCCCTTCGACCTGATCGAAGCTCGGCTCGATCTCTACCCCGCGCAGAGCATCGACGGCTGCGAAACCGCCTGCGCGCGCCTCGAGTCCAGCGGGACGCCGGTGCTCATCACGCTCCGGACGGCCAACCAGGGCGGACGGTGGGTCGCCGGCGATGCCGAGCGCCTGCCTCGCCTTCGCGCGGCCCTCGCGGTGGCCTCCTGGGCCGATGTGGAAGAAGACGCGGGCATCCTCGCGGGTGTCGCGGCGCTGGTGCGGGCGCGGCCCGGCGGACAGCTCGTCGTTTCGCACCACGACTTCTCCGAAACGCCGCCGCTCGACGCGCTCGTGGCGCGCGTCGACGCCTGCCACCGGGCCGCGCCGGGCGCGGTGGCGAAGATCGCGACGCGGGTGAGAAGCGACGACGATCGTCGGACCCTGCGCGCGCTCATCGAGCGGCGGAGGGATCGCACCGCGGTCGTGGGCATGGGCGACGGGGACGACGGGCTGCGGGTTGCGCTGGCCGCGGCGGGCTCGCTGCTCGCCTACGGCGCCCTCGGCACGCCGACGGCGCCCGGCCAGCTCGCGGCCGAGGTGGTGCATCTGCGCCTGCTGGCCGCCTCGCCGCGCTACGCCGCTCGGCGCAGCCAAATGGGGCGCCCCCAAGGCGCTGCGGGGCCGGGACCTACCTGACGAAGCAGCTGCCGAGCTGCGGCGCGCCCATGAGCATGCCGCGCCCGACGCAGAGGAGCGAAATCGCGCGCCCCTTGCTCACGCCGACGACCGCGGGATCGTCTCGGGTCGCCATGGTCGCGTTGACGGTTTCAAACGCATCGCCCGTGTTGAGGCGCGCGACCGTGTGACCTTCGAAGTCGCGATCGACCGACCGGACGGTGCCCGTGACCTGCATCGGGTGATCGCGAAAGCGACGTTCGCTGCCGGCCGGATCGCGCGAGAATGCCATCCAGAGCTCCACCGCGCTGAGCTCCGGCGTCCGGGCCGTCCCCGGCGCACGACTCTCCAGCCGGGGCGACGCCGATACGGCGGGTGCCACGCTCTCCGTCGGGCGCGACTGGCCGAACAGCGCGCTGGCGCTGGCGACGGCGAACATCCCGACCATCAGACATCCGGCCAGGCCGAGCAAGATGACCCGCGGCCGGATCCGCTGGCTCTTGCCGCACCGGCGACAAGCATACGCCGTCCGCGAAACCAGCTTTCCGCATTTTCCACAGCGCCGCTGAGCGGTGCGGACTTGATAGGGAGCTTGGCGGGCGAGCGCAACGCTCATGAAGAGTCCATCGACGGACGCGTCGCGATCTTGACCCCAAGCCCGAGTCGGGAAATCGGGAAGTCGGGAAGTCGGGAAGTCGGGAAGTCGGAACCGGCCCGCGCTGTGCCCCTTTGACGCACATGTCTCCGGCGCGGGCGGCGACCGTCATATAGTTGTCGCGGCATGGCCGTTCCCCCCACCGCGGAGCCGATCTCGCCGGCGCGAATCAACTTCGGCTGGCTGATTCGCCTGCGGTTCGCGACGGTCGTAGGACAGGCGCTGACCATCGGCGCCGTCCGCTGGGGGATGGATCTCGACATTCCGATCGCGCCGCTCTATGCCCTGGTCGGTCTGGCGCTGGTTTCGAACCTGGCCGGCATCGCTTACGCACGGGTGGCGATCCCCCAGGACTGGTGGCTGCTCTGCGCGATGGCCTTCGACGTGCTGACGTTTTCGGGGCTGCTCTATCTGACCGGCGGCCCGGAGAACCCTTTCAGCTTTCTCTATCTGGTGCCGATCGCGATCGCCGCCATCACCTTGCGCCCGGCCTGGACCTGGATGCTGGTCCTGCTGTCGCTGGCCTCGTCGGCGGTGCTGTTCGCGCGACACCGTCCGCTGCCGATGGCCGGGGGCCACGCGGGGCACATGGCGCTGCACCTGCGCGGGATGTGGGTCGCCTTCGGGGTGGCCTCGGCGTTCATCGTCTATTTTCTGCTGCGCGTCCGGCGGGCGCTGGCGGCGCGCGATCAGGAGCTCGACGTCTCTCGAAATCTGGCGGCGCGGCAGGAGCGGCTGGCCTCGCTGGCGACGCTGGCGGCCGGCGCCGCGCACGAGCTCGCGACGCCGCTGTCGACGATCGCGATCGTGGCCAAGGATCTGGAGCGCGCCGTCGCGGCCGGCGGAAGTGCCGCCACCATCGAGGACGTCCGGCTGATGCGCCAGGAGGTGGAGCGTTGCCGGCAGATCCTGGCCCGCATGCGCACCGACGCCGGCGACCAGGCCGGCGAACGCTTCGTGCGCGTCTCGGTGCGCGAGCTGGTCGCCGATTGTCTGGCCGACGGCTCGCTCGGCGGCGGCTCGCTCGGAGACGGCGCGCTCGGAGACGGGTCAATCAACGTCGCGCTCGACGACGCCGTCGCGGCCGGCACGGCCACCCTGCCCCGCCACGCCTTCGCGCAGGCGCTGCGCGGCCTGCTCGACAACGCGCGCCAGGCCTCGCCGCCGGGATCACCGGTGACGCTGCGGGTGTCGGCAGACGGCGCGCGCCGTCTCGTCTTCGAGGTCGCGGACCACGGCGGTGGCATCGCGCCGGAGATCCTCGGCCGGGTCGGTGAGCCGTTCTTCACCACCAAGCCCACCGGCAAGGGGATGGGCCTGGGGATCTTTCTAGCGCGTGCGATCGTCGAGCGCCTGGGCGGCGAGCTCTCCATCGGCTCGAAGCTGGGCACCGGGACCACCGCGACGGTCTCCCTGCCGGCGGGGGGCAGCCGGTGACCGCGACGGGGACGATCCTGCTCGTCGACGACGACGAGGTGTTTCGCGAACGCCTGGCGCGTGCGCTGCGGGATCGGGGCTGGCAGGCGGCGACCGCCGCCGGTCACGACGAAGCGCTGGCCGCCACCCTGACCCAGCGGTTCGACTTCGCGATCGTCGATCTCCGGATGCCCGGGCTGTCGGGCCTGTCGTTGATCGCGCCTCTGCGCGAGCGGATGCCGCAGGCGCGCGTGATCGTGCTTACCGGCTACGGCAGCATCACCTCGGCCGTCGAGGCGCTGCGCGCTGGCGCGCACGATTACCTGAGCAAGCCGGTCGACGCCGACGAGGTCATCGCCGCCCTCACCAGCGACGCCGCCCGTCCGGCGCCCGAGAGCGCGCCGTCGCTGGCGCGCGCCGAATGGGAGCACATCCAGCGCATCCTCGCCGATTGTCAGCACAACATCTCGGAGACGGCGCGCCGCCTGGGCATCACGCGCCGCACCTTGCAGCTCAAGCTCAAGAAGTACCCGCCCCGCAACTGAGCGGCTCACAAATCGAAACAGACGCCCCGCGAAAAGACGATGCAGGTCGTGCGAAAATATTATGCAGCGCCGATCGGGCCGAACGCGCTTAGCCTCGCTCGCGAGGAGAAGCCCATGACGAAACCGTCGCCGCTGTCGTGCATTGTCGCGTCCGCTGTTTTCGGCGCGGCGCTTTTCAACCTGGGTTGCAGCAGCAACAGCGGCACCCCCGGCGCGACCTTTCCCTCCGGCGAGATCATCGGCCCACCCGACAGCCATTGCGCCGCGCCCGACGGCGGCCTGACCATCCAGACCATCGGCGTCTGCCAGGTTCTCGACCCGGCGCGGCTGCCGCCGAGCCCGGCCACCTGCGGCGTCACGTTCAGCGAAGACGCCGGAACCCCCGTCTCGACCGTCGACGCCTCCACCAGCGGCTACGGCCCGACCATGTACGGCTCGGCCGGCAACGACGACGACTGCAAGTACTACGTCAGCTGGATCGCGACACCCATCCAGGAAAAGGCCGACAACTATTTCACGGTGACGGTAATCCGGCTTCAGGACATGAAACCCGCCACCTGCGCCGGGGTAATCCCCGACGTCTTTCTAGACCCCCTGGACGGTGGGATCCCGAAGCACGGTCTACCGGCAACGCCCCCGTCCCCCGAGATCATGCCGGGCGTCTACAAGGTCGGTCCGCTCCGCTTCGACCAGCCGGGCACCTGGACCGCGCGCTTTCACTTTTTCGAGGAGTGCACCGACTCGGATGACTCGCCGCACGGCCACGCGGCCTTCTTCGTCAACGTTCCGTAGACCTGGTCCTATCTGGCCACATTGCGCGCGTGTCACACTACGTCCGCAAGGATCATGAGCCCCTGCCGTGCCTCGTTTGTCTGTGTCTGGACGCTGATCGCGGCGGCTACGGGCTGCAAGAAGCCGGACGGCATCGTGTGCAATCCGCCGGTCAATCCGACCTGTCCGATGGTTGTTCCCAGTTTCGCCAATGACGTGTATCCGAATGTATTTGTCCCGTTCTGCGTGTCCTGCCACAGCTCGATCGGCGTCGAATCAAACTCCCCGCTCACGAGCTATGCCCAGATCTATGGCCAGAACGGAACGGAAGCGGGAGAAATCTTCGCTCAGGTCTTCGAGAACTGCATGATGCCGCCCTCGAACGCGCCGGCGCAGCTCACGAGCGGCGACGGCGACGGGGGTGACGCGGCCGCGACGGTGGCCCGGCAGACCCTGCTCGACTGGCTGGTCTGCGGGGCGCCCAACAACTGACGGGGACCCGGCTTGGAGTGAGGACCAAATGAGCCAATGAACGTTCCTCTTCGTCCTAGAATTGTGGGGCTCATGCGTGCCGTGACTGCACTCGGGGTTGCCGTCGCCTGCGCCGCCATGACGCCGCCCGGTTGCGGCGGCTCGGCGCCGAGCCAGTTGACGCACGACGAGCTGGTCGATCCGCTCACCTGCAAGACCTGCCACCCGACGCAATACCAAGATTGGTCGGGGAGCATGCACGCCTACGCGACCGACGATCCGGTCTTCCAGGCCATGAACCAGCGCGCCGGGGTCGGGACCTTCTGCCTGAATTGCCACGCGCCGATGGCGGTGCGCGAGAGCCTCACCGACGGGACCAACCTGAACGCGCTGGCGCGGCCGAGCAAGGGAGTCACCTGCTACTTCTGTCACTCGATCGAATCGGTGATCGGCACGCACAACGATCCACTGGTTCTGGCGTCCGACGACAGCCTCTTCGGGCCGTTCGGCGATCCGGTCGCCGGCTCGCCCCACCGGATCGGCTACTCGCGCCTGCTCGACGGCGCGACCACCGACTCGGCCACCGCCTGCGGGAGCTGCCACGACATCCAGAACCTGCAAGGGGCGCACGTCGAACGGACGTTCGAGGAATGGCAGGCGACGACCCTGGCCATCCCGCCCGCCGGCGAGAGCTGCGCCCAGTGCCACATGGTCGGCAGCGACGGCGCGGTGTCGACCACCACGCCGAGCAAGATCCGCCGCGTCCACAACCACGGCTTTCCGGCGGTCGACCTGGCGGTCGGCGATTTTCCGGCCCCCGATCCGCAGAGCGGCATCACGCCGCAGAACCTGGCGCAAAAAACCGCGGCGCAGGTGTTCCTCGACACCACCGTTCAGCAGACGCTGTGCCTCAACCCGGACACCAACCGACTGCAGCTGACCCTCGACAACGTGGCCGCGTCCGGGCACAGCTGGCCGAGCGGCGCGACGCCCGACCGCCGCGTGTGGGTCGAGCTGACGGCCTACGCGGCCGGCGCGGTCATCTACGCGAGCGGCAACACCGTCGACCTCCCCGGTTTCCCGAGCGCGCTCCCGCTGGAAGACAGCTCGCCCGATCCGGATCTCTGGCTGATCCGCGACTGCCGCTTCGACGGCAACGGCGATCAGGTGACGCTGTTCTGGGAGGCGGCCACCATCGG
>CAYTTF010000201.1:1734-8886 GCA_964440665.1 uncultured Myxococcales bacterium | reverse complement strand
GAATGATATCGCGCGAATGGTAGGCGAGGATCCGCACGTCTTCCGCGTGCTCAACCGCGGCCCGCATCTCCTTGTCGTAGGTCTCAGAAAGGTCGAGCATTTGGTCGGCGGTGTACGCCCCCACCTGATGGCGCTCCGCCTGGCCGGCTTTCACCAGCTGTCCCTCGTTCACCTGCTGCGCGAGGATCACCTGGCCGACGTCGGCTGGCGCGGCGGGCGCCGTCGCCAGATCGGCCGCGTAGACCCCACCGGCTAGACCGGTGAGCACGATGGTGACCTTCAGGATCCTGCCCCGCATGACCAAGACCATCGGCGGGGTCGGCTCGCAAATTGAGCCTATTTAACCGTCAGTTATTTGACGACGGCGTCAGGGCATCCGACAGCTCTCGGCACCGGCGGCCGGGAGGTAGCAGCTGTTGGTGTAGTCGATCACCATCCGGTCGGTGTTGAAGCGCCAGCCGAGCGTGCGGATGGTGCGCTTCATCCGCTCGACCCAGCCGCGTGGCACCCCGTCTTCGTCCCGCTCGTAGTAGAGCGGGATGATCTGATTTTCGAGCGTCTCGTAGAGCGACTGCGCGTCGCGCCGGTCCTGCTCCTCGACATTGACGTGGGTGATGCCGTCTCCGATGGCGAAGCCGTTGAGCCCGTCGTAGGCCTCGGCCCACCAGCCGTCGAGCACCGAGAAATTGAGGCCGCCGTTGAGCAGCACCTTCTGGCCGCTGGTGCCACTCGCCTCCTGGGGCCGGCGCGGGTTGTTCAGCCAGACGTCGACGCTCTGGACCAGGTGGCGCCCGACGTTGATGTCGTAGTCCTCGATGAACAGCACGTTCATCTTCAAGTCGCCGACGATGGCCGATTCGTGCACCTGGCGAAGGATCTCCTGTCCCGGGCGATCGGCGGGATGCGCCTTTCCCGAGAAGACCAGCTGGACGGGCCGCTTCGAATCGGTGAGCAGGCGGGTGAGGCGCTGGATGTCGCTGAAGATGAGGTTGGCTCGCTTGTAGGTGGCGAACCGACGCGCGAAGCCGATCGTCAACGCCTCGGGATCGAGCGCGGTCTCGGCCGCGCGGACAAACTCGTCGGGGTACTCGTTGCGCCGGCGCTGCTCCGAGACCCGCCGCCGCACGAACTTGACCAGCCCCGCCTTGAGGCCCCGGTGCGTCGACCAGAGCTCCGCGTCGGGCACGCCGTCGATGCGGGCCCACATGAGCGGATCGGCCAGGTGGTCGCGCCAGTCGGCGCCCAGGTGCTTGGAGTAGAGGTCCTGCATCGCGGGCGCCAGCCAGGTCCGGACGTGGACGCCATTCGTGATGTGACCGACGGGAACCTCATCCTCTCGGTGGTGCGGCCAGAGCACCTGCCAGGACTTGCGGGTGATGCGCCCGTGCAGCGCGGAGACGCCGTTCGCGTAACGCGACATCTTGAACGCTAGCACCGTCATGCAGAGCGCCTCACGGTTGTCTTCCGGTCGGATGCGGCCAAGCCCCAGAAACTCCGGCTGCGACAGCCCCAGCGAGCGGCGCAAGGGTTCCAGGTGATCGTCGACCAGCTCGGGCGGGAAGCGGTCATGCCCCGCGTCGACCGGGGTGTGGGTGGTGAACACCGTGTTCTGGGCGACTTCCTGCGCGCAAGTCCGAAAATCGGCGCCAGTCAGCTCCATGAGGAGGCGCGCGTACTCGAGCGTAGCGAAGGCGCTGTGCCCTTCGTTGAGGTGCAGGCCGCCCCAGTGGACGCCGGCCGCCCGCAGCGCCCGCACGCCCCCCACCCCGAGCAAGAGCTCCTGGCGGATCCGGATCCGCTGATCGCCGAAATAGAGGCGGGCGGCCAGCTGGCGGTTCTCCTCGGAGTTTCCTTCGACGTCGGTGTCGAGCAGCAGGAGTCGGTTGCGCCCGACCGCGATCTCCCAGACCTGGGCGCGCAGCGTCTCGCGCGAGAGCGGCACTTCGATGATGATCCGCTTGCCGCTTGGATCGACCGCCGGCTGCGCGGGGAGGTGCTCCGCCGGCGAGCGGACGTACTCGGCGTGCTGCCAGCCGTCGCGGCCGATGTGCTGCCGGAAGTACGACTCGCGATAGAAGAGACCCACCGCCACCAGCGGCAGCCCCAGATCGGAGGCGCTCTTCAGGTGGTCGCCGGCCAGGACGCCCAGCCCCCCCGAGTAGATCGGGAGCGACTCGTGGATCCCGAACTCCGCCGAAAAGTAGGCGACCGGGCGCACGCGCAGCGGTCCGGCGTTGACCGAAGCCCAGGTGCGGGTCGCGGTCAGGTACTCGCGCAGCTCGCGGTAGGCACTATCGGCGCGGGCGCGCAGGGCCGCGTCCTGCCCCAGGCTCTCGAATCGGTCGGGCCCGAACCCGGACAGCACCGAGACCGGGTTGTGGTTCGCCGCCCGAAACGCCTCCGGATCGAGATCGCGGAACAGCTTGATGATGTGCGGGTTCCAGGCCCACCATAAGTTGACGGAGAGATCGGTTAGCTGGCTCTTGAGCTTCTCGCCTGGGGTCATGGCCGGAGGACTATAACCGGTTTTCCGCGGCGCTCACCGGCGGGAAAATGGTTATAGTTGCGGGTCGCGATCCGGCGACGAAAACATGGACGGACAGCAAAGATTCATCGCGCTGGTCATGGCCGGCGGCAAAGGTTCGCGGCTCTTTCCGCTCACGCTCGACCGAGCCAAGCCCGCCGTTCCCTTCGGCGGCCGCTACCGGATCATCGACTTCGTCCTGTCGAACCTGGCGAACTCCGGCGTTCGGTCGATCTACGTGCTCACGCAGTACAAGTCGCAGTCGCTCGCCGAGCACGTGCAGCGGACCTGGGGCGGGCGCAGCTCCTACGACGCCTTCGTGACCGTGGTGCCGGCGCAGATGCGGATGGGCGAGTCCTGGTACCGCGGCACGGCCGATTCGGTGTTTCAGAACCTGCACCTCATCGAGGAGTACCGGGCCGACGCGGTGCTGGTCTTCGGCGCCGACCACATCTACAAGATGAACATCCGGCAGATCACCGATTTCCATCTGCAGAAAGGCGCGCTGGCCACCATCGCCTGCCTGCCAATCAAGAAAGCGGAGGCGAATCAGTTTGGCATCGTCGAGGTGGACGAGGATTGGCGGGTGGTCGGCTTCCAGGAGAAGCCCGATCGCGACCCGGTCACCATCCCCGGCGATCCGGAGCATTGCCTGGGTTCGATGGGGAACTACGTGTTCGCGCCCGGGCCGCTCATTGACGAGCTGCGGGCCGACGCCGAGCGCGAATCGCACCACGACTTCGGCCGCAACATCCTGCCCGCCATGGTCGCGTCGAAGAAGGTGTTCGCCTACAACTTCGGCCTCAACCGGATCCGCGGTGTCTCCGACGAGGTCGAGAACGCCTACTGGCGCGACGTCGGGACCATCGACGCCTACTACGAGGCCAACATGGATCTCAAGAACGTCGTGCCGAGCCTCAATCTGTACAACTGGGACTGGCCGATTGTGACCGCCAACTACCCGGATCCGCCGGCCAAGCTGGTGTTCGACGAGGAGACCCGGCGCGGGATCGCGCTGCAGTCGATCCTCTCGGGCGGCTGCATCGTCGCGGGCGGGTTCGTCAAGGATTCGATCCTGGGGCGAAACGTCTTCGTCGACGCCGGCGCGCGGGTCGAGGCGTCGATCCTCTTCGACAACGTGTACGTCGGTCGGGGCGCGCACGTGAGCCGCGCGATCATAGACAAGAACGTGCGGGTCCCGGAGGCCGACGTCATCGGGCACGATCTGGCGCGCGATTCGCTCCGGCACACGGTGAGCGAGGGTGGGATCACCGTCGTTCAGAAGGCCAAGGACACGCTGCTCACCCGGGCCCGTAATTTCTAGTGTCTTCCTCGCTGCCGATCGCGCTGGTGATTCACGGCCATTTCTACCAGCCGCCCCGCGAGAATCCCTGGACCGACGAGGTGCCGCGCGAGCCTTCGGCGGCGCCCCACCACGACTGGAACGCACGCATCCACGCCGAGAGCTACCGCGCCAACGCCTTCGCGCGCATTCACGCCGGGGACGGTCGCATCCAGGCGATCGTCAACGGCTACGAACGGCTGTCGTTCAACTTCGGACCGACGCTGGCGCGCTGGATCGGCCGCCACGATCCCCCCGCCGAGGCGCGGCTGCGCGCGGCCGACGCCGAGCAACGAAAGCGGCTGGGGGCGGGCGGCGCGGTGGCTCAGGCCTACGCGCATCCGATCGTGCCCCTCTGCGACGCGGCCGATCGGCGCACGCAGCTGCTCTGGGGACTGCACGATTTCCAGCGCCGGTTCGGCCGGCCGGCCGACGGGCTGTGGCTGCCCGAGACCGCGGTCTCGCCGGCCACGCTGGCGACGTTGATAGATCTCGGCGTCAAGTTCACGATCCTGGGACCCGAGCAGATCGACGGCGTGCGCGACGCGGCGGGCTCCGCTCAAGACGGCCCCTGGCGGAAGGTCGATCGGGACACGCTCGACACCGGGCGCGCCTACCTGTGGCGTCACCCAGACGGTTCCGGGCGGACGATCGCGCTGGCGGTGTTCGACGGCGCGCTGTCGCGGGCGGTCGCGTTCGGCGAAGCCTCCAGCCGGGCCGAGAGCCTCCTCGATGCCGTGCGCACCTCCGCCGAGAGCTCCAAGGTCGCCGGGCAGCGGCTGGTGCTGTGCGCCTCCGACGGTGAGCTGTGGGGTCATCACAAGAAGTTCGCCGATCTGACGCTCTCCTTCGCGACGCACGTCGAGGCCGCGCGGCGCGGGATCGACGTCACCAACCTGGGTGCCTATCTCGCCCGGCATCCGCCGACCTGGGAAGCGCGTCTTTCGCCCGGTCCCGACGGGGAGGGGACGGCGTGGAGCTGCGCGCACGGGCTCGGCCGCTGGAAGAGCGACTGCGGCTGCAACATGGACGGCTCCTCGGGGTGGAACCAGGCCTGGCGCGGACCGCTGCGCCGCGGCCTGGATCTGATTCGCGACGCCGCCGGCGCGTTCTATGAAGACGCGGCCAGCGAGCTTCTCTGGGACCCCTGGGGGGCTCGTGACGAGTATGGCGCGGTGGTCGACGATCCCCGGCCGGTGCGCGATCGGGCGCTCGCGGCCTACGGGCGGCCGGCGCTCGCGGCGGGGGGCGAGCGAACGCGCACGCGCGCGCGCCTGCTGCTGGAGCTGCAGCGCGCGACGCTGCTCATGTACGCGAGCTGCGGCTGGTTCTTCGACGACATCGCCGGGCTCGAGGCATCGCTGATCCTCCGGATCGGCGCGCACGCGCTGGATCTGCTGCACCAGGCCGGCGGGAGTCCGCCCTTGCCGCAGGTGCTCGACGCGCTGGCCGAGGGGCGGAGCAACCGCCGCGAGGCAGGCACCGGCGCCGACGTCTTCCGCCGGATGGCGCTACACCGGGTGACCCCGGCGCACGCCGTCGCGGGCGCGGCCCTGGAGGCGCTGGTCGCGCCCTCGACTTCCGAAGCGCAGATCGTGCCCGGCTTCGACGTCACCGTCTCCGGCACTTTTACCGAGCAACCCTCGGGCGCGCGCAGCTTGCGGGGGGCGGCGCTGGTGCGCCAGCGTCGAATCGGCCTTTGCGCGGAGACGGACTTCGTGGCGACGGTGCGGCGCGGGGGTGTCTTCGAAGCGCGCGTCGGGGGCGAGTCGCTCACCCTCGCCGATCTGGGCGACGAGGCACGCGGCGCGCTGGTGCTGGCGGCGCTGCCGTCGCTGCTGCCGGACCTCTCGCCAAGCTCGGAGGCGCTGCCGCTGGCCCGGTTGGTGGTGGCCGCCGCCCGGGAGCTGCCGCCCGACGGCGATACGCCCGCCGGGGTCGCGCGCCGGGCCCTGCTGGCCCGGGCCCTGCTCGCTCTGCTGGGGACGGGCACCGGCGCGGCGTCCCCCGGGGCGGAGGCGCTCGGCCTTGGCGAGGTGCTCCTCGACCTGCTGGCGCTTCCGGCCGCGTCGCCGGACCGCCGGGCGATCGAGGAGCGGGTCTGGGAGCTCCACGACCGGGGGCGGCCCAGCGCGGCCCTCCGGATGCTGGCCGACAAGCTTGGTTTCGCCCCCGCCGAGCCCGTCGTCGAGACGGCCGCTTCCTGATCTGACTTCCTGATCCCCCTTCGTGTATTCTGCGCCCCGTGTTCGACCAAATGCGTCGAGAGCTCATATTGGCCCTGGCTATCTTTTCTCTGGCGCCGTCCCTGGGCTGCGGCGGGTCGCTGAGGGTGACCAAGCTGGCCTCCTCTGCGCAGAGGCCCGCCAACATCGCGGTCTATCTGAGCGTCATGGACAAGGCCGGTCAGCCGGTGGGCGGCCTCAATCTGGAAAACTTCCGGGTCTTCGAGGACGGCAAGCCGATCACGGAGGCCAAGGCCAAGCGCGCGCTGCTCGACCCCGGCATCGTCGGCGTGCACTTTTCGCTCCTGCTGGTCGACCTGAGCGGACCGATCGTCGACTCCGAGTACCTACCCGATCTGGCCGCATCGGTCGGCAGCTTCATCGACAAGGTGGGCGCCGCGCAGGACATCGCGGTGAGCGCGTTCGACGGCAGCGACGAAGTCGCGCCATTTCTCGGCTTCGGCGCCACCTCCGACACCTCGAAGGTGGTGGATGGCGTGCGCAAGTTTCGTCCCCGCAATCGCACCACCAACCTGAACGGCGCGGTCTTCCAGGGGCTCGGCGCGCTCAAGGAGGAGATGGACAAGTCGAACGCGGACGACAAGAAGGGCTCGCTGGTGGTGTTCACCGACCGAGGAGACCTGTCACACAGCGTGAACGCCGCGGTACTGGAGCAGGCCCTGAAGGACTCGCCCGTCGACATTTACGTCATCGGCGTCGGCGAGAAGGTCAACCGGACCGAGCTTGGCGCGATCGGACGCAGCGGGATCTTCATCTCGAACGATCCCAAGGCCTTCAAAAAAGGGTTCGATCAGGTGATCACCAAGCTCAGCTCGGCGAGCGACGGCCGCTATATTTTTTCGTATTGCTCGCCCAAACGAAAAGGCGACCACGAGCTGAAGCTGGAGATCGCCATCCCCGGCGACACCGGACGCCTCACCCACCGCTTCAACGCCACCGGATTCAAGTCCGGCTGCTCGCCCAAGAAAAAGCCGCCCTTCAGCGGCGTGGCCCCGCCCGCCGACGACAGCGGAGCTGGAGACAGCTGAGCTGGAGACAGC
>CAYTTF010000201.1:0-1634 GCA_964440665.1 uncultured Myxococcales bacterium | reverse complement strand
CGCGGCGCCGGGCGTACGCTTTGGGCGCGCTCCCTCAGTCGTGCTTGGCGGCCAGGAAGCTGGCCAGGTCGGCCTCCTTGACCTCGGGCTCGCCGCCCGCGACGTCGTCGAGCTTGCCGGCGACCAGCCAGGCCTCCAGCTCGCCCACCAGCGCGAACAGATGATCGAACGAGTCGACGATGAAGAGCAGCGGCTGAAAGTGATCGATCTCGAACGGCTGGTTCACGACCCGCTCGATTTCGAACGACCGGCGCTCGACCCCCGGCGCCTCGATTGCGTGCTCGATCTCGCCGAACGACGACAGCAAGCCGCTGCCGTAGACCTTGAGCTCGGCATCGGGTCCGCCTGGCGAGGCGCGCATCAGGCCGAACTCCACGCTGAACCAGAAGAAGCGCGACATCGCGCGGATGTTGCTGGTGAGGCGCCGCAGCTTCTGGCGCTGGTCGGTGGTGGCGGCGACCCGCCGGGCGGCGGCCGCCGCGCAGGCGCCGAAGCGAACCAGCGCCTCGGCGAAGGCGGGATCGGTGTGCATCGGGACGTGTCCCGCGACGTCGTGAAAGATGTCGGGCTCGGGCAAGTATTCCATCCGCGCGCTGTCGCGGATGGTGACGGTGGTCGGGAACTCGCGCCGGCGGAGGCAGTCGAGAAACAGATACGACGGCACGTAGCCGGTGACCGCGCGCGCGACGAAGCCGGTCAGCGGCTGCAGGAAACGGTTGATCTCGTCGAGGTGCGGGATTCGCGCCGGCGAGAGCTGGAGCTTGTCGAGCCCCTCCAGGTAGCGCCGGTTCGCGTAGCGGGCCCAGCGGTCCTGCATCCGGCCGAGCAGCCGTCCCCAGGTCTGCTGATTGTCCTCCGAGTAGAGCTCGTACGGCTGGTGGATGTAGATCTCGCGATGCGCGCGCGCCTCCTCGATGAACGGCGCGGCGGTCGTTGTCATACCCGTGGCGGGTGCGGGCGTATTGGTCGCGAGAGCCATGCGGCTGCTTCTCTAGATCATAACGGCGAAAGCGGCTCGTGACTGGAGCAACGCACCCGAGGTAGGTCGGGGTAGGCAAGCGGCGGGTGGGCCGTGAGGGCGCTATGATCCGCGGCGGCCTTCGAGGTCGCCGAGGCGCTTCTCGATGGCGGTCAGACGGTCGGCCAGGCGGATGCCGGTGTCGACGTCGTCCAGCCGGCGGGAGATCGCGGTCAGCGCGGCCGTCACCCCCGTGAACCCCTCGCTCACGTCGTGGCGCAGGTCGCTGGTGTCGGCGCGCGCCTGGTCGAAGCCGACCTTCATGTCGGCGCGCAGCTCCTGCAGGTGCCGGATGACCAAGTTGTCGGCCTCGTCGCCTATGGTCAGCATAGCGCGGAGGCGCGGGCGTGGAGAAAAATCTCGGTGAGGCCTACGGGCACCTCGTCGGTCGAGTGCCCGGGTAGGCAAGGCGCGGATGGGCCGGATCGTAGAGGGCACGATCGTCGGCGCGGAGCTGGACCTTGCCCGCCCGCACCAGATCGGCCAGGGCATCGCGGATGGGCGGTCCGTCGTCCAGGACCGTCCGGTGCTGGAGCTCCTCGGACAGCAGACCGTCGCCCCCGGTGGCCAGGAAGTCGCTGGTGACCAGCGTCAAATGGGCGGCCGGCGCGATCGG
>CAYTTF010000200.1:0-8896 GCA_964440665.1 uncultured Myxococcales bacterium | reverse complement strand
GAAGACGTTCTGCGCGATGTTGGTCGACTTCCAGGAGGCGTCGGCCTTGTCGTAGAGCTTGAGCTCGTGGTCCAACTCGGCGACGTAGTCGAATCGGCGGTTGATGCTCTGGTCGCCGAGGACGCCGCGCGCCGCGCGCTCGACCTGCTCCGGCAGCCCCGAGGTCTCTTTGCGAATCTTGACCGCGATCTCGAAGAGATCCCCGTTGTCGGTGGTGCCGGTGATCAGCTTCTTGAGCTCCTGGAACACCTGGGGGTAGATGGCGTTGAAGTCGCCGATGGCCTCTTCTGCCCGGTCGTAGAGGCAGTTATAAAAGTAGATCGTCGCCTTGACGGTCATGCCTTCGGCGACCGACTCGGGCTTGATGTACTCGTCGAAGAACGGCGCCTGGATCGTGTGGATGTTGCCGAGCGCCTTCGAGTACCCCTTGTCCTTGAGCATGAAGTTCGCCCACGACGACTCGAAGAGGCTGTTGGCCCAGTCGAACGCGTCCTGCGAAACCTTGTCGAAGTACTTCACCGCCAGATCGTACTGGCCGGTCGAATAGAAGGTCCGGGCCAGCGACAGGTTGGCGATGTCCTGGTAGACGACGATTCTGGGATCTTCGCTCTGCGCCGAGGTGCGAAGAACCTCCTTGAAGGCCTCCACGGCCGGCTTGGCCTGGTACTCGCGCACGTGCGTCGCGCCCTCGAACAGCTTCGCCTCGACGTAGAAGTCGCTGTTCGCCGGAACCGCCTGGAAGAGCTCGACGGCCTCCTTGAAGTTCCCCTTCTGGTAGTAGAACTTGCCGAGCAGGAAGTAGAGCTCGTCGCGAACCTTCTCGAGCGCCGGCTGGTCGAGCTCGGCGCGGTTGTACTTTCCGATCTTCTCGAGGATGCCAGTCGAATCCGGGAGCTGCCGGGACAGCGACGCCAGCCACTTGAGGGTGGCGTTGTAGTAGGCGTGCGACGGGCCCTTCTGCACGATGCGATCGAAGTACGACAGCGAAGCCGAGTAGTACTTCAGGTTGTAGAGGGCCTTGCCCATCCAGAACTCGGCCTTTTGTTTGTTGACCTCCGCATCGCCCGACTCCCCTTCGACCACCTTGCTGAGCTCGATCGACGCCGAGTAGAAGTCCTCACCGTCGTACAGCTTGAAGGCGCGCTCGAGAACCTTCGAAGGCTGGTCGCCCTGGGGTGCGTCCTCCGGCTGAAAGTCTCCCTCGGCAGCGGCTGCCTTCTTCTTTTTTGCGGAGGCGACCGAACCGGTCAGAAGCAACGAACCCGTCAACAGAATACCGATTACGCGCTTGCGGCTCATGAGGAGACCTCGCTGGTTGTGCTCGAAAGCCCGGAGCTAAAGGATGGGGGCCAAGGTTTTACGACGGACGGACTTCTACGGACGGGGTCACGAGTCGCGACTACATCACCCTGCAAGACTCCACACGGACGTGTGCCGACGTGGAAAAGCACACCCAAAACCGGGCCATCCTACGAAAGCCACTTCCAGGGTGTCAAGCGAATCCGTGACCAAAATCGACGGATAGCCCCGGGAAATCCGATGATTGCGCTTTTCGGGTCGCCTGGAACCGCTTGAAAGACGCCGAGCCCAACCCTAGCCCAGTCCACGCTTGACAGGCGAGGTCATGTAGGTAACATCACGCGGCCTTTCGGGGCCCTCAAGCGACGAGAGCGTCCGAACGAGGCGCCGAGGCTCACGCGACACCCAAACGGACGCAAGGAGTCCCCCCCATGAGGTTCCCTTCTCGACTCAATCCCCGCGCTGGCCAATTCGCGCGTGGGTTCGCACTGGTGGCATTCGGGGTCGTGGTTCTGGCGGCGGGTAGTTGCGACGACAAGCACATCGGACGACCGTGTCAGATTGGCGTCCCGCCAACCGACGCCGGAAGCTCCGGTGGTGCCTTCGCGACGATCACGTCGCCGGCGCTCGAGTGCCCGAGCCGGATCTGCCTCCTCGCGAACGACGTCAACGGCGAGGCCACGATGTACAAAGAGAGTGCCTCTTGCACGGCTCCCTGCTCGACGGACGACGACTGCTCCGGCGCAGAAACCGGGAGCAAGAGCGACCCGAACGACTTCCACTGCAAGTCCAACTTCGTGTGTACGTGGCCGACGACGGCAGGTCCTTTCTGCTGCCAGAAGATGTGCGTCTGCCACGACTTCTTGATCGTGCCGCCCGGGGGTTACTCGCTGCCGGCAGCCTGCGTGCCCGGCTCGTCGACCTGCCAGAACGTCCACTGAGCGTGGGAGGGGGTTCACCCCTCCCAGAGTGGGTGCCGGGGCTAGGTGAGCTGGAAGGCGTCGGGAATGTGGATCAGATCGGGGGGACGGTCGTCGGGCCAGAAGGTCACGGCGATGACGTCGAAGCGGTAGGCCGATGCAGAAGGCGTCTCTTCGGCCAGATAGAGCCGGGCGACACGGATCACCCGAGCGCGTTTTTGCGGGGTGATGGCTTCCAGCGGGTGGCCTTGCTCCTCGCCGGTGCGGGAGCGAACCTCGACGAAGACACAGGTACCCTGGTCGTCGGCCACGATGTCCAGCTCGCCGGCCTGCGGGCCGTGACGGCGCCAGTTGCGGGCGACGATCCGAAATCCAGCCGCTTCCAGGAATGCGGCCGCCAGGCTCTCCGCGCGACGCCCTTTACCCGGGCGCGCGGCGAGACCTTCTCGCACCCGCGACCCGCGTCTCAGGAAACGACGGGCGGCGTAGCGGGCGCAGCCACGGCAGCGGCCGGAGCGGCAACGGCCGGAGCGGCAACGGCCGGAGCCGCAACGGCGGGAGCTGCGTCCTTGTCCTCGACCGGACCGCGCTCGGCTTTGATGCGAGCCGCCTTGCCCTGGAGCGCGCGGAGGTAGTTGAGCCGTGCCCGACGGACCTGCCCCTTCGAGACCACTTCGATCTTCTCGATGCGAGAGGTGTGCAGCGGAAAGATGCGCTCGACGCCAACGCCGTACGATATCTTGCGCACCGTGAACGACGCGCGCGTGCCGCCGCGATGCTGGCCGATCACCACACCCTCGAAGATCTGAACACGTTCCTTGTCGCCCTCTTTGATGAGCGTGTGAACGCGAACGCTGTCACCGGAACGCAGGTCCGGTAGATTCGGACGGCGATAGCTGGTTTCGATCTCTCGTAGAAGCGGATTCTGGCTCATGGGAAAGGCCGTATACCTAGACGTAGGGGCCGCGGGAGTCAAGTGGGGTCGACGAGAAGCCGCCGCTCCTCGTCATCGAGCGGGTGGGCCGCGATGAGGTCGGGCCGACGGGCCTGGGTCACCTTGAGGGCCTCGGTGCGGCGCCAGCGGGCGATCGCCTGGTGGTCGCCCGAGAGCAGCACCTCCGGAACCGATTGTCCGTTCCAGACCGCCGGGCGCGTCCACTGAGGATATTCGAGACGGCCTGCGGAAAACGATTCCTCGCTCGCCGACAGGCCGCAGCCTAGAACGCCGGGCACCAGCCGGGCGGCGGCCTCGATGACGGCGGCGGCGGCGACCTCGCCCCCGGCCAGCACGAAATCGCCGATCCGCAGCTCCTCGTCCATCAGCCCCGCGACCCGCTCGTCGGTTCCTTCGTAGCGGCCGCAGACCAGCGTCACCCGGGTGCGCACCGCGAGTGCCTGGGCTGCAGCCTGATCGAAGAGCCCCCCGCGCGGCGTGAGCAGGATGCGGTGCGAGGGACCACGCGCCTCGGTGATCGCGGCCAGGGCCGCCGCGATCGGCTCGACGCTCAGGATCATGCCGGGCCCGCCGCCGTAAGAGGCGTCGTCGACCTGACGGTAGCGACCCGGCGCAAAGTCGCGCGGGTTGGTGCAATGGACCGCCACGATCCCGGCGGTGATCGCCTTGCCGATCACCGTGGTGGAGAGAAAGCCGGCCATCACCTCGGGAAAGAGGGTCAGGATCTCGAAAGTGAGCCGCGGCGGGGTCCGATCGTCATCTTCGTCAGTCATCGTCTTGCCAGCGAACCCGAATTCTACGACCGGCGGTGTCCGCGGTGAGGACGAACTGCGGCACCAGCGGGATGAGCCGCTCCCGGCCATCGGCGCCCACCACGGTCGCCACGTCGTGCGCACCGTTCCAGAAGGCCTGCCGTGCGACGCCGAGGGGTCGACCGGCTTCGTCCTCCACCGCGCACCCGACGACATCCTCGACGTAATATTCGGCAGGACCCAGCGGGGGCAGCGCCGCGCGGGCCACCCGCACCTCCGCATGGGTCAGCGTGGCGGCGGTCTCCCGATCGTCCACGCCGGCGAGCCGGACCAGATAGCCGCCCAGGACCGGGCGAAACACCCGCACCTTTCGAACCTCACGCCGCCCTTCGAGCAGCACGATCAGCTGGTCGACCGTGCCCGAAATCCGACTGTGGGCGTTGTACGGCCGCAGCGAGAGCTCGCCGGCTACCCCGTGCGGGCGACCGAAGATACCGATCGCCAGCGTCTCCGGATCGTAGTCGTCGCGCTGCGGGTCCGTCGGCCTACTCGAGAATCTCGAGGATCACGCGTCGGCGGGTCTTGGCGGAGGCCGCCGACAAGATCGTTCGCAACGCCTTCGCGGTGCGTCCCTGCTTGCCGATCACCTTGCCGAGGTCTTCTTCCGCGACCTTGAGCTCGAAGACCAAGGCGTCCTGCTCGGGGATCTCCTCGACCTCGACCTCTTCGGGACGGTCGACCAAGCCACGCGCGAGATAGTCGACCAGCTCGCGCAACGCCGGCTGAGCCGATCCCGGCTGAGCCGACCCCGGCTGAGCCGACCCCGGCTGAGCCGATTTCTGAGCGTCCTCGCTCATGGTTCTCGCGCGACTACGCGGCTGGGGCAGCCGCGGGCGCGTTGCGCCGCTGCCGGCGGAGCAGCTCGGAGACGGTCTGGCTGGGCAGTGCGCCCACCGACAGCCAATGCTGCAGGCGCGGGCCGTCGATCCTGAATTCAACCGGATCGCGCAGGGGGTCGTAAACACCGAGCTGCTCGATGAATCGACCGTCACGCGGGCTCCGTCGGTCGGCGGCGACAACGCGATAAAAAGGAACTTTTTTCCCGCCGGCGCGGGTCAATCGAATGGTCACGGACATGTTTTTGAAGTCCTCGAAAAACGAGCTGGTAAACCTACCGGCCACCTGCCGCCCTGTCAAGCACGCAGGGCGACCGGAAGGCGACCGGATCCGCGAACGAGGCGGCCCGGTCGGCGCTGCCGGGAATTGCCAGGGCTCGCCCCGGATTGCAATAGTGCCACATGCGAACCCGGTCCCTCCTCGGGCTAACGCTCGCCGCGATCCTGTTTGGTTCCGGCGACTCGATGGCGGATAGCCACGGGGGTCCGCGGCGACTCACCCTCTTTTACACCGCCGAGATTCACGGGACGCTCGAGCCCTGCGGGTGCACCAGCGATCCGCTGGGCGACCTGGCGCGCTACGCGGCGCTGGTCCGGACCGCCGCGCGATCGGGACCGGTCCTCTTGCTCGACGGGGGAGGCCTGTCGTTCCCCGAGAGCGCCGGCGCCAAAGAAAAAATGCCCAACGCCCTGCGGGCGCGTTTCCTGGGGCGCGTGCTGGGAGAGCTCGGAACGTTCGCTGGGGGTCTGGCCGAGAACGATCTGCGCGGCGGCGGCGCCGAGGTCGTGCCGAGCCGCCTGGCCGTGAATCTGTCGGGGTCGCGCGCGGTGGCTCCTTCCATCCTGAAAACAGTGGGTGGTATCCGGGTCGGTATCTTCGGCGTGGCGGATCCCGCCCTCGCGGTTCAGCTCGGCGCCAAGGCCGAAGACCCGGCAGTCGCGGCCAAGGCGGAGGTCGCACGCCTGCGCCGCGCGGGTGCCGAGCTGGTGATTGCCCTCGCCCCCGTCGACAGGCCACTGGCGCGGCGGCTGGCGCGGGCCGCGCTACCCGATCTTGTCGTGCTCGGACGCCAAGTTGGAAACGGACAGGCGCGCGCCGAACAAGTGGGAACGACCTTCCTGGTCGCCGCGGCCGAGGAGCTCCAACGGGTGGGGCGCCTCGACATCGTGCTGCGCGGCGGGGGCCCCCTGGCCGATGCCGGCGGCCCAGAAGCGGCGGCGCTCCGGCGGGTGGAGATCGACAAGGCTGCGACCCGGCTCGATGAGGAGCTCAAGAGCTGGTCGACGGGCGGTGGCGATCCGGCCTTCATCGCGGCGAAGCGCCGCGAGCGCCAAGCCCTGGCCGATGAGCGCAAGAGCCTCGACGCGCCCTGGTCCCCGCCCGCATCCGGCAACTACTTCACGAACCAGCTGATCCCATTGCGTCGCAGCCTCCCGCGGGACAACAAGGTCGCGGCGGAGATGCGCCATCTCGACGGCGAAGTCGCGGCGGTCAACCTGCGCAACGCCGCTCCCCCGCCGCCGCCGGAGCCCGGGCGCGCGCACTTCGTCGGCGACGCGAAGTGCGCGGCCTGTCACAAGGAGGCGCTCGCCTTCTGGAAGGGCACCGTGCACGCCACGGCCTGGAAGACCTTGGTCGAGCTGGGCAAGCAGAACGACTACCGCTGCATCGGCTGTCACGTCACCGGCTACGCGCAGGTCGGCGGCTCCAGCCTGGGGCACACCGACCATCTGCGCGACGTGCAGTGCGAGGTCTGCCACGGACCGGGATCCGCCCACGTCGACGCAAAGGGGCTGGAGGAGCCACCCGCGGTCCAGCGGGCCACGCCCGCCAGCACCTGCACCGGCTGTCACACCACGCAGCACTCGGACACCTTCCAGTACGAGGCGTACTTGCGCGACGTGCTCGGGCCCGGGCATGGCCCAAGCGCGCGCAAAAAGCTCGGCGACGGCCCGACGGGGCATGCCCTGCGCAGCGCCGCGCTCAGCCGCGCCAAGACGGCGGGCGCAGACGAAGCCCAAAAGATGCAGTAGCCGAAGCCCATCGAGGCGGCAGGCCGCTGGCCGCGCTCACAATCCTATGGCGGCGCCGGTGAGGAGCTGGTCGAGGAGATCCGGCTCGATGTTGCCACCGGTGATGACGACCACGGTGCGGCGACCGCGAATCGGGGCCGCGTCGTCGAGCAATACGGCGAGCGCGGGCGCGGCCGACGCTTCGCACAGGATCCCGAGCGTGCGGTAGGCGTAAACGATCGCCTCGCGGATTTGCAGCTCGCTCGCCAGCGCGATGTCGGGGAAATAGTCGCGCGCCATGGCGAAGGTCCGCTCGCTGACGGCGCCCTCCAGCCCTTCGGCCAGCGTCGGACCGCCCGCGTAGGTGGTGTACGCGCGCCCATCGTCCAGCGAGCACCGCATGGCGCAGTTCGCGGCGGGCGACGCGCCCAGGATCTTGATCCCGCGCGGGACGACCTCGACGCCGATTCCACCCGCGAGGCCACCGCCGCCCACGGGCACCACGATCGACTGCACGTCGGGGAGCTGGGCGAGGATCTCGCGCGCCAGCAAGCCGCCATTGCCCGCGATGACGTGGTCGTCGTCGAACGCCGAAACAAACACCAATCCCGGATCGGCCGCGGCTCGGCTGCGGGCGGCCGCCTCGGCCTCGTCGTACGTCGCGCCGGCGATCTCCACCTTCGCGCCGAGCGCCGCGATCCCGGCGCGCTTGAACTCCGGGGTCTGCGCCGAGACCAGGACGGTTGCCTCGACGTCGAAGGTGCGCGCCGCCAGAGCCACGCCGAGCCCGTGGTTGCCCGCCGAGGCCGCGATCACCCGCCGGGGCCGGTCGCCCGGTTGCAGCGCGAGCGCGGCCACCCGGGCGGCCGCCCCGCGCAGCTTGAAGGATCCCGTGCGCTGGAGGTTTTCCAGCTTCAGCCAGACGTCGGCGCCGGTCCGCCGACCGAGCGCCGGCGCGGGAACGAGCGGCGTCACGCGCGCCAACCGCCGGACGCGGTTGCCGACCTCGCCGCCCGTGACCTCCCGCCAAATGTCGGGATCGAACATCCGCTCCATGAGAGCGCGAACCTATCACGGCCGACAAGACGGCCGAGGACCGACGGTCGACGTCGGAAGCCAGCCGCGCTAAAGCTCTGTGATGTCGTTCGTGGCGCTCGACAGGCTGGTGCGCGGCGGGCACGTGCCCGAAGCCGAAGCGCCGCGCGTGGCCGAGCTGTGGGAGGAGATCCGCAGGCTCAAGCGCGACAAACGCGCTTTTCTTCCAGCGCACAATTATCAGGTGCCCGAGGTCCAGGCGATAGCCGACGTGGTCGGCGACAGCTTCGAGCTCGCGGTCAAGGCGCGCGATCTCGGTCCCGAACAGGCGGCGCTGGTCGTGTTCTGCGGCGTTCGCTTCATGGCCGAAGGCTGCTACACGCTCGCGCCCGAGCGGCCGGTCTATCTGCCCAGCCTCGAAGCGCTCTGCTCGCTGGCCGAGGTCGACGCCGCCGACGTCGCCGAGCGGCAGGAATTCCTGCGCGCCGCGGGCCGCCGCTTCGCGACCATGACCTACGTCAACACCTACGCCGACGTCAAAGCACTCTCGGACAGCTGCTGCACCAGCTCGAACGCCGCGCGCATCGCCGACCAGCTCGGCGTCCCGGACATCCTCTTCGTGCCGGACCAGAACCTCGCCTACCAGGTCGCGCTCAAGACCCGGCGGACCTACCTGCCGCCGCCCGAGCCGCACAAGTTCCACCCGCGCGAGTACGCCGAGATGATCGAGCCCCTGATTCGCGAGGGGGAAAAGCAGGGGCTCGTCGGCAACGTCTTCGCCTGGGAGGGCGCCTGCCACGTCCACCACCAGATGAGCGTCGAGGACATTGCCCGCATCCGCCGCGACGATCCCGGCGCGACGGTGATCGTCCACGGCGAGGTGCGCCCCGAGCTTCAGCGCGCCGCCGACGCCGTGCTCTCGACCTCGCAGATGGCGAAGTACGTCGACGCCCACCCGGAGCAGACCCGCTACGCGATCCTGACCGAGTGCGGCCTGGTGGTGCGCCTCGAGCTCGACCACCCCGA
>CAYTTF010000199.1:0-8897 GCA_964440665.1 uncultured Myxococcales bacterium | reverse complement strand
CTCCCCGCGCACGCGGCGCTCATGTCAATGCCTTGGCAACAACCAGCCCCAACACCCCGGCCAGCAGGCAGCCGACGACGGTGGCAGAGAGATTCAGAGCGCCCATCCCGACCGATCCGCCCTGCAATAGCTTCAATGTCTCGTAGTTGAAGGTCGAATAGGTCGTAAAACCGCCCATCACCCCGGTCGCCAGCACCACGCGCGCGTTGGCCGGAATCAACCCAACCTCCAGGCTCAGGTACATGATCACCGCGAGCAGGAACGAGCCGACCAGATTGATGATCAACGTGCCGTAGGGAAACGCCGTTCCTAAAGCGCGCTGTGCCCATCCGCCGAACAGGTAGCGGGCCCCCGTGCCGAAGGCGCCGCCCAGGCACACCATCAGGAATCTCGTCATCTTGCCTCCCGCTCGGGCCGCTCGTGGGCCCGCGCGCTGACCTGTTTCCGGTTCATGAATGTTCCGTCAAGGTGTCTTGGCGGCCATCTGACCGCACCCCGAAAAGGGTAGAGTAGCGGCGATGCCCGCGCGCCGGACGAAAATCATCGCCACCATCGGACCGGCCCAGGATCCGGAGGGCGCCCTGGAACGCCTGCTCGACTCGGGCGTCGACGTGCTGCGCGTGAATCTGTCGCACGCCTCTCCGCGCGCCCAGGCGGCGCGGGTGAAGCGGGCGCGCGCGCACCGGCCGGATATCGCGATCCTCGCGGATCTGGCCGGCCCCAAGCTCCGCCTCGGCGATCTACCGGAAGACACGCCGATCCGGGAGGGCGACACGGTGGTCCTGGGCGCCGGCGGCGTTCCGGTGGGCGATCCGTCGCTTTTCGAGCGCGTTCGCCTGGGAGATCCCATCTTCATCGCCGACGGGACGCTCGACCTCATCAGCACGGAGGTGCGGAGCGATCGGGTGGTCTGCCGGGTGCGGGTGGGCGGGACGCTGCGGTCGCGCAAGGGGATCAACTTGCCGCTCGACGCTTCGTCGCTGCCGGCGGTGACCGACAAGGACCGCGCCGATCTGGCCGACCTGGATGTTCTTTCACCCGACTTCGTCGCCGTCTCGTACGTCCGGCACGAGCGCGATCTGGCGGAGGTTCGGCGCCTGACCTCGCTGCCGCTGGTCGCGAAGATCGAGAAGCAGCAGGCGCTCGAACGACTGGAGGCGATCGTCGATGCCGCCGACGTCATCATGGTGGCGCGCGGCGATCTCGGCGTCGAGATTCCGATCGAGCGCGTCCCCGCCACGCAGAAGCGCATCATCCGGGTGGCCAACCGGGTGGGTCGGCCGGTGATCACGGCGACGCAGATGCTGGTTTCGATGGTGTCGAACTCGTTGCCCACGCGCGCCGAAGTGACCGACGTGGCGAATGCGGTGCTCGACGGGACCGATCTGGTGATGCTGTCGGAGGAGACCGCCGTCGGGCACGATCCGGTCGGGGTCGTCCAGATGATGGGCCGGCTGCTGGCAGAAACCGAACCGCTGCTGCAGCCGCACGAAGGGCCCCCGCGCTCGCTGCAGGGAAATGCGTTGGCCTACGCCGCCGCCACGCTGGCGGACGACCTGGATGCCGCCGCGATCGTGGTCCCCACCCGGACCGGTCTCAGTGCCCAGAGGCTGGCGGCGTTTCGACCCCACCGCCCGATCCTGGCCTACAGCCGCGTGCCGGAGACGACGCGCCGGCTTCAAATTGTCTGGGGCGTAACCTCAATCGATCTGCAGGTGCCCCCGGGTCTCGATCCCTTGCACGCGACCCTGGAGGCGGCGCGCCGCGATCTGCCGCCCGGCTCCCGGGCGGTCGTGCTGGATATCGCGGCCGAGCATGCGGTGGGCGTTCCCTCGTTGGTCAACGCGATCACGTTCTAGCCCGGAGAGGCCGGCGAAGATGACGATGGTGACCTGATGGGTCGGGACCCATTCACGCGCGAAGCCCTCGAAGCTGTTCTGGCGAGGACCACGAGACGGATCGAATGAAAGGATCAGACGCTTCGGGCGGTTGATGCCAACGACGACCTCGTAATGGGCGATCGCCCGTCCCCCGACCATAGGTTTGGCCAGGCCAACCAACACCGGACGTCCGCGGTCGAGTTGCGCGACGATGTCGTTGAGGGTTCCCGAGACGACGTAGGCCTCGAGGCCCTTGCCGCGCGCGACATCTCGGAGCGCGCCCGCCCGCACGCCGCCGTCCGACGGGGGATCGAGCGCGGTCACCTGATCCAACGTGGCGGAGACGCCGAAGTGGCCCAGGACCATCGCGAGCGCGGCCGGTCCGCAATCCGTGTCCGACTTCTGAGCGACGAAGGGCACGTCCGAGACGATCTGCCACGACTTGTCGGTCCGGGCCCGCTCGAGCCACTCCGATGATACGTCTCGCGCTGAACCGGTGTAGCAGGCCGGCGCCGCGCAAAGCAACGCCAGACCCCATCTCCGAAGGCGTTTCACGCCAGCAAGATAAAGCGTTTCACACGAGCAAGATGATGAGAATGATCACCAGTACCAGGACCGCGCCGCTGCCGAGGTAGACGTAGACGGCTCCCCCTTTGAAGTCGGTCAGGTTTTGGCTCTGGGCCTGTTGCTCGCGCGCAGCCAGGGTCGCCGACTCGGCGCTTTCGGTGCGGGCCCGTGCGGTGCCCGTGGCGCCCATTGGCGCGGTGATGGCCGGCGGGTCGACCGGTGCGGTCTTGGCGAAGCCCGCCGCGGGAAAGCACCAAACGGCCAGCAGGGCCGCAACCACGATTCGTTTAATCAGCGTCATCACGTTCTCCTTGTTGTTGAGAAACTAGGCACAGGCTGGGCACAAGCAAGTCGCCGGCCGCGATTAGCCCGTCGGGTCTGCTTGCGTCAGAGGGACAGCAAGCGGCGTGCTCGCTCAGCCCGCCTTGTGAATGGCGTCTGCCAGAGGCGCGGCCATTTCTGGCACCGCGGCGCCGGCCTTGCGGAGCTTGCTGAACTCATTCTTGAACGCCGTCAGCTCTGCCTCGGTCGCATTTTCTAGGTCGGCAAAGATATTGCGGGCCTTGCTGGAGCGGATGAGCTCGTCGAGCTTGAGATGGACCGCCGTGGCGTCTCGGTTCTGCGTGGCCTGAATGAGGAACACCATCAAGAACGTGATGATGGTGGTGCCGGTATTGATGACGAGCTGCCAGGCGTTGCTGAAATGAAATAGCGGTCCGGTCAGCAGCCAAGCCAGCACCGTTGCCACGGCGACCACGAACGCCCACGGGCTCCCGAGCCGCACGGAGGCTTTGCATGCAAAAGCTCGGAACTGTTCCGCCGAGATGACCCCCGTCGTCGACCTCTTCATAGAAGGTCGAAAGTAGGGATGAAACCGCGATTCGCAAGGGTGCGGGGCCCCGATGGCGACCCGAGTCGCGCGAGTAACACGGCACCCTGGGGGCGTTACCCGGACCGGACTTCTCGTCTCTTCACCTCGTCGAGCGCATCCCCATCCATGCCACCCCGCTCATGGCACGGGAGTTGTAAGGGTGATCGCGCAGGACCACGAATGTTAGAGCTGATCATAGGCGAGGCGACCCGGAACGGCGAGGCGACCCGAAGGCTCTCGGCGGCGCCAAGCGCGTCATCCCCCGACGAGCTTCGAGTCGCTGAGGCGATGACGCGGCTGTACCCGATCGTGCCGGGGCACATCTCCATGAGCGCCGCGCGCAAGATCGCCGAGCTCAGATCGACGGACACCCTGATCGTCGAAGACAAGGGGAGCCTCATCGGCATCCTGGACCGGGAGACGCTGCTCACCGCCAGCGACGGCCGGCGGGTGGCGGACTGCCTGAAGTCGATCCGGATCTGTCTGACCCCGACCACCACTCTGACACGCGCGCGCGTGCTCATGATCGAACATGGCGTGGCATCGTTCCCGGTGGCGGCCGGTCCCTTCTTGGTGGGGAGCATTTCGCGGTCCGATGTCGAGCGATCGCTCGCTTCGAAGAACACGCGAGCCGTGTCTGCGCGCGTGGCGGCCTAGCTCCGCCTTTCGGATCGAAACGGCGCCGGCGAACTTCTGGCCTCTTGTGGTCGCCTCAGCCGTGGCTACCTTTCCCTGGGCCCGGACGAAAAGCCGTCGCGGCCTTCGCGAAGAGACGACAGCCGCAAGCCGACAACCCTCACGAAAACTCCCTAGGAGGCATTCATGTTTCTATTGCTGGCAATCATTCTGGCCCTGGCCTGGATAACCGGATTCGGTCTGTTCCACGTCGCCTCCGCCGCCATTCACGTTCTGATCGTCCTGGCGATCATCAGCGTTCTGTTGCACGTCATTCGCGGCAAAAAGTCGAGTTGACGTGGTCGGGTTGAAGTGAGCGAGCCCGCCACGCTGGGCGCGGTCAAACCACGGCGGCTCGCGGTCACCGACCGCGGGATCTTGTTCGCGCTGTTGTTGGTGGCTACGGCCTGGATAGCGGCGCTGCTGGGACCGGTCATTCTATCTGCCGTCGGCGCGCTCATCTTGGTTGGAACGCTGAACCCGCTGGTGGGGTTTCTGCAGGGCCGGGGTCTGACCAGGACGCTGAGCGTGGCCCTGGTTTTCCTGGCCATGACGGCGATTCTGGTCCTGATCGGGCTGCTGACCGTCCCCGCGCTGTTTGCGCAAGCGCGCGAGCTCATCGACGGTGCGCCCCTCATGCAGCAACGATTGGCCGAGCGGCTCGGCCGGTCACATCTGACCTGGCCGGTGGCACGGGCGGTGGAGGCGGCCAACCTGCAGGACCTGCTGCTTCCCTCCGGGAAAATAGCATTCGAGTACTCCTCGCAGATCGTCACCACGGTGGGCTGGGGACTGACCACTCTGGCGTTGGCCTTCTACATTCTCGCCGACCCATCGACGACCCAGGCGGCGCTCTACCTGCTGGTGCCCCGACGGTTTCACATCCGCCTGGCGCGGATCACGCTGAACCTCGAGACCATCGTGGGCGGCTACATGCGCGGCCAGATCATCACCTCGGCCCTGATGGCCCTCTTCATCTATGTCCTCTTGCGGATCTGTTCGGTCAAGAATCCGCTGCCGCTGGCGGTCTTTGCCGGCATCACGGACATCCTGCCGCTCATCGGGGGGATTCTCGGCGCGATCCCGCTGGTGATGGCGACATTGCCACGTGGCACGGTCATGGTCGTGACCGTGATCGTGAGCGTGGTGATTTATCAGGAGATCGAGAATCGATTCATCATTCCCCGTGTCTACGGGCGGGTGTTGCGCCTTCCGGCTTGGGCCCTGACGCTGGCGCTTCTGATCGGGGCCAAGCTGATGGGCGTCACCGGCGCGCTGCTGTCGCTGCCGGTGGCGGCCGGCATACGCATGGTGATCGAGGAGCTCCGGTTGGAGCTGCCCGGGGACGGCGCGATCGATCCGCATCTGCGCGAACGCGACGATCAGGTCGAGAGCCTCTATGCCGAGCTGGCCGCCGGTGCGGGCGCGGAGACATCCGCCGGGATCGCGCTCGACATCGCCGACAGCGTGCGCAGATCCGACGCCGCGGATACCGCCGAAGCCGCCTCCGTTCCCTTCGAGGGGAGCAAGCCCGGGCCCAGCTAAACTGGGGTCGTGGCCAGTAGCCAGGCGTCGTGATGCCGAGCTGCCGCGCCAGCCAGGTTCGGAAATCTGTCGCGGAACCGGCCCATCCCGCCGGCAAATTAGCTACGATGATTCGGGAAGGAAGCGATAGCCGCTGCCGCGCACCGTGAGGAGGTGCTTGGGCCGATCGGGATCCTCCTCCAGCTTCGCGCGCAGCTGCGCCATGAAGTTGTCGACGGTGCGGGCCTGTCCGGCGTGCCGCACCCCCCAGACCTCGTGCAGCAGCTCTTCCCGCGAATACACGCGATGGGCGTGGTGGCAGAAGAAGGCGAGCAGCTCGAATTCGAGGTGCGTCAGCCTGACCGTTCGTCCGGAACGGATCACGGTGCGCGTCCCGAGCTCGACGACCACGTCGCCAAACCGGAAGACCGCGGTGGGCTGGGCGCTCGTCGTAGGCAGCCGCGCCTCGGCGGGCGAATTGCTGAACTGCGCGCGCCGCAGGACGGCGGTGACCCGCGCCAGGAGCTCGGCCAGCGCGAAGGGCTTGGTGACATAGTCGTCCGCGCCGAGACGCAGCGCCGCCACCTTGTCGAACTCGTTCTGCCGCGCCGACAAGACGATCACCGGAACATGATTGCCCTCCTCGCGCAGCCGCTCGAGAACCCAGATTCCGCTCCGCTTGGGGAGCGTGATGTCGAGCAGCACCAGATCCGGCTGGTCGTCCTTGATGACCTGGTAGGCTGTCTCCCCGTCGCCCACCACGGTCGACCGGTAGCCCTGCAGGTTCAGATTCAGCGCCAGCCCCTCGGCGATCGCGGCATCGTCTTCGACGACCGCGACCAGCGGATCGGGCTTGGTCTCCGGCTCGGTCATAGCGCCTCCGACGAGCGGGGCAGGACAATACGCATGCGCGCGCCGCGATCGGACTCCGATCGGACGTCTACCTTCCCGTGGTGTGCCTTGACGACCGCCTGCACCAGGGCGAGACCCAGGCCGCTTCCGGGGCTGCCGCCAGCGAGTCCCGCCGAGCCGCGCTGGAACTTCTCGAAGATCGCCGCCTGCTCACCCCGGGGAATGCCGACGCCATTGTCGGTGACCGTGATGTAGACGTGCTTCGGGTCCGCCGTAGCGCCGACCTCGATCTTCCTGTCGTCCGGGCGGGTGTACTTCCAGGCGTTGCCGAGGAGGTTCCCCAGCGCTTGGGCCAGCGCGGCCCGGTCGCCGATCACCATGAGCCCCGGGTCGACTTTCACCTGCAGATCGACGTTGCCGCCGAACCTGATCGCCTCGAACGACGCCAGCGCGTCCTCGACGATGTCGGATACCAACAGCGGACGGCGGTCGAACACCGCATGGCTCGACTCTATCTTGGAGAGCTCGATCAGCTTCCCCACCAGCCCGTCCAGGCGGGTGAGCTCCTGGTTGATCACCGTCAGACAGCGCCGCCGCTCGGCGGGATCCTGGACCCGCTCTTCCCGGAGGGTGTCGATGAACATCCGGATCGAGGTGAGCGGCGTGCGCAGCTCGTGTGAGACCGAGGACAGGAACTCGTTCTGTACGGCCGCCAGGCTGGCGCCGCGGGTGACGAAGATGGTCCCCATGACGTATCCGGTCAGCGCCGTCGCACAGAACGCCAGCACCAGGATTCCGGCGACCACCCCGACGAACTTTGCGCCGCCGGTGGCGACCAGGATGATCCCGATCGCCGTCATCAGTACCGTCGGGATGAGCGCCGCCAGCATGAAGATGAGGCGCGCCCTATACAGAAAGATCGTGGTCGGGGAGCGGAGGATCACGTCCTGTATTGTGCCACCACCTCTGGCGGGGGGACGCGCAGGTCCCAGACCAGCCCGAAAACCTCCATGATACGAAGCAGATAGTAGGTCACGTCGATCTGCCACCAGTGGAAGCTTTGGTTGGCCGAGCTCTGGTAGTGGTGGTGGTTGTTGTGCCAGCCCTCGCCGTTGGTGAGGATCGCGAGCAGCCAGTTGTTCCGGGAGTCGTCGGCCGTCGGGTAGGGTCGCTTCCCGAAGAGGTGCGCGATCGAGTTGATCGAGAACGATCCGTGCCAGAGCAGGACGGTCGGGACGAAGAAGCCCCAAACCAAACCGTGAGCGCCCCCGATGAAGAGAAAGGCCAGGGCCAGGGCGACCGTCGGCAAGATCTCGATGCTGGCGTGGTCGAGGAAGCGCAGCTCGGGGAACTTCGAGAGATCGGAGACCATCGCCGGATCGGTCTCGGTCCAGTCCTCGCGGGCGATCCAGCCGATGTGCGAATACCAGAAGCCGCGCAGCTTGGCCGAGTGTACGTCCTTCGGCGTGTCGGAGTACTTGTGGTGCCAGCGGTGGTGGCTGGCCCACCAGAGCACCCCTTTCTGGGCGGCGCTCTGTGCCCCGAGCGCGAGGATGAACTGAAACAGCCTCGAGGTCTTGAAGGCCCGGTGCGCGAAGTATCGGTGGTAGGCGGCCGTGACCACGAACATGCGCACGAAGTACGAGCCACCCGCCAGGGCGACGCCGCGCCACGACCAGCCGCAATACAGAATGCCGATCAAAGCGGCGAGGTGGACCGCCCAGAACAGCACCGTCGTGACCCGGACGTATCGGGTCCACGACTGTGGCGGGGCGACGGCGGCACCGACGACAATATCCACCCTCGGATTGTGGAACCGGCCCTGTCAGCAAGGGATAACGGCTCAGTCACAAAGGAGTCAGATGTCGGTCCCCGGCACGATGAACGACACCTGCGACATGTGTGCAGCAGTACCCGAGGTGCGACAAGCGCCCCCGCAGATGCTTGGCGACATTCCTTTGGGGACAGTGAGGCATGGGCTCACCGTGTTTGATGTCGAACCCCGGGTCCGCCGGCGAGTTTTTTCTAAGGTGCACCAGTCGGGGGCCCGGGTGCCCCTTAAGTATGGGTCTTGCACATCTGGAAGCTCGACGTCGGCACCGGTACCTGGACGAACTTGGAGTAACAATGAAAACGATTCGACGATCGACGATCGGCGGCGCCAGCGCCCTGGTGGTTCTCCTCTGCTCGCTGTCGGCAAAGGCGGCGAACACCTATTACGTGGCACCGACCGGCAGCGATTCGAATGCCGGAACCTTGGCGGCGCCCTTCGCCAGCCTTCAGAAGGCGAACGACACCGCCGGGGCGGGGGATACCATCTGGATGCGGGCGGGAACTTACAACTGCACGACTCAAATCACGCTTTCGAAGAGCGGAACCTCGGACACCAATCGCACCAAGATTTGGGCGTATACGGGCGAGGTCCCTATTCTCGACTTCTCGAACTACGCATTGGCCAGCGAGACGTCGGATCATCCAGCCATCACTGTGACCGGGAGCTGGATGCATCTCAAGGGACTCGAGATCGC
>CAYTTF010000198.1:0-8993 GCA_964440665.1 uncultured Myxococcales bacterium | reverse complement strand
GCGCGGCGAGATCCTCGGCGAGCACATGATCGTCGACAGCGACACCGGCGCGCGCAAGAAGGTCAAAGACTTCCCGCCGCTGCGCGACTTCACCAAGACCTCGGAGCGGCACCGGGAGCAGAACCGCCGCGCCGCCGCCGAGCAGCGCCAAGAGAGCGTCGACAAGAAAAAATCGGCGGTCACCTTCTTCGTCGTGTTCGGCGCGCTGGCCATCATCGGGGTCGGCCTGACCTATTACATCCTCACCCGCAAGGCGAGCGGCGAGGACAAGCTGGCCACCCGGGAAGAGGCGGCGGAGATCGACGCCTTCCTCAAGGACGTGAAGCTCAGTTTCGTCGGCGCACACGTCGCCAAGCGCGGAAGCGGCGGCGGCCACCACGCCGGCGGCGGCGCCAGCTCGGCCGCCAACGACGGTGACTTCAGCAACGACTCGAACTTCGGAGACGCCTCCAAGTACGCCTCGGCCGGCGACGAGGTCCTCGACGACGGCACCATCCAGGAGACCATGATGGGCCACTACCGCGGCCTGGTCCCTTGCCTGATGTCGGAGCGAAAGCACAACCCGGGGCTCTCGGAGATGAGCCTCGACTTCGTCGTGCGCGGAAACGGGAAGGTGTCGGCCGTCAAGGTGAACGGTCAAAAGGGCGCGTTCGCGAGCTGCATCCTTTCGCGCATGCCGACCTTCCCCAAGTTCAACGGCAGCAAGACCATCGCGAGCTGGTCGATGTCGATGAGGTGAGGGTGGGAGGGGCTGTGCCCCTCCCACCCTCCCACGGGCCCACCCCCACGCGACGAGAGCCGAGGGCGGATCGTGCTTGGCCAGCAAGTCTCCGGGCGGCAAAGCCGCCCTTCGATCAATCAACTGGCGCGGTTCGTCTAGCGGCCGAAGCCGGCGGAGCGATCTTTGAACTGGGCGGAGGCGGCCAGCTTGAAGCCGAGCACATCCTCGTAGGCGAAGGCGAACCGTTCGTCCTTGGCCGTGGCCAGCATGATGTAGTGGTCCTTGAGCTCGGCACGGACGACCCGCCCGATCGCCAGGAGCTCCCCGGGGTTCGAGACGTAGCAGGTAGCCTCGCGCGCTTCGGGAATCGTGAAGGTGCCGGCGCGCCCTTCTGCCCCCTCGCCTTCCAGGATACTGACGATGATCTCTCGCGTCATTCGGCCAGTCTAATCGATCTGCCGTCGCCACGCTGCCGGCACGGCGTCGCTATACTGGCGCCATGACGGCGGCGTGGACGACGCTCCTGCTGGCGCTCTCATTTCTGGTCGGGTCCTTCTCCTGGCCGGGCGCCCGCCAGG
The DNA here is from genome assembly GCA_964440665.1 of uncultured Myxococcales bacterium. Lineage (GTDB taxonomy): Bacteria > Myxococcota_A > Polyangia > Fen-1088 > Fen-1088 > JADGRB01. The sequence continues at coordinate 7,694 of CAYTTF010000198.1, read as the reverse complement.
CGGACGGGCGCGCCGTCGCCGCACACGATCTGGCCGCAGCACAGGGACCGTCGTCGGAAGCACAGGGGCTGATGGCGATCGACCGGTTGATCGCGGTCCATGGCGTGGCCGCCGCGACACCCTTCCTGCTTCCGCTGCTCGCCGATCGCGAAACGTCGGTGCGGCTCTATGCCGCGCGGCTGCTGGCGCGCGCCGGCTCGCCGGCTGCCGGGGCGGCCGCGACCGCCTGGATCGGCAGGCCGGCCGTTCCGCTCGTCGATCGAACGTTCGGCCTAGACGTGCTTGGGCTGGCGCCGAGGCTGTCGTCCGCCGACCGGACCGCCATCGAGCAGGCCGTGCGCGATCCGGAGGCGGCGATCCGCCTGCACGCGCTGGAGGCCCTGGAGCGGCATCCGATCGGCCCGTCTCTCCCGGCGGTGCTCGGTGCGCTCGACGACGACAACCGCGACGTGCGGCTGTGGGCCGTACGCCTGGCTGAAGCGGCCGGCGATCCGCGCGCCGCGCTGGCCCTCTGCGATCGGCTCGATGACGCCGATCGGCAGGTTCGCCTGCTGGCCATCTCCGCGCTCGGGCGGCTGGCCGATCTGCGCGCGGCGCCGGCTCTCTTGCGCCTGATGGACGAAGGATCGGTGGACGAGCGCACGGCCGCGATCGACGCGCTCGGCACGCTCAAGGCGACCGCGGCAGCGCCCCGGCTGATCGCGCTCGGCCGCCGCTCTGCCGACGATCTCGCCCGCCACGCCATCTTGGCGCTCGGTGAAATCGCGACGCCCGGCGCGATCGGCGCGCTGGTGGTGACGCTTCGAACACCGCCGGTCCCCAAGGAGGCCACGATCGCGCTCCGGCACGCGGGCGCGGCGGCTACCTCGGCGCTGGTCGCTGAAGTCGAGCGCGGCGTGCCGTCGAGCGCGGCGCTCGCCGCCAGGCTGCTGGGCGAGATCGGCGATCGGCACGCCACCTTCCCCCTGTGCGCGGTCGTCGAGCGCGGCGGAGCGATTGGCCTGGCCGCGCTCGAGGCCCTGGCCGGGCTGGCCGATCCCGCGGCGGTTCCAACGCTGGCGCGGGCGGCCGAATCGCCGGACCCCGAGCTCCGCGAGCGCGCATTCACGGCGCTGCTCTCGATCGCCGATCCGCGATCGGTCGCCGTGCTCGAAGGCGGGCTCGTCGATCCGGATCCCGCCGTCCGTGTCCTCGCCGCTCGGCTGGCGGCGAGGATCGACGCCCGCGGGTCCGCACCCGCGCTCGCGGCGCGGATCGCCGACGGGGATCCGGCCGTTCGCCGGGCCGCCGCGGAGGCACTGGCCCGGGTGGCCGATCCGTCGAGCCAGCTCCTGACGTCGGTGCTGGCCGCGCTCACGCAATCCGGGGCCCCGCCCCGTGACGACGGGGAGGCCGAAGCGATCGGCGACGCGCTGGAGCGAATCGCGAGCGGCACCGACGCGGGAGAGCTGGCGCGCGCCTTCGCGGTGACCCGCGGCGGCGCCCGAGCGGCCGTCGCGCGTGGCCTCGCCGCCGCGCACGTCGGACGACCGATTTCCGACCGCGCCCTCATCGACCAGCTCATCGCCGCCGTGGGTGACGGCGGGCTGTTGGCGTTGGCCGCGGACGACGCGCTGGCGGTGGCGATGGTCCCGACGGCGGCGGTGGCCACGCTGGCCCGCGCCTTCGGCGACGCGGAGCCGATGGTGCGCGCGCGCCTCTGTCCGGCCATCGCGGGCACCCCGGACGGCGGCGCGTGGCTGGCCGCGCTGATCGAGGCGCCCGACGAGGCACCGGAGGTCCGCGCCGCCGCCGCCTGGGCCGCCCGGGGCCGCGCCGAGGCCCGCAAAGCCCTGGAGGCCGCCGCGCGCATCGGAGACGGCCCCGTCGCACGCAATGCGGAGGCCGCTCTTGGCGCGCCCCCTGCCCCCGGGACGGCCTGGGCCGCCGTTCGCTTGCGCGCGCCCGATGGCGCTCCGCTGGTTGGTCGCTGGGTCACCATCGCGGATTCGGGCAGCGTCGCCGTCCGGGCACTGACCGACAGCTTCGGCGTCGCGCGCGTCGCCGGCTTACCCGATGGCCGCCTCGACCTCCGCGCCGAGGGATTTATTTTGCGAGACGGGCCATGACCGTCGCGATGCCTCTCGGCAGATCGCCCGCCACCAGGCCGTCTCCCAGCTGAATCGCCAGCTCCTGGCCCGCCAGGCCGTGGATGTAGACCCCGACCTGCGCGGCGGTCAGCGGATCGAGCTGCCGCGCCAGCAGCGCGCCGATGACACCGCACAGAACGTCGCCGCTCCCGGCCGTCGCGAGCGATCCGCAGGCGATGGGGCTCACGTAGGCGAATCCATCGGGCGCCGCGATGACCGTGCGTGCCCCTTTGAGCACCACCACGGCGTGGGCATCCGCCGCCAAGCGGCGGGCATGACCCAGCCGATCGGCTTGCACGTCGGAGGTTCCGATCCCCAGCAGGCGACCCATCTCACCGGGGTGCGGCGTCAGGATCCGCACCGACGGCGCCGTCGCCAAGAGGCCGGCCGCTTCGGTCCCGAGCGCATTGAGCGCGTCGGCGTCGAGGACCATCGGCAGCGACAGGCGCGCGGCGAGCTGCCGGACCAGGGCGCGCATCCGCGCCCCCGTCGGAATGCCGGGGCCGATGGCGAGGGCCTGCGCGCGCTTGGCCAGGGCGGTCAGCGCGGCGACGGCGGTCGCCGGATCCGCGTCGTCGCCTTCGGTATAGCGGGCGGTCATCAGCTCGATCACCTTGGCGTCGAGCGCGATCTGCCCGGCCGCCGTCGTAGCGATCGTCACCAGGCCGGCGCCGGCCCGCAACGCCCCCTGCCCGACCAGCAACGCCGCGCCGGTCTTGCCGGCCGAGCCCGCCACCACCAGCAGCTCTCCCGAGCTGCCCTTGTGGGCCGACGCGCTCCGGTGGGGCAGCCTCGCCACGATCCCGCGATCGTCGAGAAGACGGCAGCGCGCGTCCACCGCGGCGACCGGAACGCCGAGGTCGACCACCTCGACCCGCCCGACCGGCGCCGACGCGTCGACCAAGAGGCCGATCTTCCAGGCGCCCACCGTGGCCGTCAGGTCGGCTCGAAAAACGATGCCCTCGGCACGGCCCGTATCGGCGTCCAGCCCCGACGGGACATCGATCGCGATCCGGGCCGCGCGCGCCTCGTTCATCGCCTGGAGCGCCACCGCCGGCACGTCGGTGACCGGTCCGTGGAAGCCGGTACCGAAGATGGCGTCGACGATCACCGTCGCCTCGCCGAGCCGCGCCCGCCAGGGCGTTGGCTCGGTCCAGCCGCTGCCATCCTCGACGGCCAGGAACATCCGCTCGACGGCCCCCAGCGCGAGCGCCGCGTCGCCCCGGATCTTGCCGCGCGGGACGGTGAGCAGCACGCGCACCGGCAGACCCGCGCGCGAGAGATGCCGCGCCACCACGAATCCATCGCCGCCGTTCGAGCCGCCGCCGCACACCACGGCCACCAGCGGCGTCCGCCCGGGGGGCTGCGCGCCGGCTTCCCGGCGGACAATCTCCGCGATCCCGCGCCCGGCGTTCTCCATCAGCAGCAAGCTCGGCAGACCGAGGTCGCGCGTCGCGGCGGCATCCGCCGCGCGCATCTCCGCGGCGGTCAGGACCAACGGAAATTCCGGACGATCTTCCCCCACCCCACCGGCCACGGCTGCCACGCTAGGAACCAGCTCTCGCCACGCGATCGATGATCGCGCGCAGCTCCTCGACGGCGCCCCGCATCCCCAGCATCACCGCCCGCGCGACCAGGCCATGACCGATGTTCAGCTCTTCGAGGCCGGCCAGCGACGCGACCGGCCCGAGGTTGTCGTAGTCGAGGCCATGTCCGGCGCCGAGCCGCAACCCGGCGTCGCCGGCCGCGCGTGCCGCCAGCTCGAGCCGCTGGAGCTGGCGGGCGGCCTCCGGCCCGCGCGTCGGCGCCAGGCAGTAGTCGCCGGTGTGAAGCTCGACGGTGCCGACGCCGAGCCGTGCCGACGCCTCGACCACCCGCACCTCCGGATCGATGAACAGGCTCACGCCGATCCCCCCTTCGGCGAGCGCGCGGGCCACCCGCTCGACGGCGCCGCCGGGCGCCACGGCCAGGCCGCCCTCGGTGGTCCGCTCTTCGCGCTTCTCCGGGACCAGCGTGCAGAAGTCGGGCTTGACCTCGCGGGCGATGCGCAGCATCTCGTCGGTGGCCGCCATCTCCAAATTCAGGACGCCCCGCACCGTCTCGCGGAGCACGCGCACGTCGCGGTCCTGGATGTGGCGGCGATCCTCGCGCAGATGGACGGTGATTCCGTCGGCGCCACCCAGCTCGCACAGGACGGCGGCCGCGACCGGATCCGGGTAACGGGTCCCCCGCTGCTGGCGCAGGGTCGCCACGTGGTCGACGTTGACGTAGAGGCGCACCATCAGGCGTCGATCTCCCGCTGCAGGAGCTGGGCGATCTCGGCCGCCTGCGCGGCAATGCCGGCCTCGTCGGTCCCCTCGATCATCACGCGCGCCTTCGACTCGGTTCCCGAGTAGCGCACCACGATCCGACCCTCGGCGCCGAGGTCGCGCTCGACCTTGGCGATGAGCCGCTGCACGGCGGGCATCGCCTCGAACGGCCGCTTGTGCGCCACGGCAAAGTTGAGCAACACCTGAGGATAGCGGGTCATCACGCGCGACAGCTCCGACAGGGGGCGCCTCTCGGTGACCATCACCGCCAGCACCCGCAGCGCGGCCACCATGCCATCGCCGGTCGTCGCGTGGTCGAGGAAGACGATGTGCCCCGACTGCTCGCCACCCAGCGTGAAGCCCCCCTCGCGCATCGCCTCGACGACGTAGCGATCCCCCACCGCCGTCCGCCAGAGCTTTCCACCCTTCGCCGCCAGCGCCCGTTCGAGGCCCAGGTTCGACATCACGGTGGCCACCACGGTGCGCGCCGGGAGCTGCTGCTGCTCGAGCATGCGCGTTCCCAGGATCGCCATCACCTGATCCCCGTCGACGACGACTCCGTTCTCGTCGGCGAGCATCAGGCGATCGGCGTCGCCGTCCAGCGCGACGCCCAGCTGGGCGCCCATGCGCCGGACCACCTGGGCCATCCCCTCGGGGTGGAGCGCGCCACAGCCGCGGTTGATGTTCCGCCCGTCGGGCGAGACGTTCAGCTCGATGACCTCGGCGCCCAGCTCCCGGAAGACCTGGGGCGCGACGTGGTACGCGGCGCCGTTCGAGCAGTCGACGACGATCTTGATCCCCTCCAGCGTCAGCTCCTTGGGAAAGGCGTGCTTGAGGAACTGGACGTAGCGCCCAACGGCGTCGTGAATCCGCACCGCCTTGCCGATGGCGTCGGGCGCCGCGCGCGATTCGTCGTCGCCGCCGCCGATCGCCTCCATGCGGCGCTCGATGTCCGCCTCGACCTCGTCGGGCAGCTTGAACCCGTCGGCGGCGAAGATCTTGATGCCGTTGTCCTGGTACGGGTTGTGGGAAGCGCTGATCACCACGCCCGCATCGGCGCGCATCGACCAGGTGATGAACGCGATCCCGGGCGTGGGCAGCGGGCCCACCAGCATCACGTCCGCGCCGGCCGACACGATCCCCGCCTGCAGGGCGCTTTCCAGCATGTAGCCGGAGAGCCGGGTGTCCTTGCCGATCACGATGCGCCCCCGACGCTCGGCGTGCCGAAAGCGTTGGGCCACCGCCTGCCCGAGTCGCAGCGCCATCTCCGCCGTCATCGGATCGCGGTTCGCGACGCCGCGGATGCCGTCGGTCCCGAACAGATGTCGCGCGCCGTTCGCCATGGGGTCCCCGGAGTCTAATCGCGGCCGAGGGCGCGCGCGACATTGACCACGTCGCGCGCGGCGCCGACGTCGTGGACGCGCACGGCGGCCGCCCCGCCCAGGACCGCCACCGTGAGCGCGGCGGCCGTGCCAGACCCCCGCCCCGCGGGCGGCTTGCCCGTGAGCTCGCCGATGAACGCCTTGCGCGAGACGCCCACCATCAGGGGAACGCTGAGCTGGGCGCGCAACGCGGGGAGCCCACGCAGCAGCGCCAGGTTGTGCTCGATCCGCTTTCCAAAGCCGATTCCCGGATCGGCCCAGATCTCCTGGCAACCGGCCGCCCGCGCGGCGTCGATCCGTTCGTTCAACTCGACGGCGACTTCGGCCAGCACGTCGCCAAACGCGACGTCGAGCATCATCGTGGCCGGCGCGCCGCGCAGGTGACCGAGAACGATGGCCGCGCCCGCCTCGGCCACCACCCGCAGAATCGTCGGATCGAGCCGCCCACCCGAGACGTCGTTGACCACGGTCGCACCCGCGGCAAGCGCCGCGCGGGCCGTCCCCGCCTTGTACGTATCGATCGAGATGCGCACCGCCGCCGGCAGTTGCCTCCGCAAGCCCTCGATGACCGGTACCACCCGCTGCCGCTCGAGTGCCTCCGGCACCGGCTCGGCCCGCGGCCGCGTCGACTCGCCGCCCACATCGATCCAGTCGGCCCCCTCCGCCGCCATCGCCACGCCCGCCGCGATCGCGGCCTCGACCGACGCAAAACGCCCCCCATCCGAAAACGAATCCGGCGTGCAGTTCAGCACGCCGACGAGCAGGCACGAATCGGGCAGGGCCTAGGCTTTGTCGGGGACCGGCGGGACGAAGATGTTGGGGCGCACCGGCTGCTTCTCGGAGCGGATCACCGATGCCTTTTCCGTCGCCATCCCGGACAGGGGCTTGTCCCGCGCCAGACGCCCGCCGGCAAAGATGATGTCGATGTCGGCGTTGTCGACGGTCTCGAACTCCAGCAGCGCCTCGGCCAGCAGCTTGAGCTTGTCGAGGTTGTCCATGACTGCCTTGCGGGCGCGGTCGTAGTTGCCGGTCACGATGGTGCGGACCTCGGAGTCGATCTCGACCGCCGTCTGCTCGCTGTATTCCTTGCCGGCATCGCCGAAGTCGCGCCCCAGGAAAACTTCCGCCTCGCGCTTGCCGAAATGGAGCGGCCCCAGCTTGTCCGACATCCCCCAGTCGCAGACCATCTTGCGTGCCAGATCCGTCGCCGTCTGGATGTCGTTCGAGGCGCCTGTTGTCAGCTGGTGGAAGATCAACTCTTCCGCCACGCGCCCGCCCATCGCCACCGCGATCTGATCGTTGGCCTGGTCTTTCGACAGGCTCAGCCTGTCCTCGGCCGGAAGCATCTGGGTCAGGCCCAGCGCGCGGCCGCGCGGGATGATGGTGACCTTGTGGATCGGATCCGACACCTTCATCATCTTGCCGACCAGCGCGTGCCCCGCTTCGTGGTACGCGGTGATCCGCTTGTCGTTGTCGCTGATGACCATCGAGCGGCGTTCCGGCCCCATCAGGACCTTGTCCTTGGCCATCTCGAAGTCGCCCATGTCGAGCTGCGATTTGTCGGCCCGCGCCGCCAGCAGCGCCGCCTCGTTCACCAGGTTCTCCAGGTCGGCACCCGAGAAGCCCGGCGTTCCGCGCGCGATCACGTCCAGGTTCACGCCGGCCCCGAGCGGGGTCTTTTTGGTGTGAACGTTCAAGATGCCGGTCCGCCCCTTGACGTCGGGCCGTGGCACCACGATCCGCCGATCGAAGCGCCCCGGGCGCAGCAGCGCCGGATCGAGCACGTCGGGGCGGTTGGTGGCCGCCACCAGGATGACGCCGTCGTTCGACTCGAACCCGTCCATCTCGACGAGCAGCTGATTCAGCGTCTGCTC
>CAYTTF010000197.1:0-9021 GCA_964440665.1 uncultured Myxococcales bacterium | reverse complement strand
CTAGACTGGACGCATGCCCTCGACCGCCGCCGACCTCGCCGGACGCACGTTCATCGTCACCGGGGCGAACAGCGGGATCGGTCAGATCACGGCGACGGCGCTGGCCGGGCGTGGCGCGCAGGTGTTCCTGGGCTGCCGATCGATCGATAAGGGGGAATCGGTCGCCGCGCCGTTGCGCGCCGGCGGCGCGAAGGTCGAGGTCCTTGCCCTGGATCTCGCAGATCTCTCGTCGGTGCGCGACGCGGCGGCGGCGTTCCTGGCGCGTGATCTGCCGCTGCACGGGCTCATCAACAACGCGGGGCTGGCGGGAACGCGCGCGCTCACACGCGACGGATTCGAGCTGACCTTCGGCGTAAACCACCTGGGCCACTTCCTGCTGACCCGCCTCCTCGAAGCGCGGCTGCGCGCCAGCGCGCCGGCGCGGGTGGTCAATGTCGCGAGCGAGGCGCATCGCAGCGCGAAGGGGATCGACTTCACGGTCCTGCGCGAGCGCGCCCGATCGCCCGGCGCGCTCCGCGAGTACAGTGTCTCAAAGCTGGCAAATGTTCTTTTCACCCGCGAGCTCGCGCGGCGCTGGGCGGGCAGCGGCGTCACCGCCTATGCGCTGCATCCGGGCGTGGTGGCCACGGGCATCTGGCGCAGAGTGCCCGGGCCGCTGCGCTGGCTCATCACGCGCTTCATGATCTCGCCCGAAGAGGGCGCGCGCACGACCATCTTCTGCGCGACCGCGCCCGAGCTGGCCGGCATCAGCGGCCGCTACTACGAGCGGCAACACGAATCGACGCCCAGCGCGGTGGCGCAAGACGACGCGCTCGCGGCGCGTCTGTGGGACGAGAGCGAAAAGCTGGTCGGGCTGCGGGCCTGACCGGCCCCGGCCGGGCGCCGACCGATCAGGGGCGCAGATCGATCGCGCGGGCGGCGGCGATCTGGCGGGTCGTTTCCGACTGAACCCAGGCCACGAGCTCGGTGTCGGCCCAGGCGAGCCCCGGCGGTTTGCGGAGGCTCACCCGACCCGGCCCCGGCCAGAAGCGGTCCACCGGCAGGCGATCGGAGAGCGCGCGCACGACCGCGGCCTCCTCCAGGGTCTCGCCGCCGTTTTCACCGTGGAGCACGGCGGTGCGCGTGCTCTTCGCGGCCAGCGCCACCACCACGCGCCAATCCCGCGCGCGATCGAACCCGCCGCGCGGTGACACGCGCAGCGCAACCGTGACGGCGTCGCCAACAATCGCGGCCTCGGCGGCGATGTCGACGTCGGCGGGGCGATCCGCCGCGCGTCGAAACTCGGCCTGGGCGACCGCCTTCTGCTGCCCGGAGAAGTGAACCGTCCCCCCGACGATCATCTGCGGCGTGTAGAGGCCGGACAGACCCGCGGCGCCGCCGGGCGACTCCAATCGGCCCGAGCGCGCGTACCATTGCTGGCGCTCGGTGAACGCCGGGGTCGCGAACGGATCACGCCAGCCGAGATCGTCCCAGTAATTGACGTGAAACGTGAGCGGAAGAACCTTGTCGGGCCCGAACCCGAGGCGCGGCAACTCCCGGACGAATTGGTCCGCCGGTGGACAGGAGCTGCACCCCTGCGAGGTGAAGAGCTCGACCAGCACCACCCGGTTCCAGGCGGCGGGCGCGCCCCGGGCGGGGCTGGCGCAGCCCGAAATTGCGAGCGCGGAGAGCAGCAGCGTCGAGCGGGATGACATCACGGCCGTTCCTTCTACGCGCGACGCGACCGGCGGTTACGGTCGGGCCGGCGCGATCACGCGCTACAGATACCCGGCGGCCTGCAGACCGAACATGCGCGCGTAGCGACGACCGGCGGCGACCAGCTGCGCGTGGCTGCCGTCCTCGACCACCCTCCCCGCTTCCAGCACCAGGATCCGATCCGCCATCCGCACCGTCGGAAATCGGTGTGAGATCAGGATCGTGGTGCGCCCGGCGGCCAGCGCCTTGAAGCGCTGAAACACCGCGTGCTCCGCCTCGGCGTCCAGCGCCGCGGTCGGCTCGTCGAGGATCAGGATGTCGGCGTCGGTGCGCATGAAGGCGCGCGCCAGCGCCACCTTCTGCCACTGCCCCCCCGACAGCTCGACGCCGCCGCCAAACCAGCGGCCAAGCTGCGTCTCGAGGCCCGCCGACAACCCCGCCACCAGCTCCTTGGCCCCCCCCTGATCCACGGCGCGTCCCACCCGCAGATCGTCGGCCAGGTGCTCGACGCTGCCGAAGGCGACGTTCTCGCGCAGCGCCAGCTGGTACTCGTTGAAGTCCTGAAAGATGACGCCGATCCGCCGCCGCAGCGCCTGGTCGTCCCAGCTGCGCAGATCCCGCCCGTCGAGCAGGACACTCCCCTCGGTCGGTTGATAGAGATTGGCCAGCAGCTTGATGAAGGTGGTCTTCCCGGCGCCGTTCTCGCCCACCAGCGCCAGGCTCTGCCCCTTCGGAATGAAGACGTCGACGCCGCGCAACGCCCAACGCTCGCCGTCCGGGCCCGTCCCCGGATAGCGGAAGCCGACGCCCTCGAAGCGAATCCCCTCTTCGGCGCGCACCACCGCCAGCGGACCCGACACCTTCGGCACGTCGGTCGGGATCGCGAAGTAGTCGAACAGGTTCGACATGTAGAGCGTGTCTTCGTACATGCCGCCCAGCGCCGAGAGCACCGCCTGGAAGCTCTGTTGCCCCTGCCGAAACGCCACCAGCCCCAGCGTCATGTCGCCCAGCGAGAGCCGCCCGCGCACCGTCGCGGCGACGATCAGCGCGTAGGAGCCGTAGAACACCGCCGTGCTCACCAGCGACAGCGCGTACCCCCAGACCGCGCGCCGGACCGCCAGCGCCCGATCGCCGGCGAAGAACGACTCCGCCAGCGTCTTGTAACGATCGAGCAGCAGCGGTCCCAGGCCAAACAGCTTCACCTCCTTGGCGTGCTCGTCGTTGGCCAGCACGTATTCGAGGTAGGTGAGCCGGCGCGAGTCTGGCGAGCGCCAGTTGCGCAGTCGGAACGCCGCGCCCGAAAAGCGCGCCTCGGCGATGAACGCCGGGATCGTCGCCACCAGCACCGCCAGCGCCATCCAGCCCGAAAAGCGGACCAGCAGCGCGATGTACCCGACCAGCGTGAGCGCGCCGCGCACCACCTGGAAGTTGCTCTGGATGAGCGACAGCGGCCGAGTCGACGCCTCGCGCCGCGCGCGCGTCAGCTTGTCGTAGAACTCCGCGTCTTCGAAGTGCGCCAGATCCAGGCGCAACGCCTTCTCCAGAATGCGCACGTTGAGATCGATGCCGAGCCGCAGGCCGACCAGCTGCCGCACCAACCCCAGCACCCGCTCGCAGCCCGCGATCACCACCACCGCGGCAAGCTCGAGGCCGACGAGGCGCACCGCGCGTAGGAGCGCCACGTGTCGCGCGAGCCCGGGCGCGGCCGCGTGCGCCGCGATCACCGCGTCGATGATCATCTTGCCGACGTAGGCGACGAACGGCGGCAACGCCGCCGCGACGACCGTGAAGATGCCGAGCGCGATCACACCGCCCGGCGCGGAGTCCCAGACCAAGCCCAACGCGCGGGCCGAATGCTTGGCGCTGGCCTTGAGGCGCGCGCCGATACCGACCTCGGGGGCGGGCGGCGTTAGACCCGGAAGCGGATGGGGGACGACGGCCATGTGGGGAGAGCTTAGCGCGCCGGCGTATTCAGGGCGCCGAGAGATGTCGCGTCACTAGTGAGGGGACGCCGACGGCGCCATCGGTCACCGACTCCGGATTCATGGACATGCCAAACATGCCGGACGGGACCGGCGTCAAACAACGACTGCGCCATCGTTTCGCCGACGCGGGCCAGCGGCCGATCGATCTGGCGGTCGATTCAATCAATTGCAATTGCCGGAATCGGTCAAAAATAAAAAGGTGGGCAGGGCCACGAGTCCTTGTTTGCAAATGAATTCTGGTTATTATCCGCGGCCATGACAATTCGCACCCTGATCGAGGACTTCGCCAACAAACTGAGCTCGCTGATGGAGGGCCAGGCCCTCGACCGCGCGCGCAACGCCGTCGAAAGCGCCCTCGGTGTCGGCGCCCGCCGCCGCGGCCGGCCCCCAAAGGCCGCCAGCGCCGCGGTCGCTGTCATCGGCCGCAAGAAGCGGAAGAAGGGGCCCAAGCAGCTCTGCCCCGTTCCCGGTTGCAAGAACCCGGCGGCGCCGGTCTTCGGGATGGTCTGCTCCAAGCACAAGGATCTCCCCAAGGCACAGATCAAGAAGTACCGCGAAGCCCGCCGCGCGAAGAAACTGAAAGCCAAGTAGCACAATCTCGGCAACGTCCGCGGATCGGACGATCCGTTCATTGATTTCACATCCGCCTCCGGACGCATCACGCGGGTCTTCGGTTTCCCGTCGGACGGCAGATGGAGATTCCGTTTCGCGCAAGCTCCGCTATCTGCTCAATCGTTACGGCTATTCCAGCCACCTGCCGGGATCGGCCGCGGGCGGCGACGCGTGCTAGCCTGGATGGATGTCAATCGTGGAGAGCTTGCGCAAGCTGATCGATCCGGTTCAGGCGCAGCATCGCGAGGAGGAGCTGGAGAACGACCGCGAGCTCCCCAGGCGCGCGCACGCCGGCGACCCACCCCGGTTCTCCTGCCGCATCTGCGGGCACGTCGATACGCAGAGCGGCTACTGTCCGACCTGCCTCGCCGACACGATGGAACGCCAGCCCAAAACGACGCGTTGAAGCCGGCCGACGCCGGTCAAGCCCGGCGCCGAACCATGCGCGCGATTCGCGCCGCCTCCCGCGGATACCGGGCCGCCAGCTCCGGGCCGTCGGCCAGCTCGAAGTCGGCGAAGTCGAATCCGGGAGCGACGGTGCAGCCGAACAGACAGTGCGTGGCGCCGGTCGCCAGCTCGACGCCGAACCAGGTTCTCGCGGGGATCACCAGCTGCGGCCGCTCACCGGCGGCGACGTCGAGCCCGAGACGGCGCACCTCGCCGGAACCCGAGGGAGCGAGCAGCAGCACCTCGAGCGGACCGCCCTCGTAGAGGTGAAACAGCTCGTCGGAACGGAGGCGATGGAGAAAGGTCGAGGGCTCGGCGGCGGTGATCAGGAAGTAGATCGCGGTGCTGGCCGCCCGCGGGCCGCCGTGCGGTAGTCCCTCCACGGTCAGGGGGGCGCGGTAGGTCTCGACGTAAAACCCGCGCTCCGGATGCGGCGCCATCCCCAGTCGATCGATCAGCTCCTGTGCGCGTTCCATGGAACCAGAATGCCACGACCGCGGCCGCCCTCGAGCTTGCTCTCGACCTTCGTTGGCCCCGGATACGCTTGACCTTCGTCCCGCGCGGCGGGTATCGCTACGGCTCCGCATGCACCGATCGACTCTGAAAATCGTCTTCGCAAGCGCCGCCGTCGGCCTCTTGCTGCGCTTTGCGCTCGTCGCGCCGACGTCCGCGCGGGCCGCGACGCCGACCACCCCGACGCCGACCTCGGCCCCGACGTCCGCCGAGGTCGAAAAACGGGTGGCGGCGATCCTGGCGCGCATGACGCTGGAAGAAAAGATCGACACCGTCGGCGGCGTCGACGCGTTCTACGTGCGCGCCAACAAGCGGCTCGGGTTGCCGGCGTTCCGGATGGCGGACGGACCGTTCGGCGTCCGCAACGTCGGTCCGTCGACGGCGTATTCCGCCGGGATTGGCCTCGCGGCCTCCTGGGACCGGGATCTGGCCAACCGCGTGGGCGCGGCGATCGGCCGCGACGCGCGGGCGCGCGGCGTGCACATCATGCTGGCGCCCGGCGTGAACATCACTCGCGCGCCGATGTGCGGCCGGAACTTCGAATACTTCGGCGAAGATCCGTTTCTGGCGTCGCGAATGGCCGTTTCGTACATCGAGGGAATGCAGGCGCAGGGCGTGAGCGCGACGGTCAAACATTTCTTGGGCAACAACTCCGAGATCGATCGCCACCACACCAGCTCGGAGATCGACGAGCGGACCTTGCGCGAGATCTACCTGCCGGCGTTCGAGGCGGCCGTCAAGGAAGCGCACGTCGGCGCCGTCATGACCTCGTACAACCTGGTGGGCGGCGTCCACATGACCGAGAACGCCGCCCTGGTCGATGGGATGCTCAAGAAGGAGTGGGGCTTCGGCGGCGTCGTCATCTCCGACTGGGACGCCACCTACGACGGCGTCGCCGCGGCGAACGCCGGCCTCGACATCGAGATGCCATCGGGAAAGTTCATGAACCGGGAGACGCTGCTTCCGGCCATCGCGTCGGGCAAGGTCTCGGTCGCGACCCTCGACGACAAAGTTCGACGGATCCTGCGCGCGGCGGTTCGATTCGGTTGGCTCGATCGGCCGGCCACCGATGCCAGCTTGCCGCTCTTCAGCCGGGCGGGGCGCGACGTGGCGCTGGACACCGCCCGCGCCGGTCTGGTCCTCCTCAAGAACGACGGCGGCTTCCTGCCGCTCGACGACAAGAAGATCAAATCGATCGCCGTGATCGGCCCCAACGCCTACCCGGCGATCCCGGTGGGTGGTGGCAGCGCGCAGGTCCGGCCATTTTCGGCGGTCAGCTTCGTAGAGGGGCTGGCCAATCGACTGCGCGGCAGCGCAACGGTTACCGTCAACCACGGCGTTCCGACGCTGGCCGAGATCTTCGATTCGACCGACTTCCTGACGGCGCCGACCGGTGGCAAGCCTGGCCTACTCGGCGAGTACTTCAACGAGCGCAGCCTGGCCGGCACGCCCGCGCTCACGCGCGTCGACGAGCACCTCAACTTTGCCTGGGACAAACCCAACTTCTGGCCGACCGGACAGCGCACGGAATCGGCGGCGCGCTGGAGCGGCACCTTCATCCCCACCTCGTCTGGCGACTTCCGCTTCGCCGCTTTCACGTACGGTCTCGACGAATATCGGCTCTACATCGACGGCAAGCTGGTCCTCGACCGCGCGCGCGGTCCACAACCGATTAACCTGGCCACAGTGAAGCTGGTGGCGGGAAGACCGTACGCCATTCGTTTCGAATATCTCCACGGCGATCACCACGCGCGGGTGGGCCTGGGCGTCCGGCGGGCCGATCAATTCGTCGATCCCGCGGCGAAGGTGCTGGCCGCGCACGCCGACGCGGTCGTCGTGGTGGCCGGCTTCGATCCCATGACCGAAGGTGAAGGGTACGATCGGACCTTCCAGCTGCCGGCCGGCCAGGACGATCTGATTGCCGCCGTGCGCGCCGCCAACAAGAAGGTGGTCGTCGCCGTCACCTCGGGGGGCGGCGTCGACATGCGGAGCTTCGTCGACCACGTACCGGCGATCATCGAGACCTGGTACCCGGGCGAAGAGGGCGGGACGGCGTTGGCGGAGATCCTGTTCGGCGACGTCAGCCCCTCGGGAAAGCTTCCGGTGACCTTCGAGCGCCGCTTCGAGGACAGCGCGACGGCCGATAGCTACGCCCCCAAGGCCGATAGGAAGGTGGTCTACAGCGAGGGGGTGTTCCTCGGCTACCGGCACTTCGACAAGACGGGTCGCAAGCCCCTCTTCCCGTTCGGACACGGGCTCTCCTACACGCGGTTCGAGTACGGCAAGCTCGCGATCGCGCCGGAAGGCATGCCGGTCGACGGGCCGGTGACCGTCTCGTTCGACGTCACCAACGTCGGCCAGCGCCGGGGCGCCGAGGTAGCCCAGCTCTACGTCGGCGATCGCCACGCCCCGGTGCCGCGCCCACCCAAGGAGCTCAAGGGGTTTGCCAAGATCGATCTGGCCGCGGGCGAGACCAGGCACGTCCAGATCGCGCTCGACCGGCGCGCGCTGGCATTTTTCGACGTGAAGACCAAGCAGTGGCGGGCGACACCTGGGACCTTCGAGGTGCTGGTTGGCTCGTCGGCGCAGCAGATCGAGCTGCGCGGCAAGCTCACCCTTCGTTAGCGCCGCCCGTGGCGGCCAGGGCGCGTTCAGATTGCCGACTTCGTTGCCGTCAATCTCGGCGGGAACCCCGGCCGACATTCGTTGTCAGAGATCGTGATGCGTTGGTGTGTGGCGCTCTCGCTGGTGCTGGTCGCCCTGATTGTCACGACCGTCAAGATCACGTTTCACAAACCACGCCACCTCGCCCACGCGCCAGTCGACGATCGCGAGGCCGAGCTGGACGACCAGCCCGCCCACGCCGAGTCGCCGGCCGGCCCGCTCCGCCCCTACCAGACGGAGTCGGCGCCGCGACCGACCTGGCACCCCGCACCCGTCGGACATCGGGCGCGGGCTCCGGTGGTCCACCTGCACGGCCGGGTGTTGCCCCCGTCGGGCGGAGACGCCGACGACGTCTTCGACGGCCTCGAAGTCATCGCCGACGACGGGACGCGAACCGTGACCGCGCGCTTGAGCTCCGGCGGCCGTTTTTCGTTTCACCTGCCGCCGGGGCGGTACACCTTGTCCGCCGAGGCCGGCGATTTTTCGGGCATGACGACGGACGTGCCTACCGGCGGAGAAGACGACCGTGACATCGCGATCCAGCTCGGCCCTGCCGCCACCATCGGCGGCACCTTGACCGGTCCGGACGACGCCGAGATCACCGTGCTCGCGTCGGCCGTCGGCGCGACCCACGCGACAGGGCCGCTCTCCGTCGAGCCGGGCAAGTTCTCGATCGAGGGCCTCATCCCCGGCCGCCGGTAT
This sequence comes from uncultured Myxococcales bacterium, assembly GCA_964440665.1. Taxonomy (GTDB): domain Bacteria; phylum Myxococcota_A; class Polyangia; order Fen-1088; family Fen-1088; genus JADGRB01. The sequence continues at coordinate 403 of CAYTTF010000197.1, read as the reverse complement.
GATCTGGTCTTCAGCGGCCCGAAGATCCGAACGGCGACCTTGCGAAGCATCGCGGCGCCGGCCAGCGCGCTGGAGGTTGCGCTCGCGGCGCGCCCGGTCGTGCGCGGCACGATCGGATTTCCGAACGGCGACGGCTGCCCCATCGAGACGGTCTCGCTGCGCGGGGTGGTCGTGGACGCGGATGACGACACGGAGACCGACGTGGACGCCGACTGCCATTTCGAGCTGACGCCGCCCGAGGGAATGTCCGAACTGACAGTCGTCGCCGAAGGCCCGGGGTTCTATCTCGAGGAGAGCGTCGAGATCCCCCCGCAGGGCGATCCCGATCCGATCTGTCTCAACCCGCCCTGCCCGCCGATCATTTGAGAACGATGGCGGCCGCGTGCGCCGCCAAGGTCACGGA
>CAYTTF010000196.1:0-9060 GCA_964440665.1 uncultured Myxococcales bacterium | reverse complement strand
GGCAGCTTGCGGGAGATGAACTCGTCGCGCACGCGCTTGTAGGCGGCGAGGACGTCGTTCTTGTTGCGCGAGCTGCTTTCGGCGATGACCGCCAGCTTCATGTACGCCTGCACGACGTACTCGCCGGCGGTCGCCTGCTTGTCGAAGTGCTTGATGAAGTCCTTGAGGCACCCCACCTGCTTGCCCTGGTCGTGCGCCTTCTCGTAGGCGTTGCAGGCGAAGAAGTAGGCCTGGGCGCTGTCCTGCGGCTTGTCGGTGATGGTCTCCGAGTATTTCTTGTAGAGCTCGGCCGCGCGCGGGTACTGCTGGTCGTTGTCGAGGAGGGACGCCACCAGGCCGAGCGCCTCCTTGCGGTGCTCGGACTGGGCGAACTTGGGATCCTGGGCGACGGTGAGGTAACCCTTGACCGCCTGATCGAACTCGAAGAAGCGGTAGTGGTTGCGCGACGAGTTCCAGAGCGCCTCTTTGCCCCACTCCGAATCCGGGTAGTCCTGGTAGAGGCGCTCGTAGCACTTGGTCGCCTGTCCGAACTGGAACAGCTTCTCGTAGATGACGCAGGCGTTGTTGAGCGCCGTCGGCGCGCCGGCATCCTTGGGGTTCGCGTTCACGATGTCGATGAGGTCGAGGGCGAGGCCAGCGTCGAGCTCGGTCGAGATCTTGTTGGGCGTCGTGCCGGGCGGCGGCGCCTTTTCGCCCGGCTTGAGCGGGGGGGCCGCCGTCCCGGTGACGAGCGCAATGCCGCCCGATCCGGACTGGCACATCACCAGCTCCTTGTGCGTGCCCTTTTCTTCGTTCTCCATCGACAGCTGGAGGCGCTTGGTGATGATGGTGGTCTTGACCGACGATTTGATCTGCGCGATGCGAGACAGGTAAGTCTTGGCCTCGGGCGCTTTGCCGCAGGGTGATTCGCTGAACTCGTCGACCACCGTGAGCAGCTTGCCGAGCGCGCAGTCCTTCTGCTCCTCGTCCTCGACGCTGTAGTCGATGAAGTAGGTCTGCAAGATCGCGTCGTAGGACTTGAAGCCGACGTCCGACTTGGTGCCGCAGTACTGCGCGGTGATCGCGCCGAGCCGCTCGCGCGCGGCCGCCCAGTCGCGGTAGCGCAGCACGATGACCGCCGCCGCGTACTTGAGATCCGGCGCGCGGTCGTTCTTGACGTTGGTGACGTACCAGTCGATCGCTTCCAGGTACTTCTTGTAGATGTCCGGCATCGGCGTGGCGACGACCGGCGGCTTGGTGTTCTTCTCGTCGGGGATGGGCGGGTCTTCGATCTTCTTCTGCTGCTTGAGATCGGCGATGATCTCCTCGTAGGCCTTGATCATCCGGAAGGCCGAGTCCTCCTGAAACCGGTTGTCGAGCACGGAGTCGCGAACCGTCTTGTAAGCGGCGATGGCCAGCGGCAGCTGGCCCGAGTAGTAGAGGGCGTCGGCGTAGAAGGCCGAGAACTCATAGAAGCGCTTCGAGTTCGGGTAGACGGTCAGGTACCGCTCGTAGAGCTCCGCCGCGGAGGCGTACTCCTTCTTGCACTCTTCCAGCTTGGCGGTGTCCTTCTGGTTCTCGAGCCATTTGGTCTTGCACGCCTGCGCCTGGGCGTGGACGTTGGTGGCCGCCGTGAGCAGCGCGTCCTCGGCCAGCTCCTGGGCGGCGGCCAGCGCCTCGGGGTTGTCGCGGTTGTGGTTGTACCAGTCGCTCCCCTTGGTGTAGTTGCGGCCCAGCGCCTCACGCGCGGTCGCCGCCGCGACGAGGTTGCGGTCCTTCTCGTAGGCGTGGATGATCCGGTCCTGCACCTTGGGCGCGTCGACGTAATACGGCCACTTGGAGAGCAGCGTCTTGTAAACCGCGATCGCGTCCTGGTATTTGGTCTGATCGAAGTAGATGTCGCCCAGGCGCTGGAACACCTCGCGCGCGTGCGGCTCGGCTTCGCGGCCCTTGTAAAAGTCGAGCGCGCGCTGCAGACCGGTGATCGGATCGGGTGCCCCGTCGCCGTCCCAATCGGGCTCGGCGAAGCTGACACCTAGATACTGGACCGCCTCGGGACGCAGATCGGAGCCGACCTTCTGCCCGGCCGCCGTGCGCGCGTCGGCGTACTTGACCAGGTTGTCGAACTCGCGAACCGCTTCCGGGAAGCGGTTGTCGCGGTAATACGACCAGGCCAGCTTGTAGAGCGCGCGGTCGTAGTAGGGCGAATCCTTGAAGGTGAGCACCTTGCGGAACGCCGCGATGGCGAGCCGCAGCTCGTTCGGGTTGTCGAAGTGGAACTCGCCGATGCGCGTCCAGGCCTCGGGGATGAACTTCGAATCCTTGCGCACCGGCGTGCAGCTCTTGTAGGCCTCGTCGTCGCCGCCGGCCGATCTCTGACCGGAGCGGATTTGCAGCGGGGGCGCGGGCGGCGGCGTGTCGAGCGGCTTGTACTTGTTCGCGCAGACCAGCGCCAGCAGCGCCTGCTTGGCGGCAACGTCCTCGCCCATCTCGCCCAAGCAGAACCCGAGCAGGTAGTAGGTCGCGTCCAAAAACCGATAGGTGGGGAACTCGGTCAGCAGGCGCCGGTAGAGGTTGATGGTCGGCGTGTAGTCGACCCGCGGCGGCGGCGCGGTGGGCGGATTCGGGCTGTCGATCATCTTCTTGTACGCCTCGTCGGCGTCCAGGAATTCCTCGGCAGACTTCTCGTAATAGAGCTCGGCCAGCCGGAACATCGCGTCCGGCGTCCAGCGCTTGTCGTTGGGATACTTGAGCAGGAACGCCTCGAACATCGCGATCGCGTCGCGGCGCCGGTCGCGGGCGTCGCGGTCGTTCATGTCGATCTGCGCGTCGTACTTGGCGTTTACTTCCTTGATCCGATCCTGGTAGGCGCGCTTCAGGATCTGCCGCGCGGTCCCCCGGTATTCGGTGACCATGTCGGCGAAGCGCTGCACGTCCTTGGTCATGTCGTCGAGCAGCCGCGGATCGACGGCCGCACCGCTCGCGATCGATCGGCTCGGACCTGTGGCGCCGCTCGGACCTGTGGCGGCCGCGCGGGCACGGCCCGCAGACCCACCCCAGGCAAGCGACGCGCAGAGCGCCAGGACCGCCATACGGCCGGCGAGCGGACGGCCCGTCACTTGTCCTCCTCGAGGACCTTACGAAAATCCTCGTCGAGCGCCTTGAGCTCCAGGTTCTTGAGGCTGGTCAGCTTGGTGACGGCCTGGGTCTTCTGATCCTTGAGCCCCCACGAAACGTCGATGATGCCGACGTCGGAACGAACCACCAGATCGTAGAACTTCTCCGCGACCCGGGTGAACATCGCCTGGGCCAGACCGCCGCCCAAGGACTTCGATTCGTCCAGCACCGAGCCGAGCTTCTCGCCGGCGAGGGCCAGCTGCTCCTTCGCGCCGGACAGATAGCGGGTCACGGTCGCGATCCGCACGCCCACCTGACCTTCGACGCGCTTGTCGAAGGCGTTGAGCTGGACGTCGATGGCGTCACACCGCGCGAGCAGGTCGTTGATCCGGTCGACCTGCGCCCGATCGGTGCCGCTCAACCGCAGGGCGGCCTTCTGCTCGATGGCCAGCTCCTGGCGCAAGACGTCCGAAAGCTTCAGGGCTGTCTCGTGCTCGGCCTGATCGGCGGAGCCGGAGGTGGCCGCGTCGTGGGTCGCGTCCGCGATCTCCTCGCGCAGCTTGTCGTGCATGGCGCGCAGCTCATCGATGGTCGTCCGCATGTCGCGCACGGGGCCCTCGATGTCCTCCGGGCGAATCTTCTGCTCGGAGCGCGAGACGCGGTAGTACTGCTCGACGGCGACCAGCTGGGCCTCGAGCGCCTGGATCTCGACGTTCATCTCGGAGACCTGCTGATCGAGCTCCGCGAACTGCCCCTTCATCGTGCGCTCGTGCGCCTGGACCCCTTCGTCGGTGGTCGGCCGGTTCGTCTGCCGCTCGAACCCGTCGCGCTCGATCGCCAGATGATCGAGCTGCTTCCGCTCGTCGCCGGTCAAGACCGAGTCGATGATCGCGCGGATCTTTCGCTCGAACTTCTCGCGGGTCTCGACCACCAGGTTGGTCATCTCGATGGCCTTGGTCCGCGCCGAAGCCAGATCGGGAAAGATCCCGACGCGCCCGCTCCCCTGCATGACGTGCTCGATCCGTTCAACCAACTTTTGGCTGTCGGCGAGATCGCGTTGCATCTCGCCCACGTCGGTCGCGAGCGCCATCATGCGGGCGACGTCGGGCTCGGACTTCACCCATTTCGCGGCCGTCGGCGGGACGAACATTCCGATGTCGAATTTGTCCAGGCTCTTGCCGACCAGCGAATCGAAGTACGCCGGGTCGGTTTGCGACTTCACGATGACTTGTTGAAGCTGGCGGTGTATCGGCTCGAACTCGTCCCGGACCTTGCTGAACTCGTCGCTGGCCAGGTAGAAATTGCTCATCCGCAGCTGGAGGTTCCCCTCGAGCAGCCGGAGATCGGGCGCGTCGGCCGTATCGGGATCGTAGAGCAGGAGCAGGTTCACCGACCGATAGGCCCGCTGCCAATCCTTGGCCTTGATGTACGTCCAGGCCTGCTCCCGCAGCGCCTCCGACCAGTAGGTCGATTGCCGCCCGATCGACGCGTAGGCCTCGATCGCTTTGTCGAACTGGGAGCGCTCGTAGTAGATGCGCGCGATGGCGAGACGCGCCAGGTCCTGGATGTCCTTGCCGGTATCGTCGGGCGCCTGCCGCTTGAGCAGGTCGTCGAAAGAATTGGTTGCGCCGGCCAGGTCGCCGCGCTTGACCTGGATGGTCGCCAGAAAATAGCGGGCCTGAAAGTAGTAAGGGTTGGTGGCCGGAATCGACGTGAACACCATGGCGGCGTCGTCGAGCCGGCCGCGGAAGAAGTAGTATTTGCCCCGGACGTAGGGGACGGTCGGCTCCATCGCGGAGGCCGGCACGTTCTGCAGGCGGGTCAGGTAGGCGTCGACGTTCTCGTAGTCGCCCGTGTGCAGCGCGACCTCGACGAGGCGCTGCAGCGCCTGCTGCTCGGATTTGGAGCCGTTGTTCTTGGCGACCGCCTCCTGGAGATAGTGGCGGGCCGAATAGAAGTCGCGCGCCTGGAAGAGCGCCTCGCCCAGCAGATAGAGCGCGTCGTCGTAGGCCCGCGAGTTGGGATACTTCTCGACGACGTCGAGGGCCATCGTGGCCGCTTCGTCGTAGTTCTTGACGCTGAGCTGCACCTGCGCGTCGAGCACCCGGCGATCGGCGGCGTCCGGTGTGGGCGGCGGCGTCTCCTTGAACTCGAGGGCCATCAGGTGGACGCGCTGATCGAGGTCGATCAGCTTTTTTACGTAATCGTCCACCTCATCCGCGCGTGCCCGCGAACCGGAGAGACCCACCGCACCGAGCGTTAGCGCGGCGACTAAGACCTGCGCCTGTTTCATCGACCCTGCTTGGTTACTTCTTCGCCGCCGCAGTCGCCCCACCCTCGCCAGCCGAGATGACGTTCACGCGGAAGTCCACCGCCGGCTTGTCCGAAAGCTGTGTGGTGATGTTTCCTTTTTCGTACCCGACCACCGTGATGCTGGTGGTCTTCGAATCGCCGGCCACGAAGGTGTGGCTGGACTTGACGTTGAACTTGTACCCCTTGAGGTAGCTGAACACGCCGAAGCCGTTCCCCTGGTAGGTGAGCGCGACCGACAGCGTGTGCGACCCGGGCTGGATGGCGCCGTTGTAGATATCGAAGTCCTGCATCTCGGCCAGCGCGCCGGTCTCGTCTGCCTTGGCGAAGATCTGGACACCGTCGAGGGCGTAGGCCGCCTTGATCAGCTTGAAGGAGCTGCCCATCTCGTTCTTGTGGTGGATGATCGCGCGCGAGGCGCCGATCACGCCGCCCAAGACCGTCTCCTTGAGGAGGTTGAGGCGGGCCTTGGTCCGGAAGATCTGCTCTTTGAGCTCGTTGACGTTCTTCTCGAGCGAGCGGAGACGAACGGTGTAGGCGCCGGGATCCGCGCCGGCGCCGGCACCGCCTCCGGGTGCGGGCGGCGTCGCCGCCGCGGCTTCAGCGGGCGCGGGCGGCGCGGCCGACGGTGCGGGCGGAGGTGACGGCGTGGCGGGCGCGGGCGGCGGCGGAGTCTGCGCGTGCGCTCCCGCGCCCAACGCCCCTAAGAGCGCCACTACCCCCAGGGCGCGGAACGCCCCACGCAAAAGAACTGTCCGCAGCGATGTCATGTCGTAACTCCGTCAGGCGATTGAAGGGGCGTATGGGGAGAGCCAAAGTGCGGAGCAGGAATGAAGCCGATGTTCTATATCAGGACCCGCAAGTGCGGTCAATCTTCGGCTTTTCTGCGTTTTCCACAACCTGTCTGCTGACCTCCGTGCGGGCCCGCAGCCGGACCTCATTTCGGACCTCCACGTAGCCGCCACGCGGACCTCCTCGAATTCCCACCAAAACCGGCAGCGCGAGACACGGCGGGAAGTTAAGTCGCCCGCGCGCCGCGTCCAGCCCGCTCGGGCTCAGGCGGGCTGGCGGGGCCGCGCGCCTTGAGCGCCTTCCAGATCGCTTCGAGAAGCTCGGGGGTCCCTTCGCCGGTGGCCGCGCTGATGGCGTGGAGGATCACCCCGCGCTTCGCGAAGGGGCGCGCGAGCTGCTTGGCGCGCCGGCGGACCTCGGGCAGATCGATCTTGTTCAGCACCACGATCTGGGGTCGCGCGGCCAGGTCTGCGTCGTAGAGCGCCAGCTCGCGGTTCATGGTGTCGAAGTCGCGCAGGGGGGTGCGGGCGCTCCCGCCTTCCGGACCGCCGTCTGCGGCCGCGTCGAGGAGATGGACCAAAAGGCGGGTCCGTTCGAGGTGGCGCAAGAACCGATCGCCCAGCCCCGCGCCCGCGTGCGCCCCTTCGATGAGCCCGGGGATGTCGGCGACGACGAAGCTCCGCTCGTCGGAAAGACCGACGGTGCCGAGGTTCGGGACCAGGGTCGTGAAGGGATAGTCGGCGATCTTGGGGCGGGCGGCCGAGATGCGCGCGATGAGCGACGATTTGCCGACGTTGGGGAAACCGAGCAGCCCCACGTCGGCCAGCAGCTTCAGCTCGAGCCGGATCGTCCGCTCCTCGGCCGGCGTGCCGGGCTCCGAGCGGCGGGGCGCGCGGTCGGTCGAGGAGGCGAAGTGCATGTTCCCGCGGCCCCCCTTGCCCCCCTGCGCGGCCACGAAGCGCTCGCCCTGCGTGCGCAGATCGCCGATCAGCGCCCTGGTGGTCGCGTCGAACACCTGCGTCCCGGGCGGCACCCGCAGGATCACGTCCGCGCCCGCATGGCCGTACCGATCTTTGTTCGCGCCGGATTCGCCGGCCGGCGCCGCGAACTCACTCTTGTAGCGAAAGTCGAGCAGCGTCGAAAGCCCCTCGTCGACCTCCAGGACGACGCTGCCGCCGTCGCCGCCGTCGCCGCCGGAGGGGCCGCCCTTGGGGACGAACTTCTCGCGCCGAAACGCGACCGCGCCCTTGCCGCCGTCGCCCGCGCGCAGGCGAATGGTCACCTCATCGACGAAATGCATGCGCGCCGACCCTCACGCGCCTCGGGCGAAACCAGCGCTTAGGCGCTGGCCGCCGGCGCGACGTCGGCCGGCGCTGCCACGATGCTGACCACCGTGCGCGGGCCCGACTTGACGTACTTGACCTCGCCGTCCTTGAGCGCGAACAGCGTGAAGTCCCGCCCCATGCCGACGTTCCGGCCCGCGTGGACGACCGTCCCGACCTGACGGACCAGGATGTTGCCGGCCAGCACGACCTGCCCCGCGTGGCGCTTGATGCCCCGCCGCTGCGACTGCGAATCGCGGCCGTTGCGGGAGCTGCCTTGGCCCTTCTTGTGTGCCATGGCTTAGGCCTTCGCTCCGACGCTGCCCGCCGAGGCCACGCCAGCATTTATGGCGGTGATCTTGAGCGAGGTGAACGGCTGGCGGTGGCCCGCCTTGCGGCGGTAGCTCTTCCGGCGCTTGTACTTGAAGATGATGATCTTCTTGCCCAGGCCCTGCTCGAGGATCTCGGCCTCGACGGTGACGCCCGCGACGGTCGGCTTTCCCACCTGAACGCCCCCGCCGTCGTCGGCGAAGAGCAGCGGTCCGAACGTCACCTTGGTGCCGGCCGGTCCCACCAGCTTCTCCACGCGCAGGGTTTCCCCCTCGCTGACGCGGTATTGTTTTCCTCCAGAAGCGATCACGGCGTACATCGGACTTGGGCCTCCCAGGCGAAGCGGCGTAGTCTAGGGAACGCCGGCCCCGTGTCAAGCGGAGGCAGGGCCCGGCCCGCAGATTTTAGGCGGTCGTTGCCCCGAGGAGACGCCGAAGGATCTCGTTGATGGCCTTCGGGTTCCCCTTGCCGCCCGTCTCCTTCATGACGGCGCCGACGAAGAAGCCGATCAGCTTCGGGTTGCCCGCGACACGGGCGGCCTCTTCAGGATGGGCGGCCACGATGCGCTGGCAGATCTCCTCGAGCGCGGCGCTGTCGGAGACCTGAGCCAGCCCCTCCGCCTTGACGATCTCGGCGGCCGTGCGCCGCTCGGTCCACATGCGGGTGAAGACATCCTTGGCGAGCTTGCCGGAGAGCGTGCCGTCCTCGATTAGTTTGATGAGCTCGGCCAGCGCGGCGGGACCAACCTCGAGGCCTGGGTTGTCGAAGGCAAGGTCCGGAATGTGGGAAACGCGCGCCAGCACCTCGTTGATCACCCAGTTGGCGGCCCGCTTGGACGGCGCGCCCGCGGCGACGACAGCGTCGAAGTAGCTTGCGACCTCGTGGTCTGCGACCAACACACCGGCGTCTTGCGGCGAGAGCCCAGCCGGGCCGGTGTAGCGGGCGAAGCGATCTTCCGGCAGCTCAGGAAGGCTTGCGCGAAACGCCGCCAGCTCCGCTTCGCTCACCACCAGCGGCGGCAGATCGGGCTCGGGGAAATAGCGGTAGTCGTGCGCGCTCTCCTTCGAGCGCATCGACTGCGTCACGCCCCGGGCCGGGTCCCACAGGCGGGTCTCCTGCGCGACGCGCTCCCCGCGATCGAGGAGCGACGCCTGACGCTTGACCTCGTGCTCGATCGCGTCGCGCACGTTCTTGAACGAGTTCATGTTCT
>CAYTTF010000195.1:0-9166 GCA_964440665.1 uncultured Myxococcales bacterium | reverse complement strand
GCCGACTGGCGCGAGGCGGGCTGCTCGATGTGCATCGCGATGAACGGCGATCAACTCAAGCCCGGCCAGTACGCGGTCAGCACCAGCAACCGAAACTTCGAGGGACGACAGGGCGCCGGGGGGCGAACCTTCCTGGCCAGCCCGCTCACGGCCGCGGCGTCCGCGATCGCCGGCCGGATCACCGACGCACGGGAGATGGTCTAAATGGAAAAGGTCAACCTCATCACCTCGCGCACGGTCGTCCTGCCGGTCGAGAACGTCGACACCGATCAGATCATTCCGGCGCGGTTTCTCAAGGCCACCAGCAAGATCGGTCTCGGCAAAAATCTTTTCGCGGACTGGCGCTTCGACGCCTCCGGAAACCCCAAGGCCGATTTCATTCTCAACCGGCCGGAGGCGAGCGGGGCGGCGATCCTGGTCGCGGGCGACAACTTCGGTTGCGGCTCGTCCCGCGAGCACGCCCCCTGGGCGCTGCACGACTATGGCTTTCGCGCGGTGGTCAGCACCTCGATCGCCGACATCTTCCGGAACAATGCCCTCAAAAACGGGCTCGTGCCGGTGGTGGTCGACCCGTCGGTTCACGCCAAGCTTCTGGCCGCTCCCGGCGGCAGCGTCACCATCTCCGTCGAGGACCAGACCCTGACGCTGGCCGACGGGACCCGGACCTCGTTCCCGATCGATCCGTTCGCCCGCTTCTGCCTGCTAAACGGCGTCGACGAGCTGGAGTTCCTGCTGGCGCAAGAGCCCGCGATCGCGGCGTTCGAAAAGAGCCGCGCGGCCTAGTCGATCGGCGTTATCATCGGGGGCACGGAGGCGCTGTGCATGGAGAAGGTCCTCGTGGATCCGGGATCGACGGCGGTTCAAATGGTGAAGCTGCGCGAGCGGCACGGTGAGCTGGAGCGGAGGTTGGCCGAGCTCGAACGGCACCTGTCGCTCACCCCCGACGAACAGATCGAGCGCATCCGCCTCAAGAAAGAGAAACTGCGCATGAAAGACGAGATCTCTCGCCTCGGCGCCGCCGGTTAGATTGGTCGGTGTGACCGACGCCGCCGAGGCCGCTAATGTCGATTGGCTCGAGAAGCTGCGGCAGTCGGGGATCCGGGTCGACCGGGAAGGGCACTTCATCCACGAGGGCGCCGAGGTGACCCACGGCGGGCTCAAGAGCGCGCTCTTTCGTTGGCTCGATCGCCTGCCGCCCCCGGATGGCCGCTACGTTCTTCGCCTCGACGAGCGCCGCTTCGCGTATCTCGACGTCGACGACACGCCGCTGGTGGTCCGCGCGGCCCGCGTCGATCCGGCGGGCGCGATCTTCCTCGCGCTCTCCGACGGCGCCGAGGAGCCGCTCGATCCGGCGACGCTGACCGTCGACGACGCCGGCATCCTGCGCGCCTGGGTGCGGGGCGGGCGGCTGGAGGCGCGGCTCTCCAGCTCCGCGGTCGCGGCTCTGGCCGACCGGCTCACGGAATCCGGCGGACGCCCGGTGTTGCGCGTGGCGGGGCGGGCGGTCCCGCTCCCGGCACGGCCGGCAGGGTGACCACAAACCGGGCGCCCCCGAGCGGCGCCGGCGCGTCGGTGAGGCGGATGTCGCCGCCGTGGTCGAGGACGATCTTGCGAACGATCGCCAGCCCCAACCCGGTGCCGTGCTCCTTGGTGGTGACGTAGGGATCGAAGATCCGGTCCCGCGAGGGGGCCTCCACGCCCGGTCCGTTGTCGTCCACCGTCAAGCAGGCCGCCCGCCCGGACGCGTCCAGCGCAACCGCCAACCGGACGACCGGTTTCTTCCCGGCCGCCGTCGCCGCCTGCACGGCGTTCTCGACCAGGTTGGCGAGCACCCGCCGGACCAGCATCCGATCGCACAGCGCCTCGACGGGCGCATGGCGATCGACGTGCAACGCCTCCTGCCACTCCGGGTGGGCGCGCGCGAAGTCGTCGACCACCTGGCCGAGGTCGACCGGCAACGGCTCCACCTTGGGCAGCTTGGCAAAAGCCGAAAAATCGTCGACGAGGCGGCGGATCGCGCCTACCTCCTCGTTGAGAATCTCCTGGGCGGTCTCGAGCAGACGCTCGTAGGCCGGATCGCCGCCGCGGTACTTGGAGGCCAGCTCCTGCACCGCCAGCTGGATCGGCGTGAGCGGATTTTTGATCTCGTGGGCCAGCCGGCGCGCGACCTCCTGCCAGGCCGAGACCTTTTGCAGGTAGACCAGCCGCGATCGCGCCTCGGAGAGCTCCGCGACCATGCGATCGAACGCCCGGCCCAGGTCGTCTAGCTCGTCGGAGCCGCGCGGCGCGACACGCACGGTGAGATCGCCTTCGCCGACCCGCCGGGCGGCGTCGCTCAGCGTCGCGACGCGCCCGGTGGCGCGCCGGGCGATGAACAGGCCAAGCGCCGCGGCCAGCGCCAGCACCGCCACCAGCGCCACGCCCAGGCCGTGGAAGATTCGCGGCAGCACCACCGGCAGCAGGCGGTCCAGCTCGTGCTCCTGTTCCATGGCGGCGCGCAGCGCCAGGAAGTTCGAATAGATCTCGCGCGGGATCCCGAAGGTCACCTCCAGCAGACGCGGATCGGGTCCGACCGACGGCAGCGCGACCAGATTCGGCGGCGCCTCGTGCGCGTCGGCGATCACGTTGGGGGCCGCCGACCACTCGTCGACCACCCGGGTGCCGGCCAGGATCCGCGCCCGCAGCAGATCGGGCACCTCGGCCAGATCGGCGGCGTGGTCGACCGGGCCGGTGGCGATCTCGTTGGCCCGGGCGCGAAAGCTGTCCTTCATCTTGTCGAAGTAAGCCTTGTAGACGTCGACCGCACCGCCCAGGGACTGGCGGACCGACTCCTGGTGCTGATCGGTGATGGCCTCGATGCGGCCGATGGTCACCGACATCAGGTAGGCCGCCGCGCCGAGCGGCAGCGACGCGACGGTGAAGAGCGCCAGCAGGATCTTCCATTCGAAGCGGCCGGGCAGTCGCAGGAGCTTCATCGACGGTTCCTTCCGGTTTGCGGGGGCGGGGCCGGCGCGGCGTTGCCGGGCACGAAGGGCTGCGAGACGAACCGAACCTGGCGTTCGCTGTCCTCGATGCGCGGGTTGACGAAGATGCTCACGAACGATCCGAAAAAACTGTCGCCCGCGCCGAGCTTGCGTTCGCCGCGCGCCGGCTGCACCAGCCAGCGGCGCACCTCGACCAGCAGATCTTCGGAGATCGGGTTGAGATCGCCACGCACCACCACCACGTATCGCCCATCCGGCCGCAGGCGTTTCGCCTCGGTGAGGGGAAAATCGACCAGCGCGGTGGCGCGCCAGATCGCCTCGTCGGCGGTGGGCGCGACGGCCCGCTGCTCGGCGCCGAGGCCCCGCGTCGCGCGCACGTTGAACCGTTCGTCCCAGATGTCGTAGACGATCTCCGCGCGCTGGACACCGACCGCGATCGGCTCGCCGGTCGATTCTTCCTCGATGGCCGCGCGGATCAGGACCCGCGTCGCGAAGCCCGAGGACAGGTGTTGCCGCTCGGTGGCGCCGAAGAGATCGCCGAGGCCCACGCTGATGGTGAGCTGGCCATCCTTCACCCCGATCCCGGCCTGGCGCCGGGGCGGATCCGCGGCGCGGGCGGTGCTCCCTACGCCCGCCAGCGCGCCGGCCAGCGTGCAGGCGACGAGGACGGCGGGTGGGGGGCGGCGCTGTGCCATCAGAACGAGCTGCGGCTGAGCGCGTTCGCGATCGAGATCGTGAAGACGCCCACGTAGGTGTCGAGCCGAAGGCCGAGATCGCCGGTCAGATCGATGGGGAGGGAGCTCAATGAAAACGGACCCGGCGCGGTGAAGTCGCCGTCGCTGGCCATGCCCAGCAGGCCCGCCGCGACGAAGGCGTCGCCGCCGTAGACCAGCCCGCGGCGGCGCCAGATAGGCACGGCGTACTCGATCAAAAACCGCCCCGCAAAATTGTCGTAGCGGTGGTGCGCGACGTTGGTGTCGAAGAGGTTCGGCGACGGCTGGGTCGAGAAATTTATCCCCAGGGCCCGCCGCGGCAGGAGCAGGTTGAGATCGCCGACGAAGAAGCGATCGAAGTAGGGGGCGTCGCCCGCGATGGCGCCCGCGAAGACGTGAAAGCCGAGGGCGTGCCCGTGCGGCATCTTCTTGTAGAACGATCCGTCGAGGACGGTCTTGACGTAGTCGTAGCTCGACCCGAGCAGCTTGCTGCCCGCTTCGACCGAGAGGGCGATCCGCATCCCGGCGCGCGGCAAGATCGGATCGGAGCGGGTGTCGAGGTCGAGGTCGGCCGCCAGGGTGCCGACCCGGCTGGCGCCCTTTCTCACCATGAAGTCGATCGGCGCGCCGGGACCGCTCGGGAGCGTGCGCACCTGCAGCGGCGGGAGCGTGGTCGCGATCTCCTCCTCGCGAAAACCGACGGTGGCGTGGAAGCCCGCCGGCAGCATCTTGCCGACGGCCAGCAGACCGCCGGCGCGCCGCACGCGGGTGGCGACGAAGTCCGCCGGATTGGCGTCGCCGTCCTCTCCGAGCGTCCGGTAGAACTCGCTGCCGTCGTTGTACAGGCCGGTGAGCGACAGGCTGAGGCCGTTCGGGCCGCCCAGCGGGGGCACCCCGATATGCAGGCGCAGGCCCCGCCCCGCGTGCGCGTCCTCGACCACCGGTTTCGTCGAGGCGACGAAGCCGGCGCCGAGGTTGATGCCGCGGCCGAGGAAGTTGGTCTCCGAGACATCGGCGCCGCCCCAGAACAGCGTCGCCTGGCTGGTGGCCGGAAACAGCTCGTTGATCACCAGCGTGCCGCGCTCGTCCACCTCGACCACCAGGACCGCGCCGCCCCGCTTCGCGCCGCGGGTCAGCGAGAGGCGGACGTCGAGGAAAAAGCCGAGCGCCAGCAATCTGTAGCGCGCGGTCTCGACGCGCGGATCGGAGGCGTCGACACCGGCACCCGCCACCAGCCCCAGCGCCGCCAGCTCGCGGAGGATGAGCGAGTTTTCGGTCTTGCGGTTGCCGCGGATGAGCACGTCCTCGATGACGTACCGAGGTCCGAAGCGCGCGTCCGGAAACGGCGCCGCGTCGTCGTCGGGAAGGGCGTCGCCGGCGGCGTCTTCGCGGGCGACACGCGCGGGGCTGACGCTTTGGGGGGCAACGCCCCCACGGGTGCTCGGCGCGCCGGCCGGATCCGCCGCGCGCGCCCGGCCACCCACCATCACCACCACGACGGCCAGAAAGCGCACGCCGGCTCGGGCGATCATGCCCGCAGAATAACCCGGCCCGGGCCCCGCGCCTGTGACCTAGACCTCCGCTGCGGGCGGGAGCCTATCGCAGCAGATCGAGCAGAACCTCGCCGTAGAGCTCGACCTTCTTGGGGCCGATGCCCGGGATGCCGAGGAGCGCGTCGCCCGAACGCGGCCGCTCCTCGGCGAGGCGCATCAGCGTCGCGTCGTTGAAGATGACGTAGGCGGGGACGCCGCGCGCTGCGGCCAGGGTCTTGCGCAGCGCCTTGAGGCGCCCGAAGAGCTCAGCCGCCTCGGGCGATGGCTCGGCCGCCAGCGCCACGCGGGCGGGCGACCCCGCCACGTCCGCCGTCGGGCGCCTGGGCTCGCCACGCAGCGCGCGGGCGGCGGCCAGCACGTCGAAGCCGGCGCAGGCGTCGCAGGATTCGCCGCAGGCCTCCATCTGCTCGCCCAGATGGCGCACCACCAGACGGTGGCGGCAGTCGCGCGCCGAGGCGAAGCTGAACATCTCGCGGATCTGAGCGCGCTGCCGGGCGGCCGTGGCCGGATCGCCCTCGTCGCCGAAACGGTCCCCCGGCCGATCGCTGAAGCGCTCGTAGGCCACCACGTCGGCCCACGAATAGAAGAGGACGCAGTCGCTCGGCAGGCCGTCGCGCCCGGCCCGCCCGATCTCCTGGTAATAGCTCTCCATCGAGCGCGGCATGTCGCGGTGAATGACGTAGCGGACGTTCGATTTGTCGATCCCCATCCCGAAGGCGACCGTCGCGACCACCACGTCGATCTCGTCGCGCGAAAACGCGTCCTGCACGCGGGTGCGGTCGGCGGGCTCCATCCCCGCGTGGTAGGCCGCCGCCTTGACGTCGCGCTCGCGCAGGAACTCCGCCAGCCCCTCGCAGGACTTGCGCGACAGCGCGTAGATGATGCCGCTCTGTCCGCGCCGCGCCCGCACCAGGCTCAGGATCGCGGTGCGCACCCCTTTGCCCCCCGCGCCGCGCGCCCCCGCCTGGCCGCCCTCGGCCTCCCCCTTGCGGTAGATCGAGATGCGCAGATTCGGGCGAAAGAAGCGGCCGCGGAAACAGGCCGGGCCGGCCATCGCGAGCTGCGCGATGATGTCGGCGGTGACGGCGGGCGTGGCGGTCGCCGTCAGCGCCAGCACCGGCACGCCGCCGAATCTCTTCTTGAGGCCGGTGAGGTTTCGATAGGCCGGCCGGAAATCGTGGCCCCACTGGCTGATGCAATGCGCTTCGTCGACGGCGATGAGACGCAGGTCGAGATCGGCCAGCACGCGCCCCACCGAGGCCTCGATTCCTTCCGGCGCCGCGTAGCAGAGCTCGTACTCGCCCGCCGCGAGCGCGCGCACCCGCCGCTGCCGCTCCGCCGGCTCGAGCGACGCGCTCAGGTAGGTCGCGCGCAGCCCGACCTCGTTCATGGCGTCGACCTGATCCTTCATGAGCGCGATGAGCGGCGACACCACCAGCGTGGTGCCCCCCAGGATCCGCGCCGGGATCTGATAGGTCAGCGACTTGCCCGCGCCCGTCGGCATGATGCCGACGCAGTCCCGACCGCTCAAGATCGCGTCGATGATCTCCTGCTGCCCTGCGCGAAAGGACGGGTAGCCGAACACGTCCCGCAGGATCTCGATCGGTGGTGGGCCCGACACCGGACGCGCCGACACCGGACGCCCCGACACCGGCCGCGCCGCCACCTCGAGCGCGATGGCGCGCAGAAAGCCGACGGTCTCCGAGCTGAAGGCCGCGGGTTGCAGCCGCCAGGCGCTGCGAAGCTCGCCGAGGACGCGGGCACAGGCGGCGCGGAAAGCCGGATCGGTCCGGTCCCCGGCGCGCCAGCGGTCGCCGAGCCGTCGGGCCTGGGTGTTGATATCGCCGTCGTCTCCCGACGGCACAGCTTCGGTGCTCATGCGCGATTATCGGCCGCCACGTTAGCGAAGTGGCTTGTTGTCGTCGAGGCCGACCTTAGGTTCTTTGTTGAAAGCGAGGAGCACCATGCGTCAGACACTTTTCTTGGGCGGCCGGGTCCTGATGGGCGGCTACTGTCTGATGGGCGCGTTTCACCACTTCGCGGGAGCTGGAATGATGGCGGGTTACGCGGCCGCCCACGGTGTGCCGATGCCCGAGGTGTCGGTGGTGGTGGCGGGCATCCTGCTGGCCTTGGCGGGCTTCTCGCTGCTCCTGGGGATTTATCCTGGGGTCGGGGTCGCGTCGCTGGTCCTGTTTCTGGTTCCGGTGACCCTCAGCATGCACGCCTTCTGGGCCGACCGGGATCCGATGATGCGGCAGATGGACATCGTCAATTTCGGCAAGAACGTCGCCCTGCTGGGATGCTCGCTGATGTTCCTGGCGATTCCGCGCCCCTGGGCCTACAGCGTCGAGCAGCACATCCACCTGCCGATCCGCGCGCCGGTGGTGTAACCGACGATTGCGTCGGACCCGATCAGGAGCTTGCGGAGGTGTAGAGCGCGAGCGCCCGGCGCCACACGCGGCGAGCGATCGCCGCGAACGCCAGCCCACCCGCCAGCGCAGCGATGGCGGTCTTCAGGTCCAGACGGCCGAGCAGCGCCATGGCGGGGTAGGTGGTGAGCAGCGCGATCGGGAAGACGAAGGTGAAGACCACCCGCAGCGCGCCGCGAAAAACGGTGATCGGCCAGCGGGCGGCGTCGAACAGCGAGCCGAACAGATAGGAGAGGTTGTCGACCTTGATCACCCAGAACGAGGCGCTGACCACCAGGATCCAGATCGAATAGAGAATGATGATCGCGAGGCCCAGGAACGCGAGGCCGGTCCCCAGATTGAGCAGCGACGGCCAGCGGCCGATCTTGCTGAAGGCGTAGACGAAGAGCGCGAGCGCGCCCACGACGTCGACCAGGTGCCAGGGCTCGATCTTGGCGGTCGAAACCAGGAACTGCGCGTCGGCCGGCTTGAGCAGCACGAAGTCGAGCGTGCCGTGGCGGACGTGCTCGACGACGGCGGTGAGGCTGGGGCTGACCGCGCCCTCCAGCACGGCGCGCAGGAGCGTGAACCAGGCGACGACCACCAGCGACTCGGGGAACGACCACCCGGCCACGCTCTTGCGGACGCCGAAAACCACCAGCACCGGCACCAGCGTGACGCCCATCCACAGGATCGCGATCAACCCTTTGACGACGAAGTCGGCCCGGTATTGCATCGCGGTGAGCGCCGACATCGCGAGCTGCACGCGGAAGAGGCCCGCGTAGCGCCGCAGGAGCGCCGCAGGTCCCGCCCGCCGGGGTCTGACGTGGTTTGCGGCGGTGGTCATCCGTCAGCCGTCAGCCCGCATCCCGTCAGCCGCCATAGGCCGAGAAGTGGCGGACGCCCACTCGCCAAACACCCACCGCCGCCGCGCCGAAAATGGCCACGTAACCCCACTGGGCCGCGAGCGCCCAGAGCGCGTCGTGACGGGGGAGCAGACCGACCAGGGCCTCGACGGGGAACCCGAGCATGAATCGGAACGGTAGGACGTTCGCCGCCGTCCGCGCCCAGTGCGGCAGCGCCTCGATCGGGACCAGATACCCCGAGAGGATCGCGTGCACGCCCAGCCACAGCTCGAAGATGCCCAGCGCGCTCTCAACGAAGAACGCCAGCGCGCCCATCAGGATCATCGTGAAGAAGATCAGCAGCCACGCACCGACCAGCGAGGCGACGAAGACCAGAACCAGCACGCCGTCGTGCCGCAACAGCCGATCCCACCCCACATACGCCAGGATCGCGACCGCCGGCGAGATCACCAGCGCCCGCATCGGCACCGCCGAAAGATGATCCGCCGCCAGCGCATAGATCGGATGGATCGGGCGCAAGAGCTTGGCCGACAACGTCCCGTCGCGGATCTCCATCGACAGCTGCCAGACCACCCAGTTGCTGGTCAGCAGACGCACCGCCAGCACGCCCAGGTAGTAGGTGGTGAAGGCGCGCTGATCGAA
>CAYTTF010000194.1:0-9217 GCA_964440665.1 uncultured Myxococcales bacterium | reverse complement strand
CGCCGGCAGTGGCGGTCGATGCGAAAGAATCGGATCTTTCCGTCGTCGCCGCGGAACGCCTTCATGCCGTCAAACATCGTCTGCGCGTAGTGGAGCACCGCCGCCGCCGGGTCCAGCGCCAGCGGCCCGTAGGGGACGACGCGCGGGTCGAACCAGCCCCGTTCGGCGTCGTAGTCGACGATCGCCATGTGGTCGGTGAAGCTGCGGCCAAACACCAGCTCGCCGTCCGGCGGGCGCTGGCCGCGCTTGGCTGCCAGGTGCAAGGCGAACGACGGCGGAGACATCCGTCGAGGATATCCCGCCGCCGCCCCCCACGCCATGAAGCGATCCCGCGGCCGGGTTATTGGCTAGATCGCGCCCGCTACAGCGTCAACACGCCGGTGCGGATGAGATACGCGAGCCGCTCGCGCTGCTCGTCGTCGAGCAACGCGTGCAGCCGCTCGAGCGCAGCGGCCACCGCGTCTCGCAGGCGCTCGGCCGTCGTCACGCGCAGCTGGGCCGCCTCCTTGACGCGGGCCGCATCGAAGGTGGGGCCTCCGACCGCATCGGCGAACCCAGAGAGCGAGCGCCGACGATCGACCTCCCCCTGCGCGCGCTCGGTCTTGAGCTCGCCGAGGATCCGGGCCAGCTCCGCCACCTGTTTTTCGTCCAGCTCCAGCTTGTAGGCTAAAAAGCGCAGCGGCCGTCGGACGCCGAACGAGCCGCCACCGAACCCTTCGCTTTCGGGATCCCCCTCTTCGCCGCCGTGGCCGTGGTGGCCTCCCCGTCCGAATCCCCCGGCCCATTGCCGCGAGCCATCCGGCCCGCATCCGCCGGTGCCACAACCGCCATGACGCCCGCGCAACCAAGACACAACTGCTTCGTGCATTTTCGTTCTCCTATCGCCGAGGCCATCAGCTCCCGGCGGGGTTTTCCGTGGGCGATATGCCACACGGGTCCTGCCCGACAAGTGTAAACCCCGCCCGCCGATCGTCAACCACGACCCGGCGCCGGGTGGTAGATCAGGCACCATGCCGCGCACCTGGCTGCTGAAGTCGGAACCGGAGGCCTTCTCGATCGACGATCTAGCGCGCGCCAAGAACCGGACCACCCGCTGGGACGGCGTGCGCAACTACCAGGCGCGCAATTTCCTGCGCGACGAGATCGCGGTCGGCGACGGCGTGCTCTTCTATCATTCGAACGCCGATCCGCCCGCGGTGGCGGGCACGGCGCGGGTCGTCCGCGCCGGCTACCCGGATCCGACCCAGTTCGACGCCAAGGACGGACACCACGATCCCCGGAGCACGCCGGACGCCCCGCGCTGGTTTGCGATCGACGTCGCCTTCGACACCAAGTTCGCCCACGCGGTGACGTTGCCCGAGCTGCGCGCCGATCCGGCGCTGGCCGAGATGGTGTTGCTTCGAAAAGGGAGCCGCCTCTCGGTGCAGCCGGTCAGCGCCGCCGAGTGGAAACGGATCTCGAAACTGGGCGCCCGCAAATGAGCGCGCCGGCGCCCGGCGGTGTCCACCACCTGGCGATCGCCGTTCGCGATCTGGTGGCGACGACGGATTTTTACCAGCACGTCCTCGGTCTACCCGTTTTGCGCCGGTGGCCCGCCACCGACGGAGGCGACCAAGATCGTTCCGTCTGGCTGGATCTGGGCGACGGCGCGTTCCTCGCGCTCGAGCGAACCACCGGGCAAGCGGCGCCGCGCGACGATCAGACGCCCGGATTTCAGATGGTCGCGCTGCGCATCCCCCGGACCGCGCGCGCCGACTGGGAAGCGCGGCTCGCCGACGCCGGCGTGGCCGTCGTCCACCGGACCGCCTACACGATCACCCTGCGCGATCCCGAAGGAAACCGCGTCGGCCTCTCGCACTGGCCGGAAGCGTAGCTTGCCATCGGTCACCTACCTGCCGAGCGGCGTCCGCGTCGATTGCGCCGCGGGCGAATCGATCTTCGAGATCGCGCGACGCACCGGCATCGCGGTCAACACGGCCTGCGTCGGCAAGGCAACTTGCGGTCTGTGTCGGGTGAAGATCGTGAGCGGTGAGGCGCACCTGTCGCCGTTCAACGCCGCCGAACGCAAGCACCTCGGCAACGTCTACTTCATCAACAAGGTTCGCCTCTCCTGCCAGGCCCGACTGGGCGACGGCGATGGCGAGGTCGTGGTCGAACTGCCGCCGCCCCGTTGAACCCGGCCAGGCCCACCTGGCGGTGCGCAGTTTCCAACACGTGAGGCACCAACCCGGCTAATTCCTGACGGCGCAAAATGGAATCAGCAATGATTCCGTGGGCGATTGCCCCGGCACGGCCGTTGCTGTTTCGGGGCTCCAGATGCGTCCCGGTCCGATCGCGGTTCAGACCTTTGTGCTGGCCGGCGTGCTCTGCGCCCGTGCCGGCGCACAGACGGTCGCCCGCGATCCGATCGCCCCGATCGCCCGCCTGGTCGGCGTCGACCTCGACAGCGATCCCGCGGCGCTCATCGCGACCGCGCGTGCCGGCCGGGTGAAGTGTGGGGAGGCGCCGCCGACCCCGGACGCCGCGAGCGCCGAGCGCACCGCCTACGTTTGCGACCCGCCACCGATCGCCGTTCCGTTTCCCGCCACCGCGACCTATTGGTACGAGTCCGGAACGCTGGCGCGCGTCTATTTGGTGAGCGCGGGTGCCTCGACACAATTCGCCGACTACCTGTCCGGCTATGAGGGGACCATCCTGACCTGGAGCTTGACGCTGGGTGCGCCCGTCTGGCGGTCGAATCTTCCGGGCGATTGGACCGGCGCTCGCCCGCTACCGGATGCGCTCCGTCTGCAGGCCATCGCCGCCGGGCGTGTCACGCTGGCCGCCACCTGGCAGCTCGGCACGACCAAGATCGAGGTCCGGCTATATGGCGAGGGCGGCCTCCCCAAGCTGATGGCGATGATCATGCGGGGCGACGGCGCGACGGGCTGTAGCCCGCAGGCGATCCGCGACGCGGTCTTCGATCTTTTTCCCCCGGCCAGCGAGGCCAAGCGAACCGCCAGCGCGCGCCGCCTCGGCGCCTGTCACGTCGGGCGCGCGGCCGGCGCGCTCGAATCGGCGCGGGCCCGCGATCTCTCGGCGGGCGTTCGCGCCGAGGCGCTGGCCGCCCTGGCAACCATCCGCCAGCCGACGCCGGAAGAGAAGCCCGCGCCGATCACGCCGGTCACGCCCGCCGCATCGCACGCGCCCGTCGCGGCGGGCGTATCGCCCGCGCCTGTCGCACCCGCCGCATCGCCCGCGCCTGTCGCAGCCGCCGCATCGCCCGCGCCGGTCGCGGCGGCCGCATCGCCCGCGCCGGTCGCGGTGCCAGCGTCGCCCACGTCTGTCGCGGCTGCCGCGCCGCCCTCGCTCCTCGCGCCCACGGCACCGGTGGTGTCGCTGCCGGTGCCCAGCGCCGAGCCGGCCAACGAAGCGCCTCCCCAGCCATGGACCGGCACACCCCTGGCGATCGGCGCCTCGACCGTCGCGGGTGCCGCGCTGATGCGCAACCTCGGGCTCATGGGGGGTCAGGGGCTTTCCGACGTCACGCCCCAGCTCCTTCTTGGGACCGCGGGCGCCGTGATCGGGTTCGGGACCTCCTGGGGCCTGTCGCGTTTCGGTTTCAAACCGACCGTCGAGCAGGCGGCCTGGTTCGCCAACTTGACCGCCTGGGGGACGCTCGAAGGGGTGACCCTCTGGAGCGCCAGCAATTCGACCAATCCCAAGCTCGAATACGGCGCCTTCGCGCTTGGCGAGGCGACCGGGATGGGTCTGGGTGTCTTCTCGGCCCACGGGTGGAACTGGACGGCGCCGCAGATCGCGCTCGCCGACGGGATGCTGGTCGGCGCGGTGCTGCCCGCCATCGGAATCCCGCTCATCAACGACCAGACGCCTGAGATCCAGCCCCTCGACGCGATCGCGCTACCCGCGATCATGGTGGGGGCGGCGATCGCGGCCCACCAGATGGATCCGACCGCCAACGACCTGCACCTGATGACCTTCGGCGCGCTGGCGGGCGGATGGACCGGCGCGCTGCTGGCGTCGGGCGCGACCGGGACTGGATTTCTCGGCGATCGACCATCGGCGGGGGGGCTCATGGCGGGCGCCGGCTTCGGCTTCCTGGGCGCGACGGCGGCCGGCGCCTTCAGCGAAACCGACGGCGCGCGGCTGGGGATCGCCAGCGTCGGTCTGGTCGCCGGGGACGTGCTCGGCTTCGGGCTTCACCAGGCCATCGCGGGGTTCGCGCACGCGGACGGACTCGGCGGGACGTTCACGTCGGTGCAGGCCAATCGATGGGCGCTGGGGGCCGGCGCGGGTGGAATCGTGCTCGGCGCGGCGGCCTACGCCTATGCGCCCAAGCTTCACCTCGGGCCGAGCGCGACGGCGATGACCGTCGAAGGCGCGCTCTACGGCGCGGGGACCTGGGCCCTGGCGCTCGAGGCCGGGGCGCACGCGCCGGCCACCGAGGTCGACGAGGCGCGCCTCACCGGCGGCCTGCTGGCCGGCGCCGTGCTGGGCGGCGTCGGCGGGCTGGTGTCGTCTCGCTGGTTCTCGCCCGACGATCTCGGCCAGGCGACGACTGCGGGCGCGACCGCGCTCGGGATGGCCGGCGGCCTGGGGGTGGCGCGCCTCGCGATCCCCAATCAGGGGCTCGCCGACGCGATGGGCGTCATGCTCGGCGCCGGCGTCGGGTTCACGGGGGGTGCCCTGGTCGCGCACGGGACGCGTTTACGCGGGCCCGACTTCGGCGCGGGCTTCGTCGGCGCGGCGTTCGGCGCGCTGGTGGGGACGCTGGCGCCGACACTCGGAGACGCCGCCTGGGACGGCGGCCGGGCAGCGAGCGGCGGCGCCTGGCTGGGGCTGGCGGCGGGTGGTGCCGGCGCCGCGGCCGCCGCGCATTTCGCCGACGCAACCGGCGGCGAGGTCGGCGTCGCCACCGTCGGCACGACGCTGGGGCTGGGTGTCGGGATCGGCGCCGGGCTGCTCGACCCCTGTGAAACCGACTGCACCTCGCGGGCGCCGCGCATCGGCGCCGTCGCGGGCGTCGTGGGAGGCCTCGGGCTTGGTCTGCTCGGCGAATGGCGCCTGCATCTGTCGGGCGACGTCTACGACGCCGCGCCGACCTTCGGCCTGCTCGGCGCGACGTTCGGCATCGCCGACGGTCTCATGCTCGCGGCCGCCGTGGCGCCGTCGGGCGCGACGGCGCGCGAGCAGCAAGGCGGCGTGCTGATGGCCGGCTCGGCGGAGCTCGCCGTCGGATTGCTCGCGTCCCGGCTCGGGCCGCTGCCGAACGGCGGCGCCGCCGTCTTGACCGGCGGGAAAATTGCCGGCGCCTTCATCGGTCTCGGCACGTCCATGCTCACGTACCCCGACGGCGGGCGCGCCGATCCGCTGGCGATGCTGGGCGGATCGCTGGCCGGGCTCGGTGGCGCGATCGCCGCCGAAAAATACGCGCCACTTTCCGAAAACGACGGCGCCGGGCTGGCGGTCGGCGCGGCCATCGGTGGCGTCATCGGCACGCTCGGCCCGACCCTCGGAGACGACAGCTGGGAGGACACCAGCGCTCGGCGACGCGCCGGCGGGTTGTTGCTCGGGACCGGCGTCGGCGCGGTGGTCGGTGCGGCGCTGCGCCACGAGACCGATGCGACGGCCGCCGCGATCGCCGTCCCCACCGTCGGTGCGACGCTGGGCCTCGGCATCGGGCTCGGCGCCGGGCTGCTCGATCCCTGCGACATCGGCTGCACCTCGCAAGCCCCGCGCATCGGCGCCGTCGCCGGCATCGCGGGAGGTCTGGGCCTCGGCCTACTCGGCGAGTGGCGGCTCCATCTGTCGAGCGGCCTACCGGACGCGGCGTCGACGTACGGCCTGCTCGGCGCCTCGTTCGGCGTCGCCGACGGTCTGATGCTGGCGGCGGCGGTCGCACCTTCGGGCACGACGGCGCGTGAGCAGGCGGGCGGCATCCTGATGGCCGGATCGGCGGAGCTCGGCCTCGGGATGCTGGCCGGGAGACTCGGGCCGCTGCCGAGCGGCGGCGCCGCCGTCCTCGCCGGCGGAAAGATCGCCGGCGCCTTCATCGGTCTCGGCACCTCGATGCTCGCCCGTTCCGACGGTGGGCGAGCCGACCCGCTCATGATGCTGGGCGGATCCCTGGCCGGGCTGGGCGGCGCGATCGCGACCGAGGCTCGCACGCCGCTCTCCGAAACGGATGGTGGCGCGCTGGCGCTGGGCGCGGCGGCCGGCGGCCTCCTCGGAACCCTGAGCCCGACCCTGGCCGACGACAACTGGGATACCGCCAGCGGACGCCAACGCGCGGGGGGCTTGCTCCTCGGGACGGGCCTGGGCGCGGTGGCCGGCGTGGCGCTGCGACACGACACCGACGCGAGCCCGAGCGCGGTGGGGCTGACCGCGATCGGCGGCGCCGAAGGGCTCGTCACCGGCCTGGGGTTCGGCCTCTCCTTCGAGTCGGGCGACGCCAGTCGCGCCGAGCGGATCGGCTCTGTCGCCGGGACCGTCGCCGGCCTGGGGATGGGCGCGCTGGTCTGGCCCCGTCTGGCCTTCGACGATGTGGCCCCGACCTTGACCGTCTCTGCGGGCGCGCTCGGCGGCTGGACGGGCGCCTGGTTGCCGCTGCTCGGCCACGCCGACAGCGGCGACGTCGCTGGCCGCGAGATCGCCGGCGGGCTGCTGGCGGGCGCGGGCCTCTCGACGGCCGGCGCCCTGCTCCTCGATCCGGTCCTGCGTCCGCAACCGGACCTGATCGAAAACGCGCTGGTGCTCGACGCGATCTGGACCGGGGCCGGCGCCGGCATCGGCGCGCTCGCCAGCACCCGCGACGATGCGCCGGTCTGGGGGATGCTCACCGCGGGAACGGCCGGCCTGGTGCTGGGCGGCGCGCTCCACAACTCGATCGCGATCACCGACGCCGACGCGCCCCACCTCACGCTGATGACCGCGGAAGGCCTCTGGCTGGGTGGCTGGCTCCCGAACGCGATCTGGAATCCGTCGCAGGTGAGCGTCCGGGAGCGTCTGGGTGGCCTCGCGGCGGGCGGGTTCGGCGGCCTGGGGCTGGCGGCTCTCGCCGGCAGCGGACTCGAGCTGACGCCCGGTGCCGCGGCCTACACGGGACTCGGCAGCGCCCTCGGCGCCGCGCTCGGCGGCGGCATCGCGCTTGGCTCACCCGAGCTGCGCGATCGGCGCGGGGTCGACATCATGCTGGGCGGATCGGTCGCGGGCCTGGTGGCTGGCGCGGCGTTCGCGCCCGATCTCGCGCTCACTGACCCTTCGACCGCCGCGGGCGCGACGGTGCTGGGCGGAACCTTGGGCGCAGCGGAGTCGCTGCTCTTCGCCTGGTCGGGCCGCGCGCCGGACAGCGCCAGTTACGGCGGCGCCGCGCTCGTCGGCGGTAGCATCGGGGCCACGCTGGGCCTGGTCGCCACCGCGACGCCGGTCCAGGCCAGCGGAAACGTCCCGGCGGCGGCGGGGTTCGGCGCCTGGGGCGCCTGGACCGGATCGTTCGCCGGAGCGCTGGTGCAAAACGATCCCCACGACGTGGTGCTGGGCGGCCTCATCGGCGCGAACACCGGATTTCTCGCCGGCTATACGCTGCTGCGAACGGGCGCCGTCGATCCCCGCGACTTCGGCTGGCTGAGCCTGTTCGGCGCGCTCGGCACCGTCGCCGGGGCGGGAGCGGGCGCGCCGTTTGCCAGCCGCACCGACCCGGCGCCGGTCCTGGCCGGGCTGGCGCTGGGACCCGCCGTCGGTATGGCCTGCGGTGGGTTGCTGCTGCCCAAGCTGAGACGCCTGGCCAATCGCCCCTCGAGCGTCGGCTTCAGAGATCTCCCGGCGCGCACGCTGGGCGGCTTCAGCCTCACCGCGACGCCGGGCGCCGCGCAGGCTGGCCTCGGCGGACGCGAGCTTCTTTCGTCGGACATCATCGCCGACGATGGACCGCCATTCCTGCGCCGCCTGCAGGCGGTCGTCGACGTCACCGAATGGTCGCCGCTCATCGGCGCGCTCCCCACGCCCGATCAGGTCGGGTCGCCCCCGCTCCTGTTCGGCGTGACCGGGCGCTGGAAGTGAACCGGGAAGTGAACTGGGAAGTGAACCCGATCGACCGCCGCGCTCACGCCCCGCCGGGCGGTGCCGCTTCGAGGCCGTAGGCGACCCGCCCGCGGCGGCCGCCGAAGTAGACCAACATCGCCACGCACCAACCGACGCCGAGCAGCGCCGTGAATATCGTCGGCGCAATGATAGCCAGGTGCAACCTGGCGGCGAGCTCGACGGGGCTCGTGCCGGGCGGCTGTCTCCCGCTCTCGATGAACGCCTTGGCCAGGATCGGCGCGCCGTCGACGGCAGCCAGCCGGGCGATCGCCACACCGTAGGGCAGACCGCCGAGCTCGTAGGCGATCCCGACCCCGGCGGTGTAGAGCGCCAGCACCCGCCCGTGTCGATCCCGCGACAGGATCGCCGCCACCGCATACAAGATGAGTAGCGCAACGGCGACCGAGATCATCGCCCCAACCCGAATCGCTTGCCGGTACCGCGCCAGAATCACCTGGTTGATGGCGTCGACCTGTCCCTGCACCTCCGGCTGCGTGGCGGAGTGGGACACGCTCTCGATCGCGACGACCGCGGCCGCCTTCGGTTCACGAAGGGTCACGAGCGCGCTCATCAGCGTCAGCCCGCCGTAGAGCAGCATCATCGAAGCCATCACGGTCATCCAGGGCGGCCGGACCCCGGGCGCTTGCGCTTGCGGCTGCGTCATTGCGAGCCGCACCATATGCCGAGAGCGGGAACGTGACAAAGTCGCGCTCTTGGCCCAGAGTCGTCCGCCGCATGCATCATCTAATGGAGCTTTTCCACAAGATTTACGACGTCCAGGGGTTGGTGCGGGTCGGGGGGCTGGTGGCGCTGGCGCTGGTGGTGTTCGCCGAGACGGGCCTCCTGGTCGGATTTTTCCTGCCGGGGGACTCCCTGCTGGTCACCGCCGGGCTCTATTGCACCAGCGCGAACCCGACGCAGGCGCCGTTGCTGAACATCGTCACGCTGAACCTGGCGGTGATGGTGGCGGCGATCGTCGGCGACACCGTCGGCTACTGGATCGGCGCCAAGTCGGGACCGAAGCTCTTCACCCGCGAGCAGTCGCTGCTGTTTTCGAAGAAGCACCTGCTGCGCACCAGGGACTTCTATGAGCGCCACGGCGGCAAGACGATCATCATCGCGCGCTTCATGCCGTTCG
>CAYTTF010000193.1:1867-9242 GCA_964440665.1 uncultured Myxococcales bacterium | reverse complement strand
GGCCGTTCATGGACGACAGGCCGTTGATGGACGACAGGCCGTTGATGGACGACAGGCCGTTCATCGAGCTCTCGGCGAAGTCGTGCCCCGACGCCTGAACGTCGCTGGCCTCTTCACCGCACCCGACGAGGCCGACGATGGCGCCGAGGGCGATACTGATTTGAATCGTGCGTTTTCCGATGCGTTCCATTTTTGGTTTTTTCTCCCTGAGGCAGCCCGGCCGACTGCGTGAGTCCCGTGGGCTTTGCGTCCCCCGATCGCTCGGGGTTTGCGGTTTTTCACAAGGTGTGATTTGGCTTTACAGCTAATATAAGCAGTAAGCAAGCCAACAATTTTATGCGACTTTGAACTGTAACTAGCTGTATTCACTAAGCCAATTTTTCTGGGCTGTTGTCCCGCGAACAACCGCCGTTGCACCTGGCACAACGACGCGCGCGGCCACGGTGGCGGTCCAGTGCGCGCGACTGCCTCGACCGGACGAGACGCAAGGCGTCAGGGCGTCGCGGCGGGCGGCCCGACTTGAGTTAGTGGAGAAGGCGGAAGAGGCGGCCGTGGCGGATCCGGGGGGTCGGGAACGAGCTGCTTCGACAGCGCCGGCGGCAGCTCAACCTCACTCGGCGGCGGCAACTCGGGGATGAGCGGCAGCGACGGCGCGAACGGCTCGAGCGGCGCCGACGGATCGCCGGGGCGCCCGGGGCAGGTCGGATTCAGCGTGGCACATCGGTAGGCGCCTTCGGTTTCTCGACGCCCGCCGCCCGATGTGCCCGGTCGCCCAACCGACGGAGGTGCTCCCGAGCTTCGGGCGGCTCGCGGATTTCGAAGTCCACGCCGAGCAAGCACATCCATACGGCCAGCGCGTCCATCGAAGGCGCGCAGACCAGCAGGAGGCAGGAGCGCGCGTCGACGCTCTCGAGGGTGCCGGTGGGGCGAGCAGTGTCTCATCTATCGAGGACCGAATCTGTCCTCAATTGGGCGTAGCTTCTTTTTCGTAAACAACACTCACCGAGGAGCCCGAACATGGACACAGACACCAACCAGACCGAAGACCAGAACCCACCCGCGATCGACGGCGGCGCGAAGACCTACCGCGGGAGCTGCCACTGCGGCGCGGTCCGCTTCGAGGTGACCACCGATCTCGGGACGGCGGCCGGGCGTTGCAATTGCTCGATCTGCACCAAGGTCTCCCAGCTCGGCGGCATCGTGAAGCCGGACGCGTTCAAGCACCTCTCGAGCGAGGAGCAGCTGTCGTCCTACGAGTGGGGCGGTCGGACGTCGCGGCGTTTCTTCTGCAAACAGTGCGGCGTCCACTGCTTCGCGCGGGGACACCTGGCCGAGCTCGGCGGCGACTATGTCTCGGTCAACTACAACTGCCTCGACGGCGTCGAGCTCGCCGATCTCCAGGTCATCTACTGGGACGGTCGCCACAACAACTGGTACGCCGGCCCCCGCGACACGCCCTGGGCCATCTTGGCGTCCGGCCCGACGGGCGTCCCGGCGTCTTCTTAGCCAATCTCGCTTTGTCCCGTCGTGTCCGGTCGTGGTATTGGGCGGGAATGAGCCGCTGCCGGTGGTCGATCCTGTTCGCGGTCCCTCTCTGGGGCACGCTGGCAAGCGCGCGTGTGTCGGCCCAGCCGATCGAGCCGCTGCCGCCGGCGCCGGCCCCGACGGCACCCGCCGCACCCGCGGACGTCGCGGCGCCGCCCGCCGATGCGAAGACGACCCGCAGCGGGCTCGCGTCGAAGATCGTGTTCAAAGGGAGGGGGGCCGCCAATCCCGGGCCGCACGATCGGGTGACCGTTCACTACACCGGCTGGACCACCGACGGGAAGATGTTCGACAGCTCGGTGCCACGCGGTGAGCCGATGACGCTCTCGCTCGACAGCGTCATCAAAGGCTGGACCGAGGGACTGCAGCTGATGGTCAAGGGCGAGAAGCGGCGCTTCTGGATCCCGAGCGACCTCGCCTACGGCGACGCGCCGGAGCGGCCGGGCGCGCCGGCCGGGACGCTGGTCTTCGACGTGGAGCTGATCGACTTCGTGAAGGTGATCGCGCCGCCCGAGGCTCCGGCGGACGTCGAAGCCGCCCCGAAGGACGCCAAGAGAACCGCCTCCGGTCTGGCTTACAAGATCCTCAAGCACGGCAAGGGGAAGGAGCACCCGCAGGCCGACAGCCGGGTCGAGGTTCACTACAGCGGCTGGACCCCCGACGGCAAGCTGTTCGACAGCTCGGTCACGCGCGGCCAACCGGCGACCTTTCCGCTCGACGGTGTCATCAAGGGCTGGACCGAGGGGATGCAGCTCATGGTCGTGGGCGACAAGGCCCGGTTCTGGATCCCGGGAAACCTGGCCTACGGCGACAAGCCGACCCGCCCCGGCACCCCCTCCGGCACCCTCGTGTTCGACGTCGAGCTGCTCTCGATCAAGTAGGTCGCACCGTCGGCGGCACCTTCCTTCTGACCTTCCCGACCTTCCCGAAGACTACGGATCGATCCTGATCGAGGAGTCGACCGATCTGATCGTTGTCGGCGGCGCCGCTGCCACTCTCAGGTACGGTGCCACCCGAAGCAGTGCGGGCGTTGACGGGGCTCAGGAGTGCTATTCGCCGGGCTCGGCGTCGGTGCCGGCGCGGAAGGGGGAGTGCTCGGCGTAGGCGGCCGCTTCTTCGATCACCCCATCGGCCTCGCGAACCACGAATCCGCCGATCGCTTCCGCCAGCGCCGGGTGGCGGATCCAGTGCGCGCTATGCGTGAACGACGGCACGAGGCCCCGTTTGAGCTTGTGCTCTCCCTGCGCGCCCGCCTCGAACCGCGTCTGGCGGCGTTCGATCGCGCGTTCAATGAGGCGGTAGTAGCACAGCTCGAAGTGCAGCATCTGGAAGTCGTCCAGGCAGCCCCAGTATCGGCCGTACAGGTGGGCCCCCTTTTCGAAGTTGACGGTCCCCGCGACCGGCTCCCGTCCGCGGTAGGCGATGGTGGCGACCAGGCGGTGCGCCAGCGTCTGCCTGGCGATGTCGAAGAAGGTGTCGCTCAGGTAGGCGATGCCCCCGTGTCGTTCGACGTTCTCGACGTAGAACGCGCGCAACGCCTGCCAGTCGCCCGACTCGAGCTCGGCGCCGGTCGCGGTGCGGAAGGTGAGGCCGTGTGCCGCCGCGACGGCGCGCTCCTTGCGCACCTGCTTGCGGTTCCGCGAGCGGAAGGTGGTGAGGTAGTCGTCGAAGCTCTCGAAGGGTTGCGGCGCACGGTTGTGCCAATGAAACTGCATGCTGAGACGGGGGGAATATTCGTTCGCCGCCAGGAGCTGCTTTTCGGCCTCGGTGCAGAAGAGAAAGTGGATCGATGAGGCGCGCTCACTTTCGGCCACCTGGCGCACGCCGTTCATCAGAGCCCTGCAAACGAGCGCCGCGTCGATCTCCGGATCGGCGCGCACCAGGAGGCGGTGCCCGGTGGCGGGCGTGAACGGGATCGCCGCGACCAGCTTGGGGTAGTACCGGACGCCGGCGCGGTGTGCGGCGTTGGCCCACGACCAGTCGAAGATGAACTCGCCGTAGCTGTTGCCCTTGAGGTAGAGCGGGACCGCGCCGCACAGGCGGCCGGCGCCGTCGCGCGCCAGCACGAACCGCGGCACGCACCCGGCGCGCGCGCCCACGCTGCCGGACGCCTCCAGAGCCGCCAGAAACGCGTGCTCGGCGAACGGATCGTCGTCGCCCGCCAGCCGATCCCAGTCGGCCGCGGCGACCGCGCTGACACTTTCGACGACTTCGAGGTCGATGATGTCCGAGCCTAGCAGAGGATCGACCGGACCGATTCTGCGCGGTGGTGGCCGCTCCAAGAAAGGAAACGGTCGACGCTAGCCAGGGCCCGCGCTCCGTGGAAGAGTCGGCAGCGACGGCGATGGAGGCGGCGGAACACCTGCTCATTGGTCTGATACGCCTGCTCAAGCGGGGCGGGATCTGGTGGGGCATCGCCATCTCGCTCGGCGCCGCCGTGCTCAGCTTCGTCGTCGCCGTCGCGATCGTGGTGAGCTGGCCGCCCGATCGCTTCAACCGCTCGGGCCCGGCGCAGGTGGGGCAGAGGCGCCCGCTCCCGATCCGCGTGCTGGGCCTGGTGGCGAAGAATCTCGCCGGCGTGGTGCTGGTCCTGCTGGGCCTCATCATGGCGATTCCGGGCGTACCCGGGCAGGGGCTGCTGACGGCGGTCATCGGCATCACCCTGCTGAACCTCCCGGGCAAGCTGCGTGTCGAGCGCCGCCTCCTGCGCATCGTGGCCCTGCGGCGGGGGATCAACCGCCTGCGCGCGCGTTTCCACCGTCCGCCGCTGGAGGTCGACTGATGGGCGTCGTCGGGATTCTCGCGCTCCTCGGGATCGCCTTCGCGCTTTCGAACAATCGCCGGCGGGCCCTCAATCCCCGGATTCTCGGATGGGGGCTGGGTCTGCAGCTCGCGATGGCGCTGTTCGCGCTGCGGACACGCGCGGGCGTCCGGATGTTCTCCGCGGCGAACGATCTCGCCAACGACTTCGTCGGCTTCGCGGATGCGGGCATCCGGTTCGTGTTCGGCGATTGGCCGGCGGTGGCCGTCGTGCATACGCCGCTTCCCGGTGGCGCGGTCGGGGTGAGGCCGGTGGCGGTGGGGTTCATCCTGGCGGTCAAGGTGCTGCCGATCATCGTCTTCGTCGCCAGCTTGATGGCGGTGCTCTATCACCTGGGGATCATGCAGCGGATCGTGGCGCTGCTCGCGCGGGGGCTGTCGCGGTCGATGCACATCTCGGGCGCCGAGGCGCTCTCGACGGTGGGCGACATCTTCCTCGGTATGACGGAGGCGCCGCTGCTGGTGCGCCCCTACGTCGCGCGCATGACCGAGAGCGAGCTGTTCGCCGTGATGTGCGCCGGGATGGCGACCATCTCGGGCAGCGTTTTGCTCGCCTACGTCGCGATGGGCGTCGACGCCGGCTACCTCATCACCGCTTCGTTCATGAGCGCGCCCGCCGCCGTCATGTTCGCGAAGATCATGATCCCGGAGACCGGCGTGCCCGAGACCTCCAGCCACGCCAGCGTCCAGGTCCCGCGCCTCGACGTCAACATCGTCGACGCGGCGGCGCGCGGGGCGGGGGAGGGGCTGCAGCTCGCGCTCAACGTGGGTGGCATGCTGATCGCCTTCGTCGCGCTGGTCAGCATGTGCGACAAGGGCGTCGGCGCGCTGGGGGGCCTCATCGGCCATCCCGGCTGGTCGATGGGACGCCTGCTGGGCGCGCCGCTGGCGCCTCTCGCCTTCCTGATGGGCGTCCCCTGGCACGAGGCGCCGTTCGTCGGCCAGCTCCTCGGCACCAAGACCATGCTCAACGAGTTCATCGCCTACCAGATGATGACCAGCCACCCGGCGCTGCTGTCGATCAAGAGCACCCGCATCGCCAGCTTCGCGCTGTGCGGCTTCGCAAACTTCGGGTCGCTCGCCATCGTGCTGGGCGGCCTCGGCGGCATGGTCCCCGAGCGTCGCAAAGACCTGGCCCGTCTCGGCATCCGATCGATCGTCGCCGGTTCGCTGGCCACCTTCCTCACCGGCACCATCGCCGGTCTGGTCGCCCCGTAAGGGGGGCAGTCTGTGGGGGCAATCTTCTGCCGGCAAAATGCCGGACGAGGCCGGCATTTTGCCGGTATCGTGCTATGCTGGCTTGGAGGAAGAGGATCATGGCCACCCAAGCCACGGCACGAATCGATCTGCGCCTGCGCGCAGACCTCAAGCGATTGGTCGAGGAGGCTGCCGAGCTTTCGGCGCAGACCGTTTCGAGCTTCGTTACGTCCACGGTCGTCGAGCGGGCCAAGAGCGTCGTCGAGTCCGCGCAACGAGTTCGCCTGGGTCGGGCCGACGCGGAGGCGTTTCTAGCGGCGCTCGAACGGCCGGTGGATCACAACGACACGCTCAGTCGGATGATTCGAGACGTCGAAGGAAGAACGAGGCCCGGCCGTCGAAAGACGTAGATGGATCACCTCGCTACCGACCAATGTCGAATAGAGCCGATCGCGTCCCGTCATCGAAGAGAGACCTTCACATGTGGAGAGGCCGCTCTCGACGACTTCCTCAGGAACAGGGCTAGAAAACACCGCGAGCAAAACATCTCGTCGACGTTCGTTGCCGTCCCTATCGGCGGCTCGGTGGTGGCCGGCTACTACACGCTGGCGGAGCGATTGATCGAGTTCGACGCGCTACCGGCCGCGCTGGTCAAGCGGCTGCCCCGACACCCGCTCCCCGCGATCCTTCTCGGCCGTCTCGCGGTGGATCTTGCCCACCAAGGGAAGGGGCTCGGTCCACTGCTCCTCGTGGACGCCCTTCGCACCTGTGTGGCCGCCGGCGACCTCCTGGGCGTCTTCGCCGTGATCCTGGACGCAAAGAACGATCGGGTGAAGGCCTGGTACGAGCGTCGCGGTTTTTCGCCGCTGCCGTCCAGGCCGCTGCAACTGTTCATCTCCATCGATTCCGTTCGCGCACGAATGAACCTTTGACCACCGCGGCTACGCCCGTCGCCCGACGCACTCCGGGCAGGGGCAGTTTCCGCGCAGATCGCGGAAGTTGTAGATGCCGGTGGTGTGGCCGTCGCTCCATTCGATCGACATCGCGTAGTTGCCCAGGATGCTGATCCCCTTGGCGCGGACGTTTTCGGGGACGGCCGAGGGTTCCAGCAGGGGGCGACCGGAGGTCTCTTCGATGCACCCCGCGCAGCGGCAGGCGAGGCGCAGGTCGCGCGCCCGATACCGAGTCTCGTGGCCGTCGGGCCATTTGAGCGTGATGGTCGTGCGCAGCAGGCCCACGATCTCGTCGGGCATCGGCATGGTCAGGGCCCCTCGCGCCGGCGGCGCAGCAAGAGCTTGAGCAGAGGCGCGACGTGCAGCGCCTGCACGAAGCCTCCGCTCTCGATCAGCGCTTCGATGTCGCCGAGCGGCGTCAGGTGGACCCGGATGTCCTCGCTCGCCTCGGGCGCCGCCGCGCCGAGCGCCGTCGCGCCTTCGGCCAGGAAGGTGTAGGTCAGGTTGTTCTGCAGCGCCGGGTTCGCCGACAGCGTCGCCAGCAACGACCAGCGCCCGCCGCCGTAGCCGGTCTCCTCGCGCAGCTCGCGACGGGCCGCCTCTTCGAGCGAGCTGTCTTCGGGATCGGTCGTTCCGGCCGGAAGCTCGTAGTGCACGGCGCCGATGCCGTGCCGGTACTGCCGGATGAGCACCACCCGATCGTCGGGCGTCACCGCCACCACGTTGACCCAGGGCGCGTATTCGCTCACCCAGTATTCGGGGATCACCGTCCCGTTGGGCGTCTCGACGCGGTCGACCCGCACCGTGTACCAGGGCTTTTTCGCCAGATATTCGCGGCTGAGCACCTTCCAGACACCCGG
>CAYTTF010000193.1:0-1767 GCA_964440665.1 uncultured Myxococcales bacterium | reverse complement strand
CTCAACCGGATATCCCGCCTCGCGCCAGGCACGCATGCCGCCGTCCATCGAGACGACCTGGGTGTAGCCCATCTTTTGCAGACTGTCGGCGGCCAGCGCCGAGCGAAAACCGCCCCCGCAATACAGAACGATCGGCGCGTTCTTGTCGGGGAGCAGCGTCTCGACGTCGCGCTCGAGCACGCCGCGCCCGATATGTCGCGCGCCGCGCGCGCGATCGAAGGCGAGCTCGCTGTCCTCGCGGACGTCGATGAAGGCGAAGGGCTCGCCGGCCTCGAGCCGCGCCCGCACCTCTGCGATGCCGCATTCCGTGATGCGCTTTTTCGCGTCGCCGACCAGGGCGAGAAAACCCGGGCTATGCTTCATCCTCTCTAAGATAGCACCGGCGCCCGGGCGGCATTTGACACCATCCGGACACGTCTCTTACAAATGTGATTCGTGTCCGATAAACGGGACTACTACGAAGTGCTGGGCGTCGCGCGCGACGTCGACGCCGGCGATCTCAAGCGCGCCTATCGCCGCCTCGCGATGGAGCTGCACCCCGATCGGAACCCCGGCGACGCGGTGGCCGAGGATAGGTTCAAGGAGGCCTCGGAGGCCTACCAGGTCCTCTCCGAGCCCGGAAAGCGCGCCAACTACGATCGCTTCGGCCACGCGGGCGCGAACGCCGGCTTCGGCGGCGCCGGCTTCCGCGACGTGGGCGACATCTTCTCGACGTTCTCGGACATCTTCGGCGACGTCTTCGGCATGGCGGGCGGCGGTCGTCGCGCGTCCGCGCACGGGGCCGACATCGAGACGCGGGTGCTGATCACCCTCGCGGAGGCGTCGAGCGGGGTCACCAAGGAGATCCAGGTGCTCCGCAACGTGGCCTGCGGAACCTGCGGGGGCAGCGGCGCCGCGCCAGGTTCGCACCCCGAAAACTGCGAACATTGCGGTGGCCGCGGCCAGGTCATGCACTCGCAAGGCTTCCTCATGATTTCGTCGACCTGCCCGGTCTGCCGCGGCGAAGGCCGCGTGATTCGCAACCCCTGCACCAACTGCGAGGGCAGCGGCCTGGATGAGGCAGAGGACACCTTGCAGCTCGCGATCCCCGCGGGCGTCGAGGACGGGTCGACGTTGCGCTTGATGGGCCGGGGCGAGGCGCCCGCACAGGGCGGACGGCCGGGGAACCTCTACGTGGTCCTGCGCGTCGAGCCCGACGAACGGTTCGAACGCGATGGGGCCGATCTGCACACCGAGGTGGTGGTCAGCTTTCCCCAGCTCGCGCTCGGCGATCGGGTCGCCGTCTCCACGCTGGACGGGGAGACGGAGATCGAGATCCCCGCCGGGACCCAACCGGGCGAAACGCTGCCGCTGCCGGGGCACGGCATGCCGCGCCTCAACGGACGCGGTCGTGGGGACGTCGTCGCGCACATCAAGCTGGTGGTTCCGGACTCGCTGTCGCCCGAAGAGGACGGACATCTTCGCGCCTTCGCGGCGGCCGGCGGGCAGCGGGTGAACCCCGCGCGCAGCGGATTCTTCGGGCGCAAGAAGAAGAAATAGGCGCGCCGCGACACAGTCAGCCCTGGGGCGTCGCGGGCGCCGTCGCGTGGGTGTGCTCCTGGCGTTCGGCGTGCTTTCCGTCGCCGCGCGCGCGCAGCGGCAGCGTCGGAACCGGCTTGCCGCCGTAGAGCCAGGCGTAGGTGAAGTATGACGCCAGCACGCGCTTGGTGTAATTGCGGGTCTCGTCGTAGGGGATCGTCTCCATGAACTCGTCCATGTCGAGCTCGC
>CAYTTF010000192.1:0-9264 GCA_964440665.1 uncultured Myxococcales bacterium | reverse complement strand
ATGGTGGCCGTAATCGGGATGGTGACCGCGCCGTTGCCGCAATTGAAGGTGATGACACCGCCCGAAGTCACGGCGGCGTTGAGCGCGCTGAACGTGCAGCTCCCGGCCGTGCCGGTCCCCACCACGGTGGTCGGATTCGAGACGTCGGCCGGGTTCCCTTTCGTGGGGACCCCGGCGCTACAGGAACCATTGGGATTGCCGGCTGGCCCGATGCTGGCCGCGTCCGACTCGGTCGTGTTGGCGTCCCGCGGCATCGTGGCGGCGTCCTGGCCGCCGCCGCCGGCCCCGCCGCCCCCATCGGTCGCCGATTCCTTGGCCCCACCCCCGCAGCCGAGACACAGGAAGAAAGGCAACACCAAAGCCCGGGAAATGCGCATGAGGACCCTCCGACCGTAAAAACGCCAGCCCCGTTTTTTTTTGAAGTTCTGAGGCTCCGCCAGAGGTTCGGCTGCTCGCGCCTGCAACTTGACAGGTATGCGGTGCTGCAACCGCGGGGCAAGCGCCCGAGATCTGGGTGCGGAGGCGGCTAGCGCGGCGGAAACGTGCAGGCCGCGCGGCGCAGCGTGAGGTCGGCGATCGCGGAATCGAAGTGGGCTTGCGCGAGCGCCTCTTGCTGGGCAACGAGGTTGTCCTGCGCCTGCAGGAGGTCGAGCTCGGTGACGGTGCCGGCCTCGTACTGAGAGCGCACCAGGTCCAGCGTCTCCTGTGCCAGGCCCACCGCGCGCATCGCCGCCTGGACCGCCCGTCGCTTGATCTCGAGCAGGAGGCGGTTGTCGGCGAGATCGTCGCGGATCGAGTCGCGCAACACGCCGGCGCGCGCCTCGGCTTCGATGACCTGCGCCGCGGCGAGGTGGCGTTGCGCGTCCCGGATGCCGCCGTCGTAGAGCGTCCAGTCGAGCTGGAGGCCGGTCGACCACGCATATTTGTCGCCCGAGAAGCCCTGATAGTTCCCGATGTTCGCCTTGCCGAACGCCGACAGCGTGGGTGCCCAGCGCCACCCGTAAGCGCGGCGCTGCGCGTCCGCAGATTTCTCCGTGAAGGTGAGCGCCCGGAATTCGGGCCGCAGATGCAGGGCCGCGTCGAGATCGTCGGCCGCGGGTGGGGGCGGCGGCTCGGGGGCGCGGACTTTAAACGGCGCCTCCGCCTGCAGCAGCGTCGCGAGCGCCCGGTAAGCCTGCGCCTGGCCATAGCGGGCGTCGAGCTCCCCCCACTCGGCCCGCACCAACGCCAGCTCGGCTCTGTCGACGTCGACCTTGGTGACCGTGCCGGCGGCGAACCGGGTGCGGGCATTCTCCAGCGTCGCGCGGTCGACCGCGATGCTCGAGTGGCGGGAGATCAGCACTTCGTCGGCAACTGCGGCCGCGTAGAACGTCTGCGCGACGCTGAAGAGCACGGCCGCTTCAGAAGCTTCGTAATTCGCCTCCGAGGAGCGGACCGAGGTCTTGACGGCTTCGAGCGCCGGGTAGGCGGCGGGCGCGATCAGCGGCATCGTGGCGCTGATGCTGGCGTCGAGCTGGTTCTGCTTCAGGATCGTGATGGGTGGCGCGGCCGGCGCCCCGGGCATCGGCGTGAGTGGGACCCCCAGCTGCTGGAACAGGGCCCCGAAATCCAGATCGACCTGCTTGTAGTTGCGCGTGTACTTTCCCTGCGCGGTGACGGTCGGAAACAGCGCCGCCCACGCCTGCTCGACGCTGGTCTGGGCCTGCGCGAGACGCGCACGCTCGACCACCAGGCTCCGGTTCGCCCGTTTGGCGATCGCGAGCGCCTCGTCGAGCGTGAGCTCGCGCGGCGCCGCGGCAGGCGAAAGCTGGGCCCGCGCGACGGCGGACACCGACGCGACCGCCAGCGCGGCCGCCAGCGCGGCGAATCGCGCCCGTCTCACGGCGTCGCCTCGACTTGGGGGGCGTGCTGCCCGTTGCCGCCCACCACCGGCTCCACCTTGGGCGTGATCTCGTCGGCGCCGGTCTCGGAGTCCGGGCGGCGCCGCAGACGAAGGACGCGGCGGGTGAAGTTGGAGAGATCGTCGAACAGCGAATAGGCGACCGGCGTCGCCAGCAACGTCAGCAGGAGCGAGAGCAGCTGGCCACCGACGACCGGACCCGCGGTGGCGCGGTTGAACTCGGCGCCCACGCCCTTCGAGGTCAAGAGCGGCAACATGCCGGCCACGAACGCCAGCGTGGTCATCAAGATCGGGCGCAGACGGTCCCGGTTGCCGTGCAGGATCGCGTCGAGACGCGACATCCCCTCGCCCCGCAGCTGGTTGATGTGGGCGATCTGCAGGATCGAGTTCTTCTTGACCACGCCAAAAAGCACGAGCACGCCCAGCATCGTGAAGATGTCCAGCGACTGCCCGAGCATGAGCAGCGACATGAGCGCGAACGGAACCGTCAGCGGCAGCGCGAGCAAGATCGTGATCGGGTGCAGCCAGGATTCGAACTGAGCCGCGAGGATGAGGTACATGAAGATGAAGGACATCCCGAAGGCGAGGATGAACGCCTTGCCGGTCCGCGCGATCTCGCGCGACTGCCCGAAGGGGACGAAACGGTACTGCGAGGGCAAGCCCATGGCCTTGACCGCCCGTTCGAGCGCGGCGCCGACCTCGCCCGAGCCGACGCCCGGCACCGTGTTGGCCAGAAAGGTCACCTGCACCTGGCGCGCGTACCTGTCGATCTTGGAGGGGCCCTCGGCGCGTTTCAGGTCGACGACGTCGAGCAGAGGCACGGCGCCGAGGCGCGCCGAGGGCACCGAGAGCTGCGACAGCACCTCCGGGCTCGACCGAAACGCCTCTTCGGCGCGCACCAGGATGTCGTATTCGCGCCCTGCCTCTTCGTAGCGCGAGACCTTGACGCCGCCGATGAGCAGCTGGGAGGCCAGCGCGACGTCCGACACGTTGACGCCCAGATCGGCAGCCTTGCGCCGGTTGACGCTGGCGACCAGCTCGGGGTTGCCGGTCACCAATGTCGTGTCGACGTCGACAGCGCCCGGAATGCCCTTGAGCTTGCCGACGATCTGACCGGAGTACTTGATGACCTGCGCGAGATCGGGGCCGGTCAGGATGTACTGGACGGTCGCCGTGCTGAAGGTGCCGCCGCCGAAGGCCGCCACCGCCGAGGCGCTGATGCGGAACTCCTTGGGTTGCTTGGGGACGATGTCCTTGCGGACGCGGTCCTGCAGCTGATCCTGCGACACGGTGCGGTGATCTGGGGGCAGGAGACGCACGAAGATCGAGGCCAGATTGGCGGTCTGCTGGCTGTTGTCGCCGATGGTGAGCAGCGTCGTCTGGACCTCGGGCCATTCCCGCACTTGGCGGGCGATCCGCTCAGCGGCGATCTGGGTGGCGGCCAGACTGGTCCCCTCCGGCGTGCGCACGCTGATCTCGAACTGCCCTTCGTCGTTCTTGGGAAGGAAGCCCTTGGGCACCGCGGCGACCAGCCATTTCATCGAGACCAGCGCGAGCACCGCCGCCAGCACCACGATCCAGCGGTGCCGCATGACGAAGGCCAGGATTTTCATGTAGCCGCGTTCGATCGGGCCGTAGAAGGCGTTGACGAACCGCTCTAGAAACGATTTGCGGCGCTCGGCGTCCGGCCGCAGATCGAGACGCAGCCAGCGCGAGGCCAGCATCGGCGTGAGCGTGAAGCTCACGAACAGCGAGATCGCGATGGCGGCACCCATGGTGAGCCCGAAGCTGCGCAGGAAGCGCCCCGGGATGCTGTTCATGAAGGCGACCGGCAGAAACACCGCCAGCAGCGACAAGGTGGTGGCCAGCACCGCCAGGCCGATCTCTTTGGTCGCGTAGATCGCGGCGGGCATGGGCCGGATCTTCTTTTCTTCGACGAAGCGGAAGATGTTCTCCAGCACGACGATCGCGTCGTCGATCACGATGCCCACGGCCAGAGCCAGGGCGAGCAGCGTGATGGTGTTGAGCGTGAACCCCATCAGCCACATCAAGAGGAAGGTGCCGATGATGGAAGTCGGAATGGCCAGCGCGGCGATGATGGTGGTTCGGAACTGTCCCAGGAAGAGCAGCACCACCAGCGCCGCCAGGAAGGATCCCAGGATCAGGTGCTCGCGCACGGCGTTCACGCTGGTGCGGGTGGTCTCCGTGTTGTCGCGGATCACGTTCAGCGTGTAGCCGGACGGCAACGTCGGCGCGAGCTCCTTCATGCGCACGTGCAGGGCATCGACGACCGCCACGCTGTTCTCGCCCGACTGCTTGCGGATCGAGAGGACCACGGCCGGCTTGCCGGCGATGCTGGCCGCGGTCAGCGCTTCTTCCTGGCCGTCGACGACGCTACCGACGTCGCGGATCATGATCGGGTGGTTGTCGACGTTGCGCACCACCAGCTCCTCGACCGCCGCGACGCTGGGCACCCGGCCGCTCACCCGGAAGGTCAGCAGCGACGGGCCGGTGTCGACCGTTCCGCCGGGGGTGGTCACGTTCTGCGTGACGATGGCGCGCTGGACGTCGGCCGCCGTGAGGCCTGCCCCGCGCAGACGCTCCGGATCGAGCACCACCTGGATCTGCCGCTTGCGACCACCGACGATCGACACCTGGCCGACACCCGACACGTTTTCCAGCGCCTCGCGGATCTCGTGGTCGGCGTACTCCGTGACCTCGCGCAACGGCCGGGACGATTCGAGTGACAGGAACAGCACCGGCGCCGCGTCGGGATCGAGCTTGTTGATGACCGGGCTCTTGGTCCCGTCCGGCAGATCGGGCAGCACCGCCGAGACATGCTCGCGCACCTCCTGCGCCGCGACGTTGACGTCCTTGTCGAGCTGGAAGCTGACGATGACCTGTGAGACCCCCTCCGTCGAAACCGACCGCAGCTCGTCGATCCCGCTGATGGTGTTGATCGCCTCTTCGATCTTGTCGGACAGCTCGGTCTCGATCTCCTCCGGCGCGGCGCCCGGCAGGGTGGTGATGACCTGGACCACCGGGAGGTCGACGTTGGGGAACCGATCGACGTTGAGCTTGGTGTACCCGATGAACCCCACCACGACGATGAACAGGATCAGCACGGTCGCGAAGACCGGGCGGCGGACGCAGATGCTGGCCAGCCACTGCACGGCGGTCCCCTATTTCACCCGCGCGCCGTCGCGCACGTCGGGGGTGAGCTCGGCGACCACCTCTTCGCCGGCCTTGAGGCCGCTCACGATGGGAACCTCGCCCCCCTGCGCCTCGGCGGCCTGCACCAGGCGGTCCTCCAGGCGACCGCCGACCGCCACGTACACGTGGCGGAGCGTCCCGTCGGCGCGCACCGCCGCGGCGGGCACCGCGGGCAGCGACTGCTCCCCGACCGCCAGCCGCGCGGTCACGAACATGCCGGGCCGCAGATCGTGGGCGTCGTTCTGGAACACCGCCTCCACGATCGCGTCGCGGCTCTGCTTGCGCACCGACGGGCCAACGTAGCGGATCTTCCCGTGGTAGACCCGCCCGTCGGTGTCGCCGGCCGCGCGGAAGTCGATCAGCATTCCCTGGCGCACCAGCGGCACGTCGGCCTCGGGGACGGTGATCTCGACGCGCAGCGAATCGACGTTCACCAGCCTGGCCACCGGCGAATCGACCCGCACATACTCCCCGGCGGTCACCGACCGCTCGACCACCAGCCCCGAAAACGGCGCCCGGATCTCGGTGTCGTGCAGCGCCTCCGTGGTCAGCGTCTTCTGCGCCTCGGCGGAGGAGACCGACCACCTGGAGGTCTCGCACTGCGTGCGCGTCTTGTCGTAATCGGCCTTGGCGATCGCCCCCTTGGCGAACAGTCGATCGGTGCGTTCGCAGTCGACCTGGGCCTGTGCCGCCTGCGCCTTGAGGGATTCGACGTCCGCCGTCGCCTTGGCCGCCTGCGCGCTGACGGCGCGCGCGTCGAGGCGCGCCAGGACCGCGCCTTTTCTGACGTACGACCCGCGCTCGACGTAGGTCGCCACCACTTTCCCGGCGGCCCCCGCGGCGACCTGCGCCTCTTCGGCGCCGATCAAGGATCCCGACAGCGTGAGGACTCGGGGCGTCTTCACCTCACGCGCCGCCACCAGCGTGACCGCGACCGGGGCGGACTCCGCATCGGAGCCGCCCGTCGGCGCCGCGGCGTGCTTGCAGCCCGGCGCGAGCGACAACAACAGCGCAAGTGGAAGCGCAAACCGGCCGGCTGGCCACCCCGCCGCCAGCGTCGGTGCGGGCAGCTTCCAATCAGATTTCTCCATCGTCTTGTCCATCCGGTTCTCTCGGATGTAGTCGTACACGACAATAATTTAGGTTGTCAACCATCAAAGGAACGGACAATATGGCATCGTGACTTCCAGGCGAGGCCCCCTCCAGCCGGCGTCCGATCCCTTCTGGGGGACGCTCATCGAGCTCCTGCTGGGCATGCGGGGCTGGTGGAGCGCGCTCTGCGAAGAGCTGGACCTCACGCCTTCGCAGGGGCTGGCGTTGCGCCGCCTCGATCCCGAGCGTCCGCTGGCGATGAGCACCCTGGCCGAAGCGCTGGCCTGCGACGCCTCCAACGTCACCGGGATCGTCGACAAGCTGGAGACCCGCGGCCTCATCGCCCGCCGCGGCGCCGATCACGACCGCCGGATCAAGACGCTGGTGGTGACGGAGCGGGGCCGGGCGCTGCGCGATCGGCTGATCGCGCGTTTGCTCGAAGCCCCGCCGGCGGTCCGGGCCCTGTCGGCCGAGGTGAAGTCGCTGCTCACCTCTACTCTGCGGGCCGTTCTCGACGAACGGGCGCGCGGCCCGATGCCCGCCGCCGTGCCGGAACGCCGCCGGCCGCCCCGCGCCTCCCGCCCCGCGGGCGCCCCGCGCAACGACTGAGGCGCCCCGCGACGACGAGGTGACGGGCGCCGGTTGCCGGCGCTTCCTGCGGAAACTCGCACGGTCATTGGGAAATGCCTGCGACCGCAGGCTATCTGGTAGCATGAGCCGGCAGCTAGATCTCAGGTAACCCAATCGAGCCGTGGAGGGTCCGAGCAAATCAGATCGAGGAGGTATCACGTTGGGTCCCGAACGCAGCGGGCTCCGCTTGAAGGGCGGCGGGCGGCTTTCAGCATTACTCGTAGCTTCAGTTTTTCCGGTTACGGCCCTGGCCGCTGCCGGCGAGACCGCGGCGTCGACCCCGTCGCTGAACCTGGCTGCGGCGCCCCCGCCCGACTCGACCTCGAACGGCGAGGTCGAGTCGGCGCCCCCCGAGGAGGTTCTCCCGCCACCCCCGCCGACGACCTCCCCGCTGGTCATCACCGGTTACCTGGACGTCGGGTTCGCGAGGGCCGAGGGGGACGGCACCAGCTTCCCCGGATCGTATGCCGCCACGCCGCCGCCGGGCCCGGCGGACTACTATGTCGATTCGTTTGCGCCAGCGGTGAACTCCCGTGGAGACGCCGCGTCGACCACGGTACCCGGCGCCGCGCCCGTGATCGGCGGCTTTCTGCCGCGCTCGGCGGGCATCGGCGGCAAGGCGTCGTTCCTGCTCAACACGGCCGACGTCGATGTTCGGTACACCGCGTCCGAGATCCCGGTGATGATCTTCA
The DNA here is from genome assembly GCA_964440665.1 of uncultured Myxococcales bacterium. Taxonomy (GTDB): domain Bacteria; phylum Myxococcota_A; class Polyangia; order Fen-1088; family Fen-1088; genus JADGRB01. The sequence continues at coordinate 1,737 of CAYTTF010000192.1, read as the reverse complement.
CCCGCGTGCAGGTCATCCCGCGCCTCTACGATCCCGACGCGAGCGAGAACATCCCGGGCGGCGAATACACCCGCCTCTACCTGGAGCAGGCCTTCGGCCGCGTCACCCCGCTCAAAAGCGCGGAGCTCGCGATCAGCATCGGCAAATTCGATTCGGTGTTCGGGATCGAATACCTCGACAACGAGGCCAACTTCCGCATCGGCATCACGCCGTCGCTCATCGCCCGGTACACCACCGGCCAATCGGTGGGCGTGAAGGCTTTCTATCGCTATCAGATCATCCCGATCTCATCGGCAGTCAGCGTCAACGCGTCGGCCACCAACAGCGGAACGTTCGTGGAAGCGCTGCAAGGACCCTCCCGGAGCTTGACGGGCGTCCCGATGTTGGCCGTGCGGGTCGGCTACGAGCTGAACCTGCCCCGGATCTCCTTCAAGCTGGGTGGCAGCGCCGAACGTGGGCCGCGCAACGATCAGTCCTTCACCACCGAGGCCCCCCAGACGCTGCTTGGATTCGACGCGCGTCTGATCCTCCCGACGCTCACGCTGTCGGGCGAGTACGTCCACGTATCGGAAGAGGACGCGGGCGGGGTGACCATGATGCCGGTCACCAAGCTCACCGGCACCGGCATCACCGGCACGGCCGTATTGATCGACGAGTTCTACGCGCACGGCTTCTGGATCCAGGCCGCGGAGGAGTTGCCGCTCTCGATCGATCCTTTCCGGATCACCCTGTACGCCCGCTACGAGCAGCGACACGCGGAGTTCCCGGACTTCACCGGCAGCGCGATCACCGTCGACCGCACCACCGTCGGTGTGAACGTGGGCATCGGGGAGAGCCTGCAGGTGAAGGCCGAGTACCTCGTCAACCGCGAGATCGAAGGGGCGCCCAGCGTCGCCAACAACGTCTTCACGTCGTCGGCGGTCTGGACCTGGTGATAACGATGACGATGATGACTATGACGACGACCAAGACCAAGATCCTAGGTGTGCTCCTGCTGGGGCTCTGCTTCGATCTCGGCGTGGCGGCGCGGCCGGCCTTCGCCGCGCCCGCCGGCGACAGTCGCTGGCTGGGCGACGATCTCCCCTTGCCGTTGCCGGTGAAGACGCCCCAGGACATCGGTTTCAAGTCCGCGGCCGAGCGCCAGTATCTGATCTTCAACCTGATGGCCGGCGGCAAGCTCGCCTTCCAGCACGGCGACTACGCGGCCGCCGCCGACAAGTGGGAGACGCTCCTGCGCATGCCGGGGCTGGACCCGCAGATCGAACTGGTGGTGACCCCCTTCCTGGACGATGCGCGCGCCCGAGCCGGAAAGCCCGGCCTCCGGCCCGAGCCTCAGGCCGCCGAGGCGATCGAGCCCGAGCCCGTCGCCGAGGAGAAACCCGCCCAGTCGCACGGTCACGGCGGTGGCGTCGCCGGCCCCCGTCACGAGGGGCTGGTCAGCGTGGCCGGCGTCGTGACCGGCGGCGGGCAAATCGGCCCCGGCGGGACCGTGATCTGGTTGCGGCGCTTGGACGGATCGACACCGCGGCCGGAACCGGCGGCGAACCAGATCGTCACCCAGCGCGACAAGACCTTTCTGCCCCACGTGCTGGCCGTCCCGGTCGGCACATTGGTGCAGTTCCGCAACGACGATCGCATCTACCACGACGTGTTTTCGATCGCGAAGCCGAACGAGTTCGACGCCGGCGTCCGCCCCAACGGCTCGACCTACTCCAAGGTCTTCAAACACCCCGGGGC
>CAYTTF010000191.1:0-9279 GCA_964440665.1 uncultured Myxococcales bacterium | reverse complement strand
TAGGGATCATTCCTCGGCTTGGGGGCGGACGACGATCGTTTCGGAGAGGTCCACGGTCGCGCCGGGCTCGATCGGGATCTCCACTTCGCGCGGCCCGCTGATGATCGGAAGCAGCCTGGCGCCGACCCGCACCGAGAGCTCGTAGCGGCCCGGGAGCAGCGCGCCGACCGCGAACGATCCGTCGTGATCGATCTCGCCCACCGCCTTGCGCGGCAGCGCCAGCGGTGACAGCCCGAAAAGGACCGCGCGTGTTTCGGGATCGAGCGCCGATCCCCCACGGGTGACGATGCGCCCGCGCACGCGCGCCCCCCGGTGTCCGAGATGCAGCTCGATCTGCGCGTCCAGGCTGGTGTCGCTGATTTCGATCTTCTCCGGTGGAAACACCAGCATCTCGCCGTGCCGCGCCCACAGGTAGTAAGTCCCGGGCTCGAATCGGTCTTGAGCGAATCTCCCGTCGGCATCGACCGTCCAGATGATCGGCGAGCCGGCGTTGCCCAGACCGGCCGAGGGGAGAGCAACCACCGACGCGCTCCCCTGCCCTTCGCCATCCGAATCCACCACCCGACCCTGGATGACGCCCGTGCGCACCAGCTTGAACGCGATGCGGGTCGCGGGGGCGGTCACGCCCCATTTGAGCATCTCGGGAAGCCAGCCGAACTTCGAGGCGCGCAGGAAGTAGCGCTTGCTATCGATCCCGGCGATGACGAACGAACCGTCGTCGCCGCTCTGCGCCGAGCCGGTATCGACGAGGTCGTCCGGACTGCGCACGGCATGGATCGCGGCGCCGGCGATCGGCTCGCCCTTGCCACCCGCGACCCGCCCGCGGATGAACGTCTCCTGCGCCAGGCGAAAGTTGCGGACCGTCGTTCCGGCCCGATCGATGTGCAGGTCGGCGATCTCGGTGGCCAGGCCCGCGTGGCTCACTCGGATCGAGTAGGTCCAAGGGCCCGCACGCAAATGCAGGCGGTAGCTCCCGTCCTTGCCCGAGACCTCATCGAGGATCGCCGTTCCCTGGAACCAGACGCGGATCTTCGCGCCCTCGATCCGCCGGGCCGCTTCGTCGGTGATGCGCCCCTGCACCAGCGCCTCCGGACGGTCGGCGGTATCGCGGCGAAAGATCTCGCGCCGAAATTCCTGTTCCGAGGGCAGCAGGCAGCTCGGCACCGTCCGCCAGGGGACCGCGCACTCCGGCGTGAGCCGGGAGCAAAAATCGACGCAGTCGCCGGGGTCCTTGGGATCGCAGAGCGAAGGCGGGATCGCGTCGGGATCGACGAGCGGCGGCATCGGCCCGCGCCCTTCGCACCAGACACACCCCTCGGGGCGCTCGACGCAGCGAACGTAGCGCGCGTCGAGCACCGTCGCGGAGGTGTTCGGCGCCGAGGATGGGCCGCGCGATCGGCGGCAACCGGACGGCGCCAGCGCGAACGCCGCCAACCCGATAGCCGCCAGCGCGACGACCGATGGAAGGCCCGCCCCGGCGCCCCTGCCGTCCCTGATTGGTCTTTTCGACACCCCGCACACCGTGTAGATCGGGGAGGCGTTTTACTCAAGCGCGGCCCGCTTCCATGCCCAACCCTCTCTTCATCGTCCTCGAAGGCATCGACGGCTCGGGAACGACCACCCAGCTCGGGCTGCTCGAACGTCACCTCCGAGGCCGGGGCCGGCGGGTCCACCCCACGCGCGAGCCGAGCGCCGGACCGGTGGGGCGTCTGCTGCGCGAGATCTTGCTGGGGGGGCACCGGCTGCCCGACGGAGCGCCCGCCGACGGGCTGGCCATGTCGCTGCTCTTCGCCGCCGACAGGCGCGACCATCTGTCCCGCGAGATCGAGCCCGCCCTGGCCGCGGGGATCGACGTCGTCTCCGACCGCTATCTGCTTTCGTCGCTGGCGTACCAGGCGCAAGAGGCCGAGCGCGAGTGGGTCGCGACGCTGGCGCGCGATCTGCGTGCGCCGGATCTGACGCTGCTCCTCGATCTGCCGGTCGCCGCGGCGGCCGCGCGACGACGGGCCGCCGGTCGCGCCCTCGAGCGGTACGACGACGACGACGTTCAGGCTAGGGTGGCTGCCCGCTACCGCGAGCTCGTCGCGGGCGATCCGCGCGCCACGACCCTCGATGCACGCGGCGGCATCGAGGACGTCGCGCGCGCGGTAGCGGCCGCGGTCGACCGCCTGCTCTAGCCTCGGCGGCCCCGTCGACCGCCCAATCTCCCGATCTAGCGGTGCTTCTTGCCCTTGGCTTTTTTGGCGGCCACCTTCGCGGCGGCCGCGTGCTTGTGGGCGACGGGATGGGGCTTGGGTGCCGCCGCGGCCCCCTCGTCGCCGGCCGGCGCGGCGGCTGCGGCGGCCGGCACCGGTACCGGCGGTGAGGGCGCAGCGGCGGCCGCCGCCGGCGTCGGCGCCGCCGCCGGCGTCGGCGTCGGCGCAACCGGCATCGAGACGACGGCATTTTGCGCGGCGTGCTTACGCCGCAGTCCAACGAACAGTCCGGCCACCAGGCCGAGAACGATGACCACCGCGACGACGATGATCGCCACCCGCTTGCCGCTCCCGATTTCGCCGATCATCTCGGCCTCGCTCATCCGCTCCCCCGGCACGACGCCGCCGACGGTGGGGAGCGCGGTGCTGGTGGCGCCGGAACGGAGCGAGTAGGCCTTGCGATCGTCCACGGTCACCGAACCGTCGTCGACGTATCGGTCCTCGAGCGGTTTCGTATCCACGACGGGAAGCTCCGGTTCGGCGGCGACCGGCTCGGCCTTGCCGCGCGCCGCCTCGATCTTCGCGCGGGCGTCGGCCACCATCTGGTCGACGTCTCCCTGCTTGAACCAGAGCGTCTCCCGGAAGGCACCCGCGGCCCCGGCCGGTTTCGACGGCCCCGCGCCAGCCGCTGGAGGTGGCGTCGCGGCAGCCGGGGCCGGCGAGGGTTCGACCGGCCTGCTGCCGACACCCCCTCCGCTCGTGACCCCACCGGGGATGCCCGATCCCGCGGCTGGAAGCGAGACCATCGTGGCCGCGATCGCCGCACCATGGGTGCGCCTCGGCCCCAAGGCCGGTTGCGGTTGCTGCAGCAGCGGCGGCGGGGTCGCCTGGGAATCCGAGGCTTGCGGAGGTCTCCCGAGCGGCGGCGTCCCTTCGGCAGATCCACCCTGCGCACCGGTTCCGTTGGCCTCCGCACGCGCCGCCAGCGCCTGGTTGACCAGCTTCTGCACTTCGGGCGAGCCACCCGTGAACATCATGGTCTTCGCGAACCCGACGCTGCGGTTGGGGTCGGAGACCGCCGCGCCGCCCGCAACCAGGCCCGACACATCGGTCAGGAACTGGCGCATGGTCAGCGGCCGCCGATTCGGGCTCTTGTCCATCGCCTTCATGATCACGCGATCGATCTCGGCGTTCAGACCGGGGGCCCGCAAGCTGGGCGGCATCGGTGTCCCCTTCAATATCTGCGCCAGAATCGCCGCGGTGTCCGCCCCCTCGACCGGCGGCTTCCCGGTCAGCATCAGCATCAAGATCGCGCTCAGGCTGTAGGTGTTGGAGCGTTGATCGACGAGCTTTCCTTCGGCCTGCTCGGGCGAAAGGTATTCCGGCACGCCGAAGATGGTCTCCGTCACCGGACAAGGCGCGATGAAGTTGATCAGCTTCACCTCGTCGCCGGCGCCGAGGAGCACATTCTTCGAGGCCAGGTCGTGGTGGACCACCCCGACCTTCTGGCCTTCGAGCAGCGCCTCGCCGATCTGGGCGGCGATCTTCTTGGCGCGGTCGAGCGGGAACGCGCCCGACGAGGCGACCACGCGGTCGAGCGGCTCCCCCTCGACCAGATCGGTCACCACGAAGAGCGTGCCGCTGTCTGGCTCCTTGCCGAAGTCGAGAATCCGCGCGAGGCGTGGGCTCTGCGCACGCTGCAGCTGCTTGAGCTCGCGTAGCGAGCGCTCGAGCACCGCCGGTGTCGAGATCGCGCCGCGCGCGACCCGCTTGTAAGCAACGGCCGCGCCGGTCTGCGTGTCGCGAGCCCGAAAGACTTCACCGCTGCGACTGCCGCCCAGCTGTGCCTCGAGCTCGTACCGCGGGGGCTGCGCCCCCGGAACGACGTCGAGACGCCTCGGCCCCTCGGGGGTCGCGCAGGTCTCCTGCGGGCAAAAGTTGGCGTCGTCGGGATACTGGGTCTGACAGTTCGGGCAGACTTTCATCCGGCTCCTGGCGTCGTGACCAGCTGCTCTACCGCGTCGCCCATTCGTCGCACGACGTCAGAGGTTAGTTAGCGCATAGTTTTGGCGAAAAATCAATAATAGCGCCCCCATTTCAGCACCTTGCGGGGTCACCTGGGATCTGGCCTTCCCGAAACCAACTCGGGCGATTCGGCGCTGGGTCTCGCGGGCCGCGAATGGGGGCCCTGCGGCCACCTGGGGGCGGCCTATTTGTCGCCGGGCGTTCCGAGCCCGGCGAACAGCTCGGCCGAGGTCAGGGTCGAGTGCTTCGACTCCTTGGCCTTACGTTTCTTGCCGTTGTTCGCGTGCTTGCGCACCCTACGCTTCCAGGTCTTGCGGGTATTCGACGCCATGGCCGGGGCTTCTTATCACAGCCGCGTCGCGGAGACCACTCCCTCGATCGTCTCGAGGGTGCGCAGCACGGTCTTGAGCTGATCGAGGTGCCCGACCGTGACCTGGAAGGTGTTGACGGCCCGGCCGTCCTCGGTCGTCCGGCACTTGGCCTGGGAGATGTTCACACCGTGCTCGGTAAACGACTTCGAGATGGCGGCCAGTAGCCCCGGGCGGTCCGAGCAGGTGACCTGGACCGCCACCGGCCGCAGGGTCTTGGATTCGTCGTCCCAGGAGACGTCGACGCGCCGGACCGGATCCAGGTCGAGCGCCTTCGAACAATCCCGGGTGTGGATCACGACCCCGTGCCCGCGGCTGATGAAGCCGATGATCGAATCGCCGGGGACCGGCGTGCAGCACTTGGCGAACTTGACCAGGATGTCGGCCTCACCCTGGACCTTGATGCCCGCGATCGATCGCTTGGGCACCGGCCGGCGGACAGCGGCGGGCGCTTCGGGGATCGGGATGGACGGCGCCGTGGTGCCGTTCGTCACCCGATCGATCAACACCGCATCGGCGGCGTGTCCCGGGCTCACCTTCCCGTAGCCGACCGCGACCAGAAGATCGTCGGCGCCGCCGAGGCGCAAGCGCTGCGCCGCCGCGTCGAGCAGCCCTTCGCGCTCCGCCGAAGCGAGCGAGGCGTCCTGCTTGCGCAGCTCGCGTCCGAGGAGGTCGCGTCCCATCTGCCGGCTGCGCTCGCGCTGCTCCATGCGGATGAAGTGGCGGATCTTGGTTCGGGCGCGGCTGGTGATGACGAACTTGAGCCAGTCCTTCGACGGCTTCTGGTTCGCCGACGCCAGGATCTCGACGGTGTCGCCGTTGCGCAGCGCGTACCGCAACGGAACGATGAGCCCGTTGACGCGCGCGCCGGAGCAGTGCTCGCCCACCTGCGAGTGAACGGCGTAGGCGAGATCGATGGGCGTCGCCCCTTTGGGCAGCGCCTTGACGTCGCCCTTCGGCGTAAAGACGAAGACCTCGTCTTGAAAGAGATCGATCTTGACGGTCTCGATGAACTCGGTCGGGTCCTTGAGATCCCGCTGCCACTCCATCAGCTGCCGCAGCCAGGCGAAGGCCTTCCCGTCGTCGGCGGTGTGGGTCTTCTGCTCCTTGTACTTCCAGTGGGCCGCGATCCCCTGCTCGGCGATCCGGTGCATCTCCTGGGTGCGGATCTGCACCTCCATCCGCTCCGCGCGTGGTCCGATCACCGTCGTGTGCAGCGACTGATAGAGGTTGGGCTTGGGCAGCGCGATGAAGTCCTTGAAGCGCCCGGGGACGGGCGTCCAGTTGGAATGGACGATGCCGAGCACGGCGTAGCAGTCGCGCACCGATTCGGTGTTCACGCGAAACGCCAGCACGTCGTAGATCTGTTCGACGTCGCGGCCCGTCTTCTTCATCTTCTGGTAGATCGACCAGAGGTGTTTGGCGCGCCCCGACACCTGGGCCTTGATCTCCCCCTCCGCCAGCACCGACTTGAGCTTGTCGACCACCTCGGTGATGTAGGCCTCGCGCGAGCCGGCGGTCTCGGCCAGCCGCGCGACCAGCTGGTCGTACTCCGTCGGCTCGAGGTACTTGAACGCCAGGTCCTCCAGCTCCACCTTCATCCATTGGATCCCGAGGCGGTTGGCGAGCGGCGCGTAGATCTCCATGGTCTCGCGCGCGATCCGTTCCTGCTTGTCGCGCGGCATGTGCGCGAGCGTCCGCATGTTGTCGACCCGATCGGCGAGCTTGATCAAGATGACGCGGATGTCGCGCGCCATCGCCAGCAGCATCTTGCGGAAGTTCTCGGCCTGGCGTTCTTCGCGGGTGGTCCAGGAGATCTGACCGAGCTTGGTGACCCCCTCGACCAGCGACTGGATCTCGGTGCCGAAGAGTCGGCCGATGTCCTCGGCGGTGGCGCTGGTGTCCTCGACGCAGTCGTGCAGAAGTCCGGCGCACACCGACGGCACGTCGAGGCGCAGCTCGGAGATGATGCGCGCGACGCCGACAGGGTGAACGACGTACGGCTCTCCGGAGCGCCGTTTCTGGCCCGCGTGGCGCTCGGCGGCGAAGGCGAAGCTGCGCTCGATGAGGCCGGTGTCGGCGCCGCCGTCGTAGCCGCGTACCTGCGCGCAGATCTCCTGGACCGCGGTCATTGCGGGGAGGCGGGCCGCTCGCGTACCTGCGCCTGCGCCTGCGCCTCCTGGAGCAACGCGTGGCCGTAGTGACCGCGACGGGTCCGCGCGCAACGGGCCGCCACGTAGATCGACGACAGCTCCTTGAGCGCCGTCTCGAGGTTGTCGTTCACCACCAGATAGTCGTACTCCGCAAAGTGCTCGAGCTCCCGGGTGGCGGTCTCGAGTCGCTGCTCGATCGCCGCGGGCGCGTCGGTGGCGCGCCGTCGCAGACGTCGTTCGAGCTCGGCCATCGACGGCGGCAGGATGAAGACCAGCACGCTCTCCTCCGGCCACTGGCGCCGGATCTGCGCGCCACCCTGCCAGTCGACGTCGAAGAGGTAGTCCTTGCCGTCTTCGAGCGCGCGGTTGACGGTGTGGATCGCGGTGCCGTAGCGGCTCCCGTGCACCTTCGCCCACTCGGCGAACTCGTTGCGCTCGATCATGCGCGAGAACTCGTCCTCGGTGACGAACTTGTAGTCGACGTCGTCCCGCTCGCCGGTCCGCGGCGTCCGCGTGGTGTACGAAACCGAAAACTCCAGCCGCTCCCGCTGGGCCAGAAGATGCGCCAGCGTGGTCTTGCCGGCCCCCGAGGGCGAAGAAATAACGAGCAGGATGCCTTTGCGCGTCCCCAGCTCAGCGTCTGTCATCGCCCAGAGTCTACCATCCACAACACAGGAACCCTGAAAGGGTTCCTGCAACCTCCCGCGAAGGGGCTTCGCCCGGCGGAGCCGAGCTACGCCCCACGCGATCGACAATAAGCTTACTCCACGTTCTGGGCTTGCTCGCGCATCTTCTCCAGCTCCGCCTTGGCGTCGATGACCAGGCCGGCCACCTCGGCGTCCTGGGCCTTGGAGGCGATGGTGTTGAGCTCGCGGCCGATCTCCTGGATCACGAAATCCAGCTTGCGCCCGACCGCCTCCTCGGCGCGCAGCAGATCGGCCAGGTGGTGCAGATGGGTTTCATAGCGGACCAGCTCCTCGGAGACGTCCAGCCGCTCGGCCATGAGCGCCACCTCCTGGGTGATCCGGCCCGGATCGAACCCGGCCTGCTGTCGCAACGCCCCCAGCCGCTCGTCCAGACGATGCGCGAACTTCTCCGGCAGCGCCGCGGTCCGGGTGCGCAGCGCCCCGGCCAGCTCTTCGAGCCGCGCGCGGCGGGCGCCCAGATCCGCGGCCAGCGCAGCGCCCTCGAGCGCCCGCATGGCCCGCAGCTCCGCAAGCGCCGTCGCGACCGCCGGCCCGAGCGCCTCCCAGAGCGCCTCCCCGCCCAGGTCCGAGCGCGGGCTCGACCCCATGAATGCGCCGACGGTCGCCAGGGTCACGGGCTCCTCGATCTCCAGCTCCTGCCGCAAGAGATCGAGGACCTGGAAGACCTCGCGCACCCGCGCCCCGTCGACGCCGGCCGACGACGCGGCCGACTCGTCGCGGACGTGAACGGTTACCGCGCCCCGCTCGACCGCCGCTCGGACGACGCGCGCGATCTCCGCGTCGCAGAAGGCGTCCGGTTCGGCGCCGCGAATCTTGAGATCGAGCCCGCGGTGATTCACCGAGCGGATCTCGACACGCAGGCGTCGCGCGCCGGCATCGGCCGACGCCCGACCGAACCCGGTCATGCTCCGGAGGCTCACGCCGGCGGCCCTTCCCGCCGGGTCGCCCCGCGGGTCAGCGCTGCCCGCGGGCTTCGGCGGCGAAGTGCGAGATCAGCCCCGTGAGCGCCGGATCGGCGATCTCCTGCGAGGAGACCAGCGTGAGCTGGGGATCCTCCATCTCGTAGGCCGGATAGGCGGCGAGCGACCGAACGGCCAACCAGGATGCGACCAGAACCGCGGGAACAATCCAAACGTAGCGTGCTTTTACCGACATAGGCGCACATTATCTTACCTTCGCCATAGCGCAACTTTTTGGGGATCGCCCACCTGACGCACGCGGGGCCGTAACGGTGTAGCGCGTCCACCACGGCACGATCAGAGCAGTTTCTTGAACTCATCAAGATCGAGTTCGAAGCTGCGGCATAGACCCTTGATGTAATGGTCCGACAGCTCCGTTCGTGCCCCGTTGCTGAGGGGCAACGTATAGACATGCCCCTTTGAGTCCCTGAGGATGCAGTGGCTGCCCGCCCCCTGGCGCCTAAGAATCTCAACGTTGAGCGCGTGCAGAGCACGCAGGACATCCCTAAAGCGCGCCGGCATGAAGCCCAGGGGGGCTATCGCTGATGTATGTCGTCGGCGAAGGCCCTGAGCGAGATGCGTCCGCCGCTGCGGTCGGCGTTCTAACCAGCGGCACGTTGGACTTTCCGGCCCGGACCCACGCGGACGCAGGCTCTCGGGGCACCTTGCTGCCGACGACCCTGTCGGCCAGCTCCCAGACTTCCTCTGGCGCTGGCCGCAGTTCCACCGGTGGCAGTCCGACTGATGTCCGGTACTCAACGAGTTCGTTTACCGCGTCTTCGAGCATCTCGACGGCCTGATCTCGGCGATCGCTCTGCGTGACGACGTCGAAATCGAGGGCATGCGCTATCCAGACACCTTCGATGTCCCCC
>CAYTTF010000190.1:0-9288 GCA_964440665.1 uncultured Myxococcales bacterium | reverse complement strand
ACCCTTGCAGCTCAATTCCGAGACCGCGCAGAGTTAGCGCCAATCGGCATCGACGGATCCTGGTTTCCCAGCGGCAGAGCTGGCGCACGCTTCTTGCAAAAGGTCCCCTCCGTGCCCCGGACGACGATACCAGGAGAGCATGATGAACGCATCGATCCGCCCCAGCGAACACGAGAGGTCGGCCCCCCTCGGCGCCCTGCTCCCTCCGATCGGCGCTCAAGAGGAAGCTCGCTCGTTGCTGAGACGCCAGCTCCCGGTTATCCGGGAGATGATCGGGGACCTAGAGGAGCAGACCAGTGCCGGGAGGCGCTACACGATGGAAAAGGTCGTCGCATTCCTAAGGCACGAGGTCGGACGCGGGGTGCTCGCGATCGGCCCGCGCAACGCACGCGTGCTGTCACAGCTCGTGGATCAGCTGGCGATCGCGTCGCAGCGACTGATCCCCGACGTCCGCTACTTCGGTGACCGAGCGGAGACCCTGCTCTCGCTGCTGTTGGCGACGGTGTAGGAACGACCACTGAACCGCCGGCAGAGGACGGAACCGATGAAGATCTCCACTCGTTACACGCTCCTTGGAGCGGTGGCTGGCTCGCTGGCTCCGATCGGTCTCTTCGTCCTTGCAGTAGCGACCGGGCACAGGTTCGATCCCTTTCGCCTGTCGCTGGCGCTCGCGGTTGGAGGGATGACGATCTTCGCGATCGTCGGCAGGCTGATCGGTCATCGACACGATCTGCTCGTCGAGCGCAACCGCGAGCTGGCGACGCTATCCAAGAGGTTGCACGAGCTTTCGACCATCGACGCCCTCACGGAGATCCCGAATCGGCGGAGCTTCGATGAGCGGCTGAACATGGAGTTGGACCGAACCCGTCGATATGACGTGCCCTGCGCTCTGGTCATGATCGACCTCGATCGCTTCAAGCGGGTGAACGATCGCCACGGGCACCTGGCGGGAGACGAGGTCCTGCGGCACGTCGCAGCCTTGCTCGAGTCCGGGAAGCGATCCGGCGACGTCATCGCGCGCTACGGTGGCGAAGAGCTGGCGGCAATCCTGCCGCACACCGAAGCTGCCGACGCTGCGGCATGGGCTGAACGGGCCCGGGCTCGGATCGAAAGCCAGCCCACGCGGTTTCACGGCGTAGCCATTGTGGTCACCGCGTCCTTCGGCGTCGCGTCTGCCTCACCCAGCACAGAAGACGCGGCTCGGCTCATCGAGGCCGCCGATAGCGCGCTTTATGCAGCCAAACGGCGGGGTGGAAATACAGTCACAGTAGCCGGCGAGATTCTGGCGCCGATCACGGGGGGCGCATACGTTGCGCCCAAAGATCCGAGTACCCCGTCCGGTCTGCCGAGGCCACCGCGAGATCGAATTGGATCCAAGGTCGCGTCGGGGGGAAGCCATGGCTGACCAGACCTGGGCGCTACTATGAGGCGAGCCCATTCGGCGACGGTCGAACCGGCGCGCGTCGGGTGGGTCCTGGCCGGTGGGGGTGCTCGGGGACCCTACGAGATCGGCGTCCTCGACTACCTCTTCGATCGGGTGGCCGCAGAGCTGCGCCGGTCGCTCCCCATCGACGTCGTCTGCGGAACCTCGATCGGCGCCATTCATGCGTGTGGGCTGGCCGCGTCGGCCCATGATCCGGGGGCGGCCGTGCGCGCCTTCGTCGAGCAATGGACCAGCCTCAAGATCGAGGACGTCATTCACGTCGACAAACGGCGGGCCTTCAACATGCTGCGCGCCCTGCTCGGCCACCCACCCCGGAAGGCGTCGTCCGACGCGAATCGGGGCGGCATTCTGGACACCAGACCTCTCGAAGCGCTGCTCACGGCCCGGATCGATTTCGCACGGATCACCGAGCAAATCCGGAGCGGGTATCTCCAGGCGGCCTCCGTCACCGCGACAAACGTGGCGACCGGACGCACGACGGTATTCTTTCAGCGTGGCGAGGAGGTGCCGGCGCTTCAGCCGTGGGGACGCACTTCTGCCCTCCCGGTGACCCTGGGCGCGGAGCACGTGCTGGCGTCCGGCGCGATCCCGTTCTTGTTTCCGGCCGTTCGCATCAAGGGGGAGATGTATTGCGATGGCTCGCTTCGACAGCACGTGCCGCTGTCTCCGGCCCGGCGGCTCGGCGCGGAGGCCATCGTCGCCATCAACCCCCGCGCGCTTCCCGCGGACGGCGGAATCGCAGCTGGCCGACCAAGGCAGAAGCTGTTTCCGGGACCGCTCTTCCTGCTCGGCAAGACCCTGAACGCGCTGACGCTCGACCGGATCGACGGAGACATCGAGCAGCTCGAGCTCATCAACCGTCTGCTGGCTGCCGGAGAGCGGCGCTTCGGATCGACCTTCGTCCGCCGCCTCAACGAGGGGCTGGCCCAGGACGGAGGCGCTCCCATAAGCTCGATCCCCCTGCTTCAGATCCAGGCCTCGGAGGACATCGGGAGAATGAGCGCCGAGTACGTCAGGTCACGCCAGTTTCGGGCCCGACACGGAAACTTCATCGAGAACAGATTCACCCGCATGGCTCGCGGAGATACCGCCAACGAGGCCGACTTCCTGTCGTATCTTCTCTTCGACGGTGGCTTTGCGCGGCAGCTCATCGATCTCGGCCGGCGCGACGCCCAGCGCAAGCATGACGAAATCATGGCGTTCTTCGACGCGCAGATGGAACGTCGGGCCGCGGCGGCGTAGTCGCCGCGCCCTGGGCGTCATCGCCAGCTTAGAATTTCGGGTTCTTTGCGTGAGGTCGGCGAACCCTCGCCGCTCGGAACCCCCACGATGATCGGCGCAATCGGCGTCACCTCGGGGGGAATGCCGAGCTCACTCTTCACCCCGGGGTGATTCAGCATCGCCACCGCGAATCCGATCGGGCAGCTGCCGAGACCGAGGCCGTACGCGGCGAGCATGAAATTCTCTGCGGCCAACCAGCAATCCGCGACCGCGAATGGTCCCGACGACTTGGCGCAGATGACGATCAGCGTACCGGCGTCGTAGAATATGTTGAAGCTCGGATCGGCGAGAGGATTGGGGTGATCGCGATGGGCTTGGGCCGCGGTCGGTGCTCGCTCCGGCGCGCTTGATGCCATGGCTTTTGCCCGATCGGACAAACGCTTGAGCAGATTCCGGTCTTGAATCACCACGAAGGCCCAGGGCTCGAGATGAATCGCCGTGGGAGCCCGAACCGCAGCGCGCAGCAGCGTTCGTATTACTTCGCTGTCGATCTTGTCTGGCTTGTAAGCCCGCACCGCATGACGCTTGTAAATAGCTTCCATCAGCGACTTGGTGTTGTCGTCTTTTCCGGCCATTTCTGGTGTGTCCTCCGGTCTCCTGGTTCGGCGCTGCTAGCGGACTGCTCAGCGGACTGCTAGCGGCCGGTTGCCGCCCGAGGCGCTGGCGCGGGAGCGGTCGATTCCACGCAGAGGCGGTCTTCGATCGTTTGGACGCCGCCGGTGCCCCGGATCGCTCCCAGCACCGCGTACCGCTCCTCGGCCGATTGGACAATTCCCTCCACGATGACCTGTCCGCCGTCGCCGGCGCGGACGCGGATCCGATCCGCTTCGCGCACCGCCCGTCGGTTCAGCGCCTGCCGGATTGACGCCACGACGGCGTCCGGCTCCGACAGAAGTCGGACCTGGAGTCGATTGTCGACGTGCTTCACCCCTTTTAGCCGACCAACGGTGCTTTCCGCCTCTTCTCGTTGGATGGGGGTCGCCACGATTCCTTCCAGCGAGACCACGCCAGAGTCGACCGTCGATCGAATCTCTCGGTCCGGAAGCAGGGCGTCCCACTCGAGCGCATGACGCACGGCCTTGGCGATCTCGGTGTCCGTTAGATGGGTCGCCGTCTCCACCACCAGCTCGTTCGCGACATCCTTGACGCACGCCACCTGGTGCGCGGCTTCCGCCGCCGCCTTCCGCGTGGCCAAGCTATCGACGGTCCCGCCCAGGGTCACGACGCCGTCTTCGACCTGAACGCCAATCTGCTTTTCCGCGATTCGGCTATCCCAGGCCAGCTCGCGTAGGACGTCGTTCCGAATGTCCATGTCGGTCTTTTTGGTCAGCATGAGGTCTCCTCGGTCGTCCCCTCAGTTGCGCGGGCGGTAGTCCGCATGGCAACGCACACAGCCTTCCGACAACCTGCCGTAGGCATTCGCGACTCGATAGGGATCCAGATTTCGCGCGGCATCGCCCAGCAGCCGCGCCGCCGCCTTGAGATCGTCTTGTCGCACGAAGAATTTCTCGGGCAGTGAAGAGTTGAGCTCGGTCGCGTCGCCCGTGACCGGGCGGCTGAGGTTGACATCTGCCGCAATGGCGTCCGCCCGCTGAGCTATCTCCGGGTACTTGAGAAGCATGATCGCCGAGACGAGCTCGCCCATGTCGCGCGCATGAGAGGCCATGCGCTCCTTCAAGATCGCGCGCGCTGCCGGTGAAAGCGGCTCTGGGGGATCTTGCCGTTCGGGGTTGGAGATCGCCTGGGTGAGCTGTGCTTGCTGAGGCGGTTGGTGTGCCGTCCCCTGGCTCGCGCAGGATGCCGCCAACACGAAACCGGCAAGAATGAAGAGGCCCAAGAACCCTGTTCCAACGAACTTTTTCATTCCTCGGGCTTGAGCAATAAGGAGGCCACGCCCAGGCATCACGATCCCACGCAAGAACCGCGAATGGTTTGCGTTCGAACCCGCGCTGCGCGCAATAAGTGCGCGGGGGAGACCGGCCGGTCGACGCGCTTCACTCGGCGCGCGTGGGCGCGGAGGTCATCAATGGCGCCTCTTTCCGGACCCGTCTCTGCTGGTCGATGCCAGCCGTGCTCGGCCGGCATCGACCAGCAGCTTGTGCTCGGCGCGGGCGATGGCGGTGCGGGCGGAGCCTACCGCGTCGGCGTTCACGGAGATCGAGGTGATGCCGTAGGAGACCAGACGCTCGGCGAAGCCGGGACGATTCGAGGGCGCCTGGCCGCAGAGGGACGACGTGATGCCCGCCGCCCGACAGGCCGCCACGATGCGCGCGATGGCGTCGAGCACCGCCGGATCTTCTTCGTCGAAGAGCTCGGCGCAGGTCTGGCTGTCGCGGTCAACGCCCAGCATCAGCTGCGTCAGATCGTTCGACCCGATCGAGACACCGTCGACCCCCATGCCTGCGTATTCAGGAAGCCAGAACACCACGGAGGGGACCTCGGCCATGATCCAGCGTTTGAGGCCACGCTGCTTGCCGAGGGGACTGCGCGCGATCATCTCGAGGCAGGCTTCCAGCTCCCAGCGGGTACGAACTCAGGAAATCAATATGAGAAGGTACGGAGTCTCGGCACGGACGGCGGCCAAGACTTCGAGCTCGAGCGAGAACAGCTCCGGGTCCTGGACATATCGAAAGCAGCCGCGGTAGCCGATCATCGGGTTCTCCTCGTGCGGCTCGAACTCGTCGCCGCCCGCCAGACCGCGGAACTCGTTGGTCCGGAAATCGTACGTGCGATAGACGACCGGGCGCGGGGCGAAAGCGCGCGTGATCCGGAGCAACGCCCGCGACATGGCATCGACGAAGACCTGATGGCCACCTTCGGCGATCAGTTTGCGGGGATGCTTTCCCCCGAGGGCCTCGGTGATCATGAACTCCGCGCGGAGGAGACCGACCCCGTCGACGGGCAAAGCCGCCACACGTTCGGCTTGGTCCGGCATGGCGAGGTTGACGTAGAGCTGGGTCGCCAGCGGCTCGACCAGCACTGTCGAAGCCGCGCTCTGGCGGTCGACTTCACGGTCCGAGCTGACGACCGACAGGGCGGTTTCTTTGGACGGGGCGCCGCTTTCGGCGCGGACGTCACCGGCCAGCACCCGGCCGCGCTTCGCGTCCACGGTGACGAGCTCGCCGTCGCGCAGTACCTTCATGGCCGTGCGCGCGCCGACCACGCAGGGGACGCCGAGCTCGCGGCTCACGATCGCGGCGTGGCAGGTCATCCCGCCCGCGTCCGTCACCACGGCGGCGGCGCGCCGCATGGTCGGTACCCAATCCGGCGAGGTCATGGCGGCCACCAAGATCTCGCCGTCTTGAAGCTTGCCGCCCTCCGCGGGGCTGATCAGCTTCCGCACGCGGCCGACCGCGATCCCGGGCGACGCGCCAAGGCCGGTGACCAGCACCGCGTGGGCTTCGGCCGGCGGCGACAGCGTCGTGATCGGCCGCGATTGAACCAGGAAGAAGCGTCCGTCCGCCTCGGCCCACTCCAGGTCTTGCGGGCTGCCGTAGTGGCGCTCGACCGCCAAGGCGAGCCGCGCGAGCTCGAGCGCCTGCTCGTCGGAGAGAACGCGCGCCGCGGCCTCTTCTCCCGCCAGCGCGATCTGGACCTGCTGGCCGGTCGCGTTTCTGGTCAGCTTGAAGGCCTTGTGCCCGACCCGGACTTCGAGGAGGCGCGGGCCGTCTTTGCCCAGCGTGTAGGTGTCGGGCTCGACCGCGCCGCTGACCACCGATTCGCCGAGGCCGAACGCCCCTTCGATCACGACACGGGTGACGTCGCTGGTCGCGGGATCGGCGGTGAACATGACGCCGGCGCGGGTCGAGTCGACCATCTTCTGAACCACCACCGCGATGGCCGGCATCTCCGTCATGTGCTGTGCCTTGCGGTAGGCGATCACGCGCTCGCCGAAGGCGGACGCCCAGCAGGCCAGCACGGCCTCGACGAGAGCGGTCTCACCGGCGACGTTGGTGAAGGTCTCGTGCATGCCCGCAAACGACGCGCCGGCGCTGTCTTCCGAGGTGGCCGAAGAGCGGACCGCCACCCGAACGTCGGTGCCGAGGCGCCGGTAGGCCGCGAGCAGGGGCTCGCGGACGCTCGCGGGGAGCCCGCCTTCGCGGACCAACCGGCGCATCTCGGTGCAGGCGGCCGCCAACCCGGACTGCTGATCTGGGTCCGTCGACGCAAATAGCGTGCGTAGCTGGGCCCCGGTGGCGCTCGCGTCGATGGCGGCGCGGAACGCGCTCGCGCCGAGAACGAATCCCGGCGGCACCGGCAGTCCGGCGCGTGTGAGCTCGCCCAGATTCGCTCCCTTGCCGCCCACCTCCGGGGCGTCGGGGAGGCCGAGTACCTCGAACCAGCCCACGAACCCCGGCGCCCGTGGGGGCTCGGGAATCGCGACGACGGGGCTGCCGGTCTGCCGGCCATTCTTCGATGCGGAAGGAGTCTCGTTTTGCATGGTGTTCCCTTGGCTCGTATTGGACACGCCTGGCTGTTCTGCAGCTTGGGTGCCACCACAGGTCGCCATCTCCGGCGGGCTGCTCGGAGTTCTCGCCAGATGTTTTCGCGCAAACCTTGCGGGTCCGTCAGCTGGGCGGCGCAACTCCTTCGGGTTACCAGAGGGACTCGAAGATGCTCAGCACCAGCCCGGCCAGCAGACCGATCAGAGCGTCGGCACGCGGCCGTCGTCGGCCCGATTCGGAGCGCCACACGCTCGGCATCAAGTCGACCAGGGCGATGTAGAGAAACGTTCCCGCCGCGACGGCGAGAACCGGGCCGGAGACGTGGCGCCAGATCGCGGACGAGAGCAGGGTGATGGCGGCGCCGATCGCGGCCGTCAATTGCACGCCGCTCATCGCCAGGAGCGCCCGGGCGCGGGGGAGGCCGGCGTTGCGGAGCAAGACGTAGTCGGCGAGCTCCTCGGGGACCTCGTGAACGACGACCGCGACGGCCGTGATGATGCCGAGGCGCGGTGAAGTCAGGAACGACGCCGCGATCGCCGCGCCATCGGCCGTGTTGTGAAAGGCATCAGCCCCCAGCAGCGTCGCGGCCAATCGCGTTCCGGAGCTTCCGGGACTGCGCCGGCCGATCGCCCAGTCGAGAAGTGCCATCGCGCTCACGCTCCCCGCGATCGACAAGAAGACGACACCGCCGGAGGTCTTGGCGAGGGATCCGGGCAGAAGGTCGAGAAGGGTCGTCCCGACGAGAACGCCCGCTGCGAACCCGACGAGGATGCCGCGGTTACGTTCCAGCCAGCGCTCTGGGAGCAGGCCGCCCGTCAGGGCCGCGCAGCCGTCTGCGACCACAGCCAAGACAACGTAGAGGACGGTGTGAGACACGGCTCAGGGTCGGGCGATGCCGAGAACCTTGCCGACCAGGGCGCTGACCGCCATGGCCAATCCACCTCCCAGCAGCACGCGAAGCGCGGCCCGCAAGCGGGGCGCACCGGCGAGCTGGCCGCCGAGCGCACCCAGCGCTGCCAGGCTGGACAGAGCTGCGGTCGCGACGGCAGCGATGCGAATCGCGGTTGGCGTAAGCAGAACGACCACAATCTGCGGGATCGCCAACGAGGCGAAGCTGACCGCCGACACGATCGCCGCCTGAATCGGGCGAGCCCGGGTAGCCTCGCGAAATCCAAGTTCGTCGCGAAGGTGGGCCTTCAGGCGATCACCCGCGCTCAGCTGCTCGGCGACCGTCCTCGCCAGGCGACGATCGAGACCGCGCTTTTCATAGATCTCGGTGAGCTCCGCGAGCTCGTCTGCGGGGTTCTCCGCCAGTTGTCGGCGCTCTAGCGCCACGTCGGACTCTTCAACGTCTCGCTGTGAGCTGACGGAAACGTATTCACCCGCGGCCATCGACATCGCCCCGGCGACGACGCCTGCCACGCCGGCGACCAGCACCGCTCCCTTCGAAGCCGAAGCCGCAGACACGCCGATGATCAAGCTCGCCGTGGACACGACGCCGTCATCGGCTCCCAGGACCGCGGCTCGCAGCCAGGTGCTCCGCCCGCTGCGATGATCCTGCCGGTGTGATTTCACCGCCATCCGCCGCCGTCTAGTGATGCCATACGATGAGCGGCAGCTCGAGGGGGATAGCGGCCGACGACGAAGCGGGAACGATCCGCGGCGTATAGTCGGAGACCGGCCGGTTTGCCGGGCCGATCGCGCTAAAGAGCTGCCCGTGCGAGGTGCCGGCCAAGGGCCGCACTGCCTGCATCGGCAGGCGCGTCGGCTCGGACGCGGCGGAGAGCGCCTCTGCATACAGCTCCACCTGGACGTCACCGGGGTCGAGATCATCGAGATAGACCTCGACGGAGATTTCCCAGGCGTCTGCACGGGCGGTCGCTTCGAGGTGACCGAACCGCAGCGCCGGCCAGTGGATCATCAGACGGCTCTCCCAGCTCTTCAGCGTCTTCGCCAGCGCGCCCCCCTCGGTCATCCGACGCGCGAGCTCTCGGTTGGCGGGCTCGTAGTAGCGCGACGCGTACTCGCGGATCATCCGGGTGGCCGAAAACCTGGGCGTCAACCGTGAGAGGCTGGCTCGAACGCGCTGTAGCCAACCGCGGGGCAGCCCATCGGTCT